>JBCCLJ010000081.1:0-27118 GCA_039026915.1 Acidobacteriota bacterium
ACTCGGCGGCGGAACGGCGCTTCCAACTCACGGACGCCGACTAGGGGGCCGCGCCCTGCCGATTCGTCACGGTGCGGCGGGACGGGTTTCTGGAGCTGGACCGACGTCTTCCCGTGCGAGCTGCTCACCGGCTTCGGCGGCAGGGATGATCCATTCGTCGAGAAGGCGGTGGAGTGCGCGGTTGTGCCCCCGCTCGCGCGGTGCGAGCGACTCCGAGGTGGTCACCACCGTGAGCTCGAGGTCCGGAACGATGAAGACGTACTGGCCGCCGTAGCCCCAGGCGAAGAAGACGTCGTAGCGACCGGCGGTCCGCATCCACCAGCCGAGACCGTAGTCGTGGCCGCTCCAGTCGGACGTGGTGCGCCGGCGCCACGACTCGCGGATCCACTCCTCCGGGAGGACCTGCTGGTCTTCGTGACGCCCGCCGTTCCGGTAGAGCTCTCCAAACTTGAAGAGATCGCGCGGGCTCAGCCCCATCTCGTTCCCGCCAAAATAGATGCCCTGCGGATCGCGGGTCCAGGGCGCCACCTGGAGGCCGAGAGTTCGCCCGAGCTTCTGTCGGGCGTAGCTCAGGGTGCTCTGGCCGGTCGCCTGCGTCAGGATCGCGGAGAGCAGGTGCGTGTTGCCGGTGCTGTAGAGCATGCGGCCGCCCGGCTCGTCGACCATGGGGCGCTCGAGAGCGAATCGCACCCAGTTGCTGCTCGACACCCAGCGACCGTAGTTGCCAAACGAAGTGGGCTCGAGCCCGGCCTGCATCGAGAGCAGGTGCCCGATGGTGATCTCGGCGACTCCCGGATCGGTTCTCTGGGTCGGCTTGAAGAACGAGGTGATCGGCTCATCGACTCCGCTGAGATGCCCTTCGGCGATCGCGATGCCGACGAGCGCCGAGATGATGCTCTTCGAGGCGGACTTGATGTTGGTCGGACGCTCGAGGCCCGGTCCGCGAAAGACCTGCTCACGCTCGATTTCGCCGTGGCGAGCGACGAGGAGGGCCTGCAGGAGGCGAAGGTCGTCGGCGCGCTCGAAGGCACCGGCGACAAGAGCTTCGTCGAGGCCGTAGGTGGGCGGTGGCGCTGGAACCTCGGGCTCCGCCGCTGCGAGCGGCGCAGCGGAAGGCTCTCGGCCCTCGCAGGAGAGCGCGGCCAGCGCCGCCGCGAAGAGCAGCAGGACGGAGAAACGGGTACCGCTCACGAAGCGCCTCCGAGGGATCAGGGCGTGCAGTCGAAAGCAGCCGTGTCCTGGACCGGCTGGAACGGTGTGCCCTGCGGGTTCTCATAGCGCTGGAGCTGGCCCGTCGAGCTGTCGGTGACTTCGAGCACCACTTCGACGTCGGTGAGGCCCGCAGCAAAGACCCAGTAGGCCTCGAAAGGCGTGCAGGCGTCGAGCACTTTGACGACGGCCTCGAGGTTCTCTGGATCGAAGAACCAGAAGAAGCCGGTGTCGGGCGTCAACTGCACCGCGCGGCCAGCGCCGGAGTTGCCCTGGCGCGAGGCCCACTGAGCGCGCACACGGAAGCGTCCGTCTTCGAGGCAGAGAGTGAAGGGGTCGGTCGTGCAGTTGAAGCTCGACGGATCGTCGTCCTGCAGAGTGACGGTCGCCGCGCGATCGCCGAGGCTGGCCCCCTGCGCGTTGCTGAGCAAGATCTCGAAGGTCTCGTCGGATTCGAAGCCGTCATCGTCGATCAGTGTGATCTCGAACTCGCGGCTGGAATCGTCTCCGTCGGTCCACTCCAGAGTGCCGGAAGCGGCGACGTAGTCACTGCCCGCGGTCGCGGTCTGATCGCGCGTCTCGTAGTCGACGCTGGCCGCGCCGCCCGTGCCGCCGGTGCGCTGGACGAGGAAGGCCACCGGGCCGTCGGACTCGATCGCTGTCGTCGTCGTTGGCACGAGGCTCACCGTGCCCGTGGGCCCGCTGGACGGCGTACCCGTGAACCGGTAAATGTCGCCGTTCTGCCCGGCCATGTAGAGCTCGCCGTCCCGGTCCTCGCCGAAGGTCGTGATCTGGCGCGGTGCAACGAGCACCTCGCGACTCGACCAGCGGTTGCCCTGCCTCGACGCCGCCCACACCTGTCGTGAGCAGAGGTCGCCGTAGACGTAGTCGCCGCTGAGCTCGGAGACGTCGTTGCCCCGGTAGACGTAGCCGCCGGTCACGGAACAGCCCTGCGAGTGGTCGTACTCGAGAATCGGATCGGTCAGCAGGGGCGAGTTGCAGGGCGGAACGGAGCCGCAGGCGTTGGTGCTGAAGCAGCGCGAGCCTTCCATGACCTTCCAACCGTAGTTGAAGCCGCCGTTGCTGCCCGCCGGGGCATAGGAGATCTCCTCGATCTGGTTCTGGCCGACGTCACCGATGAAGAGCTCGCCGGTCTGGCGGTCGAAGGAGAACCGCCAGGGATTCCGGAGACCGGTCGCCCACGCTTCGTCTGGGGCCTCGTTCGACCCGATGAAGGGGTTGTCGGCGGGAACGGTGTAGAACGGCGCCTGGTTCGCACCCGTGTCGATGTCGAGTCGCAGCATCTTGCCGAGCAGGCTCGTCGTGTTCTGGGCCAGACAGTCCGGGTCGTTCGCAGAGCCGCCGTCGCCCATGCCGATGTACAGGTAGCCGTCGGGGCCGAACTGCAGCTGGCCGCCGTTGTGGTTGGTGAAGGGCTGCGGGATGACGAGCAGCTCGCGTTCGCTGGCGGCATTGGCGCGATCGGGGTTGCCGCCCGAGACCTCGAATCTGGCGATGACGGTGTCGCCCGAGAAGTTGGTGTAGTTGGCAAAGAAGCGACCGTTGGACGCGTAGCGCGGGTGAAATGCGATGGAGAGGAGCCCCTGCTCGCCGCCGGACCGGACCCGGTCGGTGATGTCGAGGAAAGGCGTCGCGCTGACGTTGCCACCCCGCAGGATCAGCACGCGGCCCGACTGCTCGGTGATGAACACGCGATCGTCGCCGGCGTGCGTGATGGCGACCGGCACGCCCGAGATGCTGGCGACCTCTTCGATGTCGACGCCCTGGGCGACGAGCGATGTCGCGCAGAGAAGGATGGGCAAGGCTGCGCGGAGGAGGAGAGCAGTCAGTCTGGGCAAGAGGAGCTCACTTTCTGGGCCAGCTTCAGCGCCGACGCCTGCGGCGCCCGCGGCGCCTCGGGGCACGTCTGCGCTGAGCTTGGCGCTCTTCGAGCTCGGCGAGCTCGCGCTTGAGGTTGAGGTAACTGTTCAGGCGTTGAGGGTCGATCGTTCCGGCGTCGAGGGCTTCGCGCAGCGCGCAGCCCGGCTCGCGATCGTGAGCACAGTCGGCGAAGCGACACTGCTGCGTGAGGCGATCGATTCGGGGGAAGGTCTGCGCGATGCTCTCTTCAGAAACCCAGAGCTGGATCTCACGAATTCCGGGGTTGTCGATGAGTAGAGCACGGGACGGCAGGCGGACGAGCTGGCGGTGGCTCGTGGTGTGCTTGCCTCGATCGTCCGTGGCCCTGACGGCACCGGTCGCCATGACCTCGTCGCCGCTCAGGGCGTTGACAAGGCTCGACTTGCCGACGCCCGAAGAGCCCATCAGAGCGAGTGTCCTGGCCGGTTGCAGGTAGGGGTCGAGTGCCCGGAGTCCGTCTCCGGTCAGGTTGCTGATGGCGTGGACCGGTGCCCCCGCGGCGACCTCCTCGGCGCTCGCTACACGGCGCGCGACTTCGTCGCTGAGATCCGACTTGGACAGCAGAATGACCGGCGCCGCGCCGGAGTCGAGGATGGTCAGCAGGAAGCGTTCGAGGCGGCGCAGGTTGAAGTCGCCGTCGAGCCCCATGACGATGAAGACGGTGTCGATGTTGGCGGCGACGAGCTGCTGCTCGGTCTTTTCGCCCGGTGTCTTGCGCACGATCCGCGACGTGCGCTCCAGGATGCACTCGACGCGGTCGTAGCCGTCGCCCTCACGAGCTTCGAGCACGACCCAGTCGCCGATCGTCGGCAGCGCCTCGGGATCGGCCGCTCGGTGTCGCAGGCGTCCCGGAATCCGTGCGACCCTCTCTCCGTCCGCGGTCAGAACGGTGAGCTCGCCGCGCAGCTCGAGCACCACCCGCCCCGGAGTCGGCGGGAGTGCCTGATCCGATGCGGGGTGGATCCGTCCTTCGGCGAGCGCTTCGAATTGCGCTCGAAAGTTGGCCGAGAGTCCCCAGGGTTCCAGCGCGTCGTACTGCTGGCCCCACTCTCTCGCCAGCGACGTCATGCTCCGGACACCGCAGCGAGTGCGAGGTCCATGCGGCGCGGGCCCTCTTTTCCCCAGCAGCGTATCGACAGCTGGCGGGCGCGCTCGCCCCGGCGGATCGCCTGATCGGCGAAACCGCGCAGCGGAATGCCGAGGGGTGAGCCGACGACTTTGCCGAACAGCAGCTGTCGCCGGCCAACGTCGAGCAGCCCGAGTACGCCGGCCATCAGAGCCAGCACGTCCCACCCGTCGCCCTCTCCGGTGTTCAGGTAGACGAAGGCCATCGAAGCGAGAAGCATGGCGAAGACCGCCGTGATGGCGATGCTGGTGCGCGTGCTGCCGTTGACGTCGAGCTCATGCAGGGCGCTGAGACGCTCTTTGCGTTCGGCGTCCAGCAGGCCGAGCGCGGGGGTGATCGTCTCGATGAGCGTTCGGTCTCTCGTCAGCTCCTCTAGATCGCGTCGCAGGCGCGCCTCCCTCGGGTCGTAGACGAGCCTCTGCACCATCAGATCGCCCTCTTCGTGAGGCTCGAGCTCGTAGCGGTGCACTCCCGACTCGGGATCGGATTCGTGAACGACCGGCACCCAGAGCCGGTCGGACCACTCGATGCCGGTGCGGTTCAGGAGCCAGTCGGCTTTGGCGCGCTCGGTCTCGATGAGCACTCGCGGAACCTCTTCGTGCTGATCGATGACGACGTGGTCGTCGGTGAGGTCCGGCCTCTCCACGGTCTTGACGGCTTGCAGGACGCGAGCCGGGCGGAAGGCCTCGGCGACGCGAGCGACGAGGACCACCGGCAGCGATCCGAGGGGCTGGCGCAGCAGGAAGCCACAGGCCCAGCGGAGCAGCGATTCACCGATCAGGTAGAGGTGGAGCGGGAGCGTGACGGGCGCCTTGGCCTGATGGACGAGCTGCCAGAAACAGTAGAGCGCGAGGGCGACGTTGAGCGTCGTCAGCAGGAGCCCGGAGATGGCCGTGGCGCGCTCCGGCACGAAGTCGTAGCGCTCCTCGAGCTCGAACTGCCAGTCCGCGGGCAGCATTCCGAGCAGGGGCGAGAGGGCGGCGAGCAGCGGCCGAGCCTGCTCGCGCCGGACGGCGTCGGCGTACTGTTCGTAGGCGACGCGGACCGTCGCCTCGGAAAGCTCTGCCGGTCCCGACATTCCGAAGTCGGGGTCCCAGTTCTCGAGCAGGTAGACGTGCCCGGAGCTCGTCGCACGATGCTCCAGCACCTCGAAGAACCGGTCGTGGAAGTAGACCGGGGTGCCCGGCGATGTCGGTCGGTGATGACGTCCCTCGGTCCTGATCGTCCAGCTCCGCTCGATCGGAGTCTCGAACCGGGCTCGGACGGCCAGTTCGCCTTCAGGAGTGCGGCTGCCGTCGGTCTGCAGCGTGAGCACGTCTTGTCGGCCGAGCTCGATCCTGCGTTCTCGCACGGGGCCTGAGCCGTCGGCACGAGCCGACGGCTGCGGCGCGTCTCCTCGCGGCTCTGAAGTCATGCTGAGCCGCGGGCTGTTACGGAGCCGCCTTGATCTTGGCGACGATCTCTTCCGTGATGTCGATGCGCGGGCCGGCGAAGATGACGATGGCGCGGTTCATGTTGAGGATCAGGTCGAAGCCCTGCGTCTGCTGGATTTCGGCGAAGATCGGCTGCACGAGCTCCTGGAACCCGTTGCGCTTCTCCTGCTCCGAGGTGGAGATCTGGCGCTGGGCGGTCTCTCGGACGCGACGGACCTCGCGGTCGAGATCCTCGATCTGCCGCTGGATCTGCGTTTGTTCCTCCACGCTCTTGCCGACGGCCGAGGCTCGCAGAGCTTCGGCCTCCTTGGTCTTCGTCTCGATGTCGGCAAGCACGGTCTGTTGGAGCGTCTCGACCTCCGCCCGCAGCTCCTGTCCCGGAGGAGACTCGGCAAAGACGCGCTCCAAGTCGACGACGGCGATCTTCGCCGGCTGCGAGACCTGTGCCGTGGCGGCGTTCGCCACTCCCAGGAGCAGGAGGCCCGCCAGGGTGGCGCGCAGGATACGGGTACGGTGCGGTACGGAAGCGTTCGAGGGGGACATAGTCAAGCTCTCCTAGATCAGGGCTGCGGCAGCGTTCGGCCCGGCAGTAGAGTGTAGATCACGGGGAGAATCGCGGGGTGCCGTCAGCGGGCTGCCAAGTCTCCGTTCATTCGGCCCGTTTGGTCAAGATCTGTGCAGGCTCCGTGAGGCGATTCGCCCAACCGCGTTGCGAAACTTTGCGCAGCCGCTCCGCGTAACGAACGACAAACCCGGATCACGGTCCCAGGAGGCTCCGTCCATGAAGATTGCTCACCAGAACCCCACGCTTCACCGGCTGGCGTTGATGAGCGCGTGTGCGCTCGTCCTGCTGACCCTGAGCGGACCGAGCTCGCTGGCGGCGCAGGAGCGGGAGGAGCGCTTCTTCGATGCCGCTCGGCGCGGCGAGCTGGCGGCCGTGAAGCAGCTTCTCGATGCGGGAGTCGACGTTGACGCCAAGACCCGGTACGGCGCGACCGCGCTCTCCTTTGCCGCCGAAAAGGGCCACGTCGAGGTCGTGCAGGCGCTGCTCGAAGCAGGAGCCGACACGAACGTCAGAGACACCTTCTACAACTCGACGCCGGCCAACTGGACCCTGTTCAAGATGCAGTCGTCTCCGGCCCACCGCGAGGTGCTCGAGCTGATCCTGGAGAAGGGGATCGAGGAGAGCGCGGGTGTGCTGCAAGCGGCCGTGAGCTTCGCCGACGTCGAGCTGGTCAAGAAGCTGGTCGCCAACAGCGAGGTCACGCCGGCGCAGCTCCGGAGCGCGCTCGAGCAAGCGAAGCAGCGGGGTGTGAAGAAGATGATCGATTACCTCGAGCCCCTTGCTCCCGCGGCCGACCCGGTCAGCGCCGTCGAGCTCTCGGCCGAGGAGCTCGCCGCGCACGCCGGCACCTTTGCCAACGAGCAGATGGGGATGAAGATCGACGTCCGCGTCAAGGACGGTCGCCTGGAGGGCCAAGTGCAGGGCCAGGGGCCCTTCGATCTCCTGGCGCGCGCCGACGGACGCTTCTACTCGACGGTGGTGCCCGGAGTCGAGATGGAGTTCTCGGGCCGGGCCGGCACCATCGAGCGCTTCGTGCTCTACCAGAACGGCGGTGAGTTTCCCTTTCAGCGGGCTGCGCCGGTGGTCGAGGCCCAGGCGGCCGTCGCGGACGTCGCTGTCGACGCAGAGCCAGAGCCGCCAGTCGTGCGTACCGCGGCTCGGCCCTGGCCGCAGTTTCGCGGCGAAGGAGCGGCCGGCAACGCCGACGGCCAGGGGATTCCGTTGACTTGGAATGCCGAGAGTGGCGAGAACGTCGCATGGAAAGTGCCGGTCGAGGGCATCGCGCTGTCGTCACCGGTGGTCTTCGGCGATCGGGTCTACGTCGCAACGGTCGAAAGCGAGGGAGCCGACAGCACCTTTCGCACCGGTCTTTACGGCGACGTCGACTCCGTGGACGACGCCTCGGAGCACGCCTGGAAACTCGTCGCGCTGGAGCTTCACTCCGGCAAGAAGCTGTGGGAGACGGTTGCGGCCCGAGGGGTGCCCAAGGTGAAGCGGCATCTGAAGTCGTCGCACGCCAACCCGACACCGGCGACCGACGGAGATCGGATCGTCGTCCATTTTCCGTCGGAGGGCCTCTTTTGCTACGACCGCGACGGGAAGGAGCTCTGGAAGGTCGATCTCGGCGTGCTCAACAGCGGCTGGTTCTACGACCCGACCTATGAATGGGGGTTCAGCAGCTCGCCGATCCTGCACGACGGCAAGGTGATCGTTCAGGTCGACATCCAGGAACAGTCTTACGTCGCCGCCTTTGCGCTCGACAGCGGACGCGAGCTGTGGCGCACCGAGCGCGAGGAGATTCCGACGTGGGGCACGCCGACGATCCTGCCGGCTGCTTCGGACTCGGGCCGCGACGAAGTCGTCACCAACGGCACCACGATTCGCGGCTACGACGCTCAGACCGGCGAGGAGCTGTGGACCCTCGGACCCAACTCCGAGGTCACCGTCGCGACGCCGATCGTGCTCGACGGCGTCGCGTACGTAACAGCCAACTATCCTCCGGCCCGCCCGATCTACGCTGTGCGCCCGGGTGGTCAGGGAGACCTCTCTCTTGCCGCCGGCGAGAGCTCGAACGAGTCGATCGTCTGGAGCAAGAAGCGTGGCGGGGTCTACATCCCGACGCCGGTGGCCTACCGTGGTCTGCTGTACACGATGCAGATGAACGGTCGACTGACCGCTTACGACGCGGCGACGGGCGAAGAGATCTACCGCGAGCGCGTAGGCAAGGCCGACAGTTTCTCCGGCTCCGGCATCGCGGCGGACGGTCGCCTCTACTTCACAACCGAGACGGGAACGACCTACGTCGTCAAGGCGGGACGAAACTTCGAGCTTTTGGCGACCAACGACCTCGATGAGGTGGTCATGACGAGCGCTGCAGCCTCCGATGGCCTCCTACTCATTCGAACGTTGGACAACCTCTACGCACTCGGAAAGTCCGCCGCAGCTCCCTGACCTCCAGCGTCTGATCCAGAAGTTTTCAGAAGCCGGCAAACCGCTCGGGCGGTGCGCCGCCGACGAGTCGTTTCCGAACGCGCTTCACGAGACGACTCCGAAATGCGGATTCTCCGTGGAGCGTCGCTTTTGACCCGGACATCGACGCGCTCGCAAAAGGAGCGGGGCACGAACGCCCCTCTTGCCTCGCACTGCCTCCCCACCTCCGTTGCGCTCCCGCTCGGACTCGGCGGAGCTTCCCGGCGAGGGAAGAACGGGCACTTCGTATGGGGGCCTCAGTCGGAGCTGTTCTTCGGCGGGTAGACCGGGACGGGGAACGGCGTCACCGATCCGGCGTCCGTGCCGCCGCTGTGGATGCGCCCCTGACCCTCCTTGTCGACCTCGTCGATGCGAAGGATCGAGTGCATGGGCAGGTAGGTGCGCTTGACGCCGTCGAACTCCACCTTCAATCGTTCTTCCGAGGGGTCGACGACGACCTGTGTCTTCTCTCCGAAGACCAGTTCTTCGACTTCGATGAAGCCGAAGAGCCCGCCCTGTGAGATCTCGCGGGCATAGATCTCGTAGACCTCGCCCTGCGAGTGGAAGATCACCTTGTAGATGTGCTTGTCGGCCATGAGTCAGCCGGCGACGTCTACTTGTTGAGCTTCGCGAAGGCTGCGGCCATGGCGCCGAGCCCGGTGCCGGTGTCGGTGCTCTTCTTGTACTCCTGATAGTCGGCCTTGGTGCCTTCCAGCTTGGAGCCGATCGGAGCGAGCGAGATGCGGCGCTTCTTGGCGTCGATCGACGAGATCTGTACCTTGATGCCCTGACCCGGCTGCGGCGGACGAGCCGTCGAGTTCGGCCCGCGCTGCATCGCGGAGAAGGGCAGCAGGCCCGTGAGACCCGGCTCGAGCATCACGAAGACGCCGAACTTGGCGACCTGCTCGACCTGACCTTCGACCTCGGCACCCTCGGTGAAGCGCTCGTGCACGTCCTTCCAGGGGTTCGTCTGGGCCACCTCACGCAGGGCGAGCGACAGGCGTCGACGTTCGGGGTTGGCGTCGCGGATCCAGCCGGTGATCTCGTTGCCGATCTCGAACTCGAGGTCCTCGAGCTTCTTGCCAAGAGGCAGTTGGGAGGTGTGCACGAGTCCCTCGAGGCCGTCCTCGAGCTCGACGAAGAGACCGAAGTCGGTCTTGCGGAGGATCTTGCCGGTGAACTGACTGCCGGTCGGGTAGCGTTCGTCCGCGTTCTTCCAGGGGTCGGGCTCGAGAGCCTTCATCGAGAGCGAGATTCGATCGCCGCCCTTCTCGATCTTGGTGACTTTGACCTGCACCTCGTTGCCGACTTGCACGACGTCGCGCGGCGTTTCGACGCGCTTGCGGGAAAGCTGCGAGAGGTGGACCAAGCCTTCGAGGCCGCCAAGGTCGACGAACGCACCGAAGTCGGTGATCGACGTGACTTTTCCGGTCATCGGCTCGCCGCTGAGCACGCGCTCGGAGAGAGTCTGGAGGAGCTGCTGGCGCTGCTCCTTGAGGATGTCGGCGCGCGAGACGACGACGCGTTTGCCGGCGTCCTTGATCTCGATGACGCGGAAGGTGAGGCTGCGATCGACGTAGGAGGCCGCTTTCTTGGGCTTGCCGAGTTCGATCTGAGACTTCGGGCAGAAAGCGGGCGTGCCGCCGAGGGTGACGTGGAAGCCGCCCTTGTTCCAGCCGATGACCTTGCCTTCGACCGGGATCTTGCTCTCGATCGCCGCGTGAATCTCGACGAGCTGAGGATTGGCCGCGAGAATCTCTTCCATCGTCGGCTCGGGAGCGGGCTCCGCCGGTGCTTCGGCAGGCGCCGCTTCGGCTGCTGGGTCGGCGGCCGGCTCGCCGCCAGGAGTCTCCGGGGTTTCGACAGCGGGGGGTTCCACGGCGGCTTCCTCACTCGCGGAAGCGTCTTGCGCAGGTGCGTCCTGCGAGTCGGCGGCCGCCTCCTGGACGGGAACGACGACTTCGGCGGTGGGAGCTTCGGCGGGATCGTCGGCCGGGGGCTCCGTGGCGGACGCCGCGGCGACGGGGACGGAAACGGCTGCTGTCTCGGCCTCGGTCGGGTCCTCAGTAGGCTGCACGGCTTCGACCGTCGCCTCGGCGAGCTTGCTCTCCGCAGGCGCCTCCGCCTCGGGGGCAGTCTCTGGCGCTGCGGCGACTGCGGGCTGTTCTGCAGTCTCGGTCTCGGTGTTGTTTTCTTCGTTGCTCGGCGTGGCGTTGTCGGAATCCGTCATCAGTGTTCTCCAGAGGAGTGCGCGCGGCGAGGCCCCTGCGTGTCCGCGAGGTCGTGTCGTGGAGTTGAGGGGCTTGTCGTTGAATTCGGTCAGCGAGACGAAGCTCAGCCGTGGCGCGCGAGGACGGCGGCAAGTCGTTCGGGACCGGTGCCCGAATCCTAAGAAACAAATGGCTCCGCCGCTAGGGGCCGAGGAAAAAAGTCCCGCGGTCTCATGCAACGAGATCCGCGGGACTCTCTCGATCGGCTCCCAGGGCGGAGCCACGAGACTCAGGGGTTCACGGGCAGCGGAACACTGCCTGTGCCGATCACTGAACCTCGATCTCGCGAGGCTTCGCCTCCTCGCGCTTCGGCAGCGCGATGGTGAGTACTCCGTTTTCGAAGGCCGCGGTCACCTTGCTGGAGTCGGCATTGGCGGGCAGCTGAAAGGTTCGCGAGAACTTGCCGAACGTTCGTTCGATGCGGTTGAAGCTCTCGCCTTCGGCCGTTTTGGTGAACGTGCGCTCACCCGAGAGGGTCAGGGAGTCGTCCTCGACGGTGAGAGAGAGGTCTCCCTTCGCGAGGCCAGGAAGGTCCACTTGGATCCGGTACTCCTCCTCGCTCTGGCTGAGGTCGACCGCGGGAGAGAACGAGCGTTCGTTGCCTTCGCCGGGGCGCTGCGCCGTCGAAGGTGCGAAGAAACCATCGTCGAAGAACTGATCGACGAGGTGTGCGAAAGGACGAGAAGTGCGAAGAAGTGCGTTCATGTCGGGTCTCCTGTGAGTTCGTGAGTAGAGCGGGAATCGAACATGTCAACAGTCAGATCTGACGTTGAATTCCGTCTATGCGAAGAATCTTAGTAGATGGCTATAAGGTAGTCAAGCTAGCGCTGAGATCTTAGCCGATATGGCTAAGTTCGCGTCGGCGCGATGCCGTCGCCTGCGCTGGCTTCGCTCCAGCGGCCCGTTGAGCTGGGTCCTTTCTTCGATCGCTGCAGCACGGACGGTCCTGTGTTCACCGTCAAAGCGGGTGTGCCGCGCGAGCAGGGCTCACTTCGATCCGGCGTGCCTCCGTGCGGCGACCCGCTGGGTCAGTCGAGCCGGGCTTCTCGCCAGCTGAGTCCGAAGATCCGCCGCCTCTAAGAGGCGTGGGGGATGGCCAGAGTGAGAGTCTCGCCGAGCTCACCGTGGACGACGAGGTCGAAGTAGATGTCCAACTCGGTGGGCTCGCGATTCACGATGGCGACGCGCGCGCCGGCTTCTTTGGCGATCAGCGGGAAAGAAGCCGCGGGGAAGACGACGAGCGAGGTTCCCAGCACGAGAAAGAGGTCGCAGTGGGTCGACTCGTACTCCGCGCGCTGCATCGGCTCGGCCGGCATGGGCTGCCCGAACGAGATCGTGGCGGTCTTGATGTAGCCACCGCAGGGGCAGACGGGTGCCTCGCCGGTCTTTTCGAAGTGATCGATCATGTCGTCGAGCTCGAAGCGTTGGTCGCACTCGACGCACTTGGCGTAGGTCGTGTTCCCGTGCAGCTCGATGACCTTGCTCTCGGGAATCCCCGAGTCCTGATGGAGCCCGTCGATGTTCTGTGTGATCACGGCGCCGAGCTTGCCTCTTTCGTAGAGCCGAGCCAGGGCGAGATGGCCTTCGTTGGGGTCGAGAGGGCCGATCTCCAGCGAGGAGCCGATCTTGCGGCGCCAGGTCTCCCGGCGCGCTTCGGCAGACGACATGAAGTCCTCGAACAGGATCGGCTGGTACTTGGTCCAGACACCACCGGGGCTGCGATAGTCCGGAATGCCGGACTCCGTCGAGATACCGGCGCCGGTGAACGCCACGACGCGCTCCGAGGCGTCGAGAAGCTGCTGGAGAGTCTGCGCATCGGTCATGGCGTTGGCTCCTGGCGACGAGCGCTGGGCGGGTTCTTCCATCGGGGTGCTCTCGTAGTCTAGCGCTGCCCCTGAAAGGGCCGGAAATCGGCCGCTGTTGCAACAACGGCGGGACCGACCGAGCGTTCGGTCGGTGGGGGTTCCTGTAGTACACTGCGCCGCCACAGCACCCTAAAAGCACCCCCGAACGAGACCGCCTGCGTCCTCGCGTCCGTTGGTCGGCAAGGAGAATCCCAAGATGAGTTTTCACCAGTTCACTGGAACCGATCGGTACCTTGTGACCCCCGAGCTGCGCGACGCCGTCAACGTCGCCATTGCGCTCGAGAAGCCGCTTCTCATCCGCGGCGAGCCCGGCACTGGCAAGACCGTGCTGGCCGAGGCGGTCGCCGAGAATCTGGTGATGAACCTGCTCACCTGGAACGTGAAGTCGACGACCAAGGCTCAGGACGGCCTTTACGTCTACGACACCGTGGCCCGTCTCAACGACGCTCGCTTCAGCGACAAGGACATCTCGGACATCTCGCAGTACATCCGCTACGGCTCGCTCGGCGAGAGCTTGATCGCGGAGCAGCGTGTCGTGCTCCTGATCGACGAGATCGACAAGGCGGACATGGAGTTTCCCAACGACTTGCTGCACGAGCTCGACCGGATGAGCTTCAGCGTCACGGAGACTTCCGAACACCACGAGGCGAAGTTCCGCCCGATCGTCATCATCACCTCGAACAACGAGAAGGAGCTGCCCGACGCGTTCCTTCGCCGCTGCGTCTTCCACTACATCGAGTTCCCGGACAAGGAGACGATGGAGGGGATCGTCCAGGTGCACCATCCGGACGTCGAGCAGGAGCTGCTGCAGCAGGTGCTGCTGCGTTTCTACTGGCTGCGCGATCTCCCCGAACTGCGCAAGAAGCCGTCCACGAGTGAGCTCATCGACTGGATCGCGGCGCTGCGTCGCGGCGGCATCTCGACCGACGCGATCGAAGAGGAGCTGCCCTTCCTTGGCGTCCTGCTCAAGCGTGAGAACGATGTCGAGGCGGTGCTGGCAGCCCAGCGTCGCGGCAAGATCAACTGATCGAACGCTAGACTCGAGCCGGTGCCCAGCGCCGGCCGCGCATCGCACCACCGTCCCCAAAGCGCCACCTCCTTCGAGGAGAGACCCATGTTCGTCGACTTCTTCTTTCACCTTCGCGGCCACGGCCTCCGGGTCACCATCACCGAGTGGTTGACTCTCATGAAGGCTATGGCCATGGGCTTCACCCGCGCCGACCTGAGTGTCTTCTACCATCTGGCGCGCTCGATCCTGGTGAAGAAGGAGTCGGACTTCGACATCTACGACCGGGCCTTCGCGACCTTCTTCATGGATCTCGAAGATCAGTTCGACATCGATGACGAGGTCCTTCAGTGGCTCGCCAACCCGGTTCTGCCGGAGATCAGCGACGAAGACCGCGCCAAGCTCGAGGCTCTTGATCTCGAAACGCTGCGCGAGCAGTTCCTCGAGCGCCTCGAAGAGCAGAACGAGCGTCACGACGGCGGCAACAAGTGGGTCGGCACCGGCGGTACGTCGCCCTTCGGTCACGGTGGTGAGCATCCGACCGGCATTCGTATCGGCGGCGGCGGCGGTGGCCGCAGCGCCGTGCAGGTCGCCGAGTCGCGCCGCTTCCGCAACCTGCGCAACGACCGCATCCTCGACACGCGCCAGATCGGTGTCGCCCTGCGGCGCCTGCGCAAGCTGAACAAGGATGAAGGTCCCGAAGAGCTCGATCTCGATCTGACGATCGACGAGAGCGCGCGCAACGGCGGCGAGATCGACCTCGTCTTCGGCCCGCCGAAGCGCAACAAGATCAAGCTCTATCTGATGATCGACGTCGGCGGCTCGATGGATCCGCACACGATCCTGTGTGAGCGTCTGTTCAGCGCTGCGCACGCGGCAAACCACTTCAAGAAGTTCGAGTCGCGCTTCTTCCACAACTGCCCGTACGAGAAGCTCTACACCGACATCTCGCGGTGGAAAGGCGAGCCGACCTCCGAGATCCTCAAGAACCTCGACCACACCTGGTCCGTCGTCTTCGTCGGCGACGCGTGGATGAGTCCCTACGAGCTGACCCACGCGGGCGGCGCGATCGACTACTACCACAACAACAACGACACGGGCCTCTCCTGGCTTCAGCGTTTCCGCGAACGCTGCCCGAATTCGCTCTGGCTCAACCCGGAGCCGAAGCGCATCTGGAACGCACCGACGATCCATCTGATCCGGCAGGTCTTCCCGATGTACGAGCTCACGGTCGACGGCCTCACCGAGGCGATCGACGTGCTGCGCGGCGTGCGGCCGAATCGCGCGCTCGCGGCGTAGCTTCGCTTGGCGCTAGCCTCGGCTCCCGCACGGCGCCAGTCCCGCAGCGTTGTGCTCCTGTAAGATGACCATCAGGCGGAGCTGGCAAGCTTCCGACTGCGTCAGTACGACAGGCCCGTCACGAAAACCGCCCGCCGAGAGTGCGAGAGGAGAGCTGCGATGGAATCGATGGAGCGACCGAGACCCGAGCTCGATCTCCCGGAGACGGCTCTCTTCTTCCTCTGCGCGTTGTGCATCTCCGCTGTTGCGGGCCTCTTTTTCGGGGACATTGGTTCGTACGCCGGGTTCCTCGCTGCGTTCGGACTGCTGAACTACTTCGATCGCCGCTGATCTGGCTCGTCGGGGCCCGGACTCTTCGCTTCAGCTTTCCGCGACCGATGGAGCCACTCGATCCGCCAGAAGCCCTTGCCGACCGCGGCAAGCTGTTCGTCGGAACGCTGCTCTTGATTGGGGGGATGGCGTGGGCCTTCTCCGGCGAGATGTGGGGAGTCTTCTTGGCATGGCTCGGGTTTGCAATCCTCAAGCGACTTGGGCGTCTGTAGCGAGCGCGCCTTCGTGCTCCTCGCTCACCGGAAGAGACAAACGCGGAACTTTCCGTCTCCGTACCTCGTTGTAGAAGGCTGAGGTGACTGCAGGCACTCGTGTGCCTACGCTGCTGCGACCAGGGAGACGACGATGACCGATCGAACGCCGGACGACTTCTCGACGCGTCCATCGACCTTCGACGACCAGCCGCTCGATGGGGGCAGCGAGGTCCTCGACTTCGAGATCGACGGCGGCGCCGCGCCCGCTCCTGCCTGGGAAGCGGAGTCGGAGGGGCCGTCACGGCTTCCTCTGGTTCTGGCCGCGATCGGACTCGTTCTGTTGCTGGCGGCCGCCTTTTGGTGGTTCCGCCTGCGTGAAGCGCCGCAGCCGCCGACGCTCGGCTCTTCACCCTCGATGCCGATCGAGGCTGCGGTGGCCGAGAGTGATCTCGAGGAGCCGCTGGAAGACGGTGGCTTCGGAGAGGTTCCGGAGCTCGACGCGAGCGATCCATGGTTCCGCGAGGTCGTTGCCCAGCTCTCCTCCCATCCGCAGCTGGCGGAGTGGTTGCTCACAGAAGACCTTCTGCGCACCGGGGTGAAGGTCGTCTCGAACGTCGCATACGGCGAAGACCCGCGCGTGCACGTCGGCTTTCTCAAGCCGCGCGGTGACTTCGACGTGGCCGGCGACCGGCCCTCGGCGCGCTCCTATGCCCGCTACGATCTGCTTGCCGACGTCTTCGCTTCCCTCGACCCCGAAGGCGTCGCCGACCTTTACCGATCCGTTGCACCGCGAGCGCAGGAAGCGTTCGCGGAGCTCGGCTACCCGGGCACCTTCGATCGCGTCTTGAGCGATGCCCTGGCGCAGCTCGAGGCCGTTCCGGTCCTCGACAGCCCGCCGCAGCTGGTGCCTGAGACGCTCTCGTACCACTATGCCGCCCCCGTTCTCGAAGCGCTCGAGCCGGCGCAGAAGCAGCTGCTGCGCATGGGCGCGGCGAATCAGGTGAAGGTGCAGAGTCAGCTGGAGGCGGTGAGGGCAGCGCTGGGGATGTAGGCGGCGAGGGTCTGCATTCGCCGCGAAATCAAGACGCGGGCGACTCGGTCCGCTCTCCGGTGCTGTTGTTTCCGGTCGCCTTCTGCGGCGGCGCTCTTCTCCAAGTCCGCGCCTCGGCGAGCCGTACTTCCGGCCGTCGCGACTCTGCGGGCACCGCGATCGAAGAAGCGAAAAGACGCATCACGGAACCCGATCACCGCAGCGCTGCCCGCTACCCCTTCAAGAGCTTCTTCAGCTCCTTCGCAACATCGCTCTTCTTGTCGAGCACGCTCCAGTGGATCGTGCGGCGACCGAGCTCGCGGTCGATGCGCTTCCAGAGGTCGGCATTCTTGACCGCGTCGCCGGACGACGTGTGCCAGTCGCGCTGCTTCCAGCCGTTCATCCACTCGGTCGCGCCCTGGCGCAGGTAGTCGCTGCCCGAGACGATGAGCAGCTCGGGCTCGGGCGGCAGGGTGGAGAAGAGCTCGAGCGCCGCTTCGAGCGCCAAGCGGTTCGCGGACGTCTGCCCGCTGCGGCCGGTGAGCGTCTCTTCGCGGCTGCCGTCTTCGACGCGCACCATCCAGCGGCCGTTGCGGCCAACGCAGCGCACCGCGACGGTGGCGCGGAGCTCCGTCTCCGGCGTCGCTGCCGGCTCGGCAGCGACCGGTCCTTCGCCACCCGTTCGCTTCAGGATCTCCTCGGTCGCCAGCTCGTCGGCGCGCTCGTTGAGCTCGTTGCCGGCGTGGCCCTTAACCCAGTGCCAGGAGACGTCGTGGCCTGAGGTGGCACGCGCGAGTCGCTGCCAGAGATCCTGGTTCTTGACCGCTCCGCCCTGGCGGCGCTGCCAGTTGTTGCGGACCCAGCCCGGCAGCCACGACGTGATGCCCTGGCGTACATAGGTCGAGTCGGTGTAGAGATCGACCTTGCTGCGCGCCGGCAAATGCTCGAGCGCGGCAATGGCGGCGCTCAGCTCCATCCGGTTGTTCGTCGTTTCGTCTTCGCCGCCGCTGAGCTCGGTGCGCTGGCCGCCGTCGAGCACGATCGCGGCCCATCCGCCGGGGCCCGGATTGGGACGCGCGCCGCCGTCCGTGTACACGACGATGCTCAAGAGACGGTCTCCGAGTGATCGAGCATCAGTGCACCTGCTCGCGCGTCTTCAAGAAGCGGATGTCCGGCCAGTCCTCCTCGGCGCGCTGCAGGTAGTACGCGCTGTTGGCGAGAAAGACCGGCAGGTCGTCGTGGTCGGTGGCCATCTTGGCCTCGTTGTCGTCGAGGAACTTCTTGAGCATCTTCGGGTCGTCGGCCTCGACCCAGCGGGCCAGGGTGACCGACGTCGAGGTGTAGGAGGCCTCGACCTCGTACTCGGTGCGGATGCGGTCGGCAAGAACGTCGAACTGCAGGTTGCCCGCAACTCCGACGACGAGCTGGCCACCGAGCCGGGCCCGGAAGACCTGTGCGGCGCCCTCTTCCGCAAGCTGAAGGAGAGCGCGCTGCAGGTGCTTGGCGCGCATCGGATCGTCCGGCCTGACAGCGCGCAGCAGCTCGGGCGCAAAGCTCGGCACTCCGGTGAAATGCAGGTCTTCTTTTTCGGAGAGCGTGTCGCCGATGCGCAGCTGGCCGTAGTTGGGAATGCCGAGGATGTCTCCGGGCCACGCTTCCTGCGCCAGCTCGCGATCCTGCGCCAGGAAGAGGAGCGGGTTGTGGATGTTCATCGTCTTGCCGCTGCGCGTGTGCTTGAGCTTCATGCCGCGCTCGAAGTTGCCGGAGCAGAGGCGCACGAAGGCGACGCGGTCGCGGTGCTTCGGATCCATGTTTGCCTGGATCTTGAAGACGAAGCCGGTGACCTGCTCTTCGGTCGGCTCGACGTCGCGCTCGACCGCCGGCTGCGGCCGCGGCGCCGGCGCCATCGCGCCGATGCCGTCGAGCAGATCCTGCACGCCGAAGTTCTGGAGCGCGCTGCCGAAGAAGACCGGTGTCTGGTTGCCCGAGCGATAGGTCTCGAGGTCGAGCTCGGGGCAGAGGCCGCGGGCCATGTCGACGTCGTCCTTGAGCTGGCCCGTCATGTCCGACCCGAACTCGTCGAGGATGGAGCCCTCTTCGAGCTTCGGGTTCTCGATGAGCTGGTGGTTGCCGTCCTCGCCGAGACGCAGGACCCGGTCGTTCTGAAGGTCGTAGCAGCCGCGGAACGAGCGGCCCATGCCGATCGGCAGGGACATCGGCGTGACCTCGAGTTGCAGCGTCGTCTCGATCTGGTCGAGCAGTTCGAACGGGTCGAGACCGTCGCGGTCGAGCTTGTTGATGAAGGTGATGATCGGCACGTCGCGCAGGCGGCAGACCTCGAAGAGCTTGAGCGTCTGCGGCTCGATGCCTTTGGCGGCGTCGAGCACCATGACGGCAGAGTCGACCGCGGTCAGCGTGCGGTAGGTGTCTTCGCTGAAGTCTTCGTGGCCCGGCGTATCGAGCAGGTTGAAGGCGTGGGGTCCGTACTCGAAGGTCATCACCGAGGCGGTCACGGAGATGCCGCGCTCCTGCTCGACCTTGAGCCAGTCGGAGCGGGCACGCCGCTGCTCGCCGCGCGCTTTGACAGCGCCAGCCAGCTGAATCGCACCGCCGTACAGCAGCAGCTTCTCGGTGAGAGTCGTCTTACCGGCGTCCGGATGCGAAATGATCGCAAACGTGCGCCGCCGGGCGACTTCGTCGCTCAGTTTCGCCACGGTGGCTCCTGGGGCTCTAGTTTTCGGCGTCGTCTGCCGCGGACGGCTTCACGATGCGGCCCCACATGTGGCCACCGAAGCCGCCGATCGCACGCCAGGTGCCGGCGTAGAGGCCGTCGTAGAGCAGCACACGCACGGAGAAGGTGCCGAGGCCGGGCAGCTCCTGCTCGGTCATCGTCAGGACGGGCGTGTCGCCGGACCATTCCACCGTGACGGGGATGGGCAGGGTCGCCTTGTTGCCGCCGCCGTAGCTCATGGTGTAGTGAAAGACCCACGTACCATCGTCGCCGCGCTCGAGCTTGGAGACCGCGTACTCGTCGGTCTGCGGCTTGCTCACCGTGCCGTCGGCGGCCACGACGTTGAACTCGCCGAGCATCTCGGCGCCTTCGATCATCGCGCTGAAGCGCGCGTCGCGCTCCTCGGCCGTCTCGGCGAGCGTTGCTGCCGGAGCGAACAGGAGAAGAAGCAAGGCGGAAGTGTAGAGCGCTTTCATGGCAGTCACCGAGGACGTTGATCAGTTAGCGTCCAGTCTAGCTGCCTTCGCCGTGAGCGTCGACGGCGTTGGGCGCCGGGAGCGCTAGTCGCTCGTCGTCGCAGAGGGTGCGGAGGAGCACGCGAACGCCTGCACGTCCGATCCCGGCGGGAAGACCGAGCTTCCGGGGTGCTCAGTGGTCCAGCGGTTTCCGTTCGGAAGTTCGGTGATCTCGATCTCGACCTCGACGTCGGTGAGTCCCGCTGTGAAGACCCAGTAGTGCCCGTTCACGTTGCAGCCGTCGAGCACCTTGACGAGGATCTCGAGGTTGTCGGGCTCGAAGAACCAGAAGGTGCCGGTGTCTTCGGTGAGCGGGAAAGAGCGGGCCGTTTGCAGCGGCCCGCCGGCCGAGAAGCTGGCGGTGACTCGGAAGCGGCCGCCGAGGCAGAGCGAGGCGGGGCCGGGCACGCAGTCGGAGGACGTCCAGCGGTAGAGGCCGTTTTCGGTGAGGATCACGACGGTGTGATCGTTCACGAGCTGAAGGTCGAGGATCCCAGCGTCTTCACTGCCGACGATTCGCTGCCAGGAGTTGCCGTCGTCTGTGGACCGGTAGGCACTTCGTTTGGAGGCCGCAAACTGGAGTCCTGGCGTGAGCGGAGACTCCCGCCAAGCAACGAGCTCTTCTCCCTCATCAGCGGGAAAGGTTCTCCAAGTCTCGCCGTTGTCGGCCGATCGCTGACTGGGAGTACCCAGAGTCACGATGTCTTCGCCGTCAAAGGCAACGCTCGAGAACGGTGACTTCAAGAAACCGTTCGAGAGCAGAGGTGTCCGCGGCTCCACGATCTGCCTCGCGTTCTCGTTCGGTTCGACTAGCCAAACCCGGTAGATCGTCGAGCCGGTGAGGTTCGTCTCCCGGGTTTGCAGGACTGCCCGATTCCCCGATGCATCACTCCGAGCGGCGAACGCCTCGATGTATGGATCGTGCTTCAAATCGAAGCGGCAGGGGGTGAGTTTGGAGTCCTTCCAGCTGTTGCCGAGATCTTCACTCGTGAAGATCAGGCAGGACTGGCGAGGCAAGAGAAACACGATGGGTGGGTTTCCGTTCGAAGAGGGCTGTGCGGAAGAGATCAAGTCAATGCCGAACCCGTCGATACCAATGTCGTCGAATGTGTAGCCCCCGTCGGCCGATACGGCGAGCCGTCCGAGACTCAAGAATCTAAGCGCACTTGCCAGGACCGTGGAGTCTCCAAGAGCCACGAAGCGATCGAACCCCGACGCTTCGGTGATTTCCCAGGTTGCGCCAGAGTCGCTGGAGCCTCCCGAGTTCGTCGTTATGGACTCCCCGGCGATAGCGAACGCAGTGGGTATCGACCTTTTCGGGAGCGACTTCTGGACGAAAGATAGGCCTCCGTCGATGGAAAGCCGGTAGGACGGACTGAACCGGTTCCTGAGGACCACGACTTCGCCTCCGGTGGAAGCGGAAACGCTGGAGGCAGGTTCGACCCCGTCGACGGGCTGCCAGACGTTGAATCCGTCACTACCTAAGAGAGGGCCCTCGAGGATACCGAATCTGGCGTCGACATCGATTCCGAGAAGGCCTGAGCTTGTTAGTGCAAAACTCTGAAGGTGCCGCGGTCCGGCCTTCTCCCACGTGATCCCCTGGTCCTCTGATCGAATGAGGGTTGTGCTCGGTATGCGGGTGGCGGGGACCAACTCCTCGAAGGCCCAAACCGTTGTCGAGGAGTTGGGGTCCTGGCAGATCTGGGTAGCTCCAGGGACCCGGTCGGTCCATGTGCGCCCTTCGTCGTTCGAGCTCGAGAGGGCGCCGAGGGCAAACGAGGGGCGGTTCCTGAGCGCCAGAAGCGGCCCGCTGTTCGGGGTTGCGAGGAGTTGGCCGAGCCTTTCGTTGCTCCGAAGCTGCCAGCTTTCTCCGGCGTCGTCGCTCTGCCATAGGCTGCTCGTTCCGCTACCTAGCGCTCCGGCAGCGGCCAGCCACAGCGTGCCCGCTTCGTTCCACGTCAGGGAAAGCTGATCTCCCGCGTTGACCTGCAAGAGTAGATCGAGCTCACCTTGGCGAAGCACGTACAGCCGGCCGGCCGTGCCGTCGAGGACGAAGACGTTTCCGTCTTGAACAACGACCCTCGATCGTGTGGGCAGCGGACGTTGAAGAAAGGGTTCCCAAGATTCCCCGTCCACGCTCGTCGAGTAGACCGCGCCGGCGTGCAGGAGGCGGCCATCAGGGAGCGCCCCAATTCGTCCTTCGAGCGCGGTTCCAGTCGTCGGGGTCAAGTCGCTCCAACGACCGCGGATCTCGGTCTGCGCCGAGAGGCCTGAGGCAGCGAGCCAAAAGAGCGCCGCTAGTGTGAGTGGTAGTGCTTCTCTCATGTCACTCTCTACCGCTGGAAGCGGCGCCCTTGCTCTTCGCGCACGCAAACGCCTGCACATCCGATCCCGGCGGGAAGGCCGAGCTTCCGGGGTGCTCAGTGGTCCAGTGGTTTCCGGTCGGAAGTTCGGTGATCTCGATCTCGACCTCGACGTCGGTGAGTCCCGCTGTGAAGACCCAGTAGTGCCCGTTCACATCGCAGCCGTCGAGCACCTTGACGAGGATCTCGAGGTTGTCGGGCTCGAAGAACCAGAAGGTGCCGGTGTCTTCGGTGAGCCGGAAAGACCGGGCCGTTCGAAGCGGTCCGCCGGCCGAGAAGCTGGCGGTGACCTGAAAGCGGCCGCCGAGGCAGAGCGAGGCGGGGCCGGGCACGCAGTCGGAGGACGTCCAGCGGTAGAGGCCGTTTTCGGTGAGCACGAGGATCGAGCTGTCGTCTTCGACCTGCAGGTCGACGATCTCGGCGTTGTCGCTGCCGGAGATCAGCTGCCAGGTGTTGCCGCTGTCGGTGGAGCGGTAGGCGGCGCGTTGGGAGGCGGCGTAGTGAAGGGCAGGATTGGTGGGTGAGCTCTTCCAGGCGAGCAGGCTTTCGTCTGGCTGCAATGGGAAGGCCTGCCACGTCTCACCCGCGTCGACGGTCCGTTCGGCAGGGCGGCCGAGCAGGACGACCTCGTTTCCGTCGAAGTCGATGGTCTCGCGAAAGACGCCGCCACGACCCCCCAGCGACTTGGGCTCCTGGCCGGTGGTGAGTCGCCATATGCCTTCAGAGTTGGCGGGTGCGAAGTTGTACGTCAACAGGACCGCCTGTCGCTGCGAGCCGACCACCCGAGCGTCGAACGATTGGAGGTAACCCGTGGAGGAGGAGGGGCAGATGAGGTCCGTCGACCGCCAGCTGACTCCGAGGTCGGTGCTCTCGAAGATCTCGCAGGTCGTTCGCTCCAGCAGGAACAACACCGGGGTTCCATTGGACGTCAGGTCGGTCGAGAGAATCAGAGAGTTGCCGAGGCCGGTCGGGAGGACGTCTGCGAAGGTGAGGCCACCGTCGGTGGAAAGGCCGAGTTCGACGAGTCCGAAAGCGTCGGAACGGGACGCCAGCACGACCGTCGGTGTGATCGCCAGGATCTGGTCGAAGGCACCGGCTTCCGTCGTTTGCCAGGTCGCCCCTCGGTCGAAGGAGACACCCGTGGACGTCACGAGCGTGCCCTTGTCCCTGGGAGTCGAAAGCGCGGACGGCGTGTTTCTGCGCGGCAGTTGCGCTCTCGAGAAGGACAGGCCGCCGTCCGTCGAGAGCTGGTAGCTGGCGGTCCCCTCGAAGTCGAAGAGCGCAACGTTCTGCCCGTCTCTCGAGGCATGGAGGCCGCTCGCTACCTCAGCGGAGCGGACGAACTGCCAGGGAGCCGAGCCATCGCTCCTGACGAGCCGGCCATCGAAGTCCCCGCGGACGCCTTCCCAGGTCAGTGCCAGGAGCCCTGACTTGGACACCGCGAAAGGTACCCAGAGCGGCAGTTCGATCCGAAGCCAGTTGAGTCCGCGATCTTCCGATCGAAAGAGTGTCCTGAAGGGGTACGCCGGACCCTCCGACGGTCGCTCGTAGATTGCCCAGAGCACTTCAGGAGACCGGGGGTCGGTGTACAGCTCGCTCGCTTCGGGGAGTCGCGTGGTCCAGGAGCGCCCGCCGTCGTCTGACGTCGAGAGCTCGGGGACGTCGCTCTGCAGGTTGTCTCGGAGCGAGACCAGCGGGTGATCGCCGAACGGTGAGATGAGCTCGAGAAGTCTCTGATTGCTGCGAAGCTCCCAGGTCTCACCGCCGTCGAAGCTCTGCGAGACGGAACTCGTTCTCGAAAGCGCTCCACCGGCACGCTCTCCGGCTGCCGACAACCAGAGGCCTCCTGCAGAGGTCGAAGCGAGGGAGAGCGAAGCGTCCGCTGGAGTCTCTCGCTTCAAGGCGAGACGGCCGCCCTCAATTCGGAAGACACGTCCCCCTTCCGAGTCGAGGACCCAAAAATCACCGGTTGCGGCAGCAACGAGGCGAGCCGAGGCGTGGACGGGCTCATCGAGGAGCCGTTGCCACGATGCTCCGTCGTCGCTGATCCAAGGAACCTCACGCCAGAGGACGAGGCGCCCGTCGGAGAGGCTGTCGAAGGACTGGCTGTAGAAGCTTCCACCGGTTTCCGGCGTGATGTCTCTCCAGGTTCCCTGACTCGTCTGTGCCGAACTCGAGTCGGCCAAACCGAGGCTCAAGGCTCCAAGGAAAAGAACTGCCTTCACTCGCCACCCCCTCGTTTGGGTCGTCGCCCGTCCAGGCGCGTCCCTATGTCAGATTAGCATTTTGCCGGGCGCCATGCCGAAATGATCCGCTGCCAGAGGTTTTGACGTCCTGTGAGTTGTCGCCCTTCTCGTTTCGCGAACTCACTAGCCGGCACCCAAACATGACTCTTCCTGATGAAAATGCCCCTTGCTTCTCACCTTTTGGAACCCGCTTTCACGAGGCCGCGGTCTCGGCTCCCAGCTTGGCAGCACTGCTGACGGCCCTCTTGCTGACCTGCGGCTCACTCGCTGCCCAGAACACCGTCGGCTTCTGGCGCTTCGAGGAGGGCGTCGCCGACGAGCTGGCGACCGGGCCGATCCTCGACTCGGCGGGCAGCGCCGACGGCAGCGTCTCCGGCAGTGCGACCTATCGCGCCTCCGAGGTGCCCGGCAGCGAGCTGGCCCTCGACTTCAGCGGTAGCAACTCCGCCGTGCGCCTTCCCGACGGGCCGGCGTTCCGCCTCTCGAGCCTGACGATCGAGGCCTGCGTTCGCATCGACTCGTTTCCCAACCCGAACGGTCTGCAGCAGATCTTCTTTCGCGGAGACAGCCGCGCGGGGCGTGATCCCTTCTATCTGGGTCTCTTCAACGGTGCCAACCTGATCTTCCAGGTCGCCAATGGCGGAGCGGACACGGATCCGGACAACCGTGACTTTCTGCTCGGCGAGGTCCCGGAGTCTTTCCTCGGGGAGGTCATCCACGTTGCCGGGACTCTCGACGACGCGACGGGAGAGTTCGTCGCCTGGGTCAACGGAGTACCGACGCGGAAGACCACCAATGCACGCCCGGGAGAACACGACTCGTATTTCGAGGGCGGGGTCTCGATCGGTGCGCTCTTCGATGGCTTGGGTCAGGGGCAGCCGTTCAACGGGCTCATCGACGAGGTGCGCCTGAGCAGTCAGGCCCTGAGTCCGGCCGAATTCGTCGACTGCGGCAACGGTCAGGTGCAGCCGACGCCGACGGTGACTCCCGAGGAGCAGGTGGCGGCGGACGGCGAGTTCTCGAGCGTCGCTCGCAGCGCCGACGGACGTACCGCGGTCGTATGGCAGAGCGGCCTCGACATTCTGGGGCGTCTCTTCGGCCCCAACGGCGCGGCTCTGGGCCAGCCCTTTCAGATCTCGAGTGGCTCGGGCACGAACAGCCTGCCGAGCGCCGCCTTCGATGCGACGGGCCGGCTGGCGGTCGTCTGGAACCAGTCCTTCGGCCAAGCGCTGCGCACCGAGGCGGGCGAGACGTTGCTCGTCGGCGTGACGGACAGCGCCGTCGTCGGGCGGTTCTTCGACCCGACGGGCGCGGCGGAGACGGGCGAGGTCGTGATCAACAGTGGCGGTGATGCGTCCTCGCAGACGCCAAAGGTCGATCTCGACGACTCGGGCGACGCGATCGTCGTCTGGGAGGACGGCGACCGCGTGCGGGGCCGCAAGGTGGACCGTCGCGGCCGACCCGCCCCCGCGACTCTCGAGCTTTCCTCCGGACCCGCTCGGCAGCCGGTGACGGCGACGTCTTCGAACGGCTCGTTCGTCGTCGCCTATCAGGCGAGCAGCGGCGGACTCGTCGGCCGCGCCTTCGATCCGCTGGGCGCGCCGGTCTCAGAGGAGTTCGAGATCGAGCCGACCGTGCAGGCCGAGAACCCCGCCGTCGCGATGGACGATGCCGGCAACTTCGTCGTCGTCTGGGACGAGCCCGGCGCCGGCGGTCGCGACGTTCGCGGACGTCGTTTTGCGCCGAACGGCGACTCTCTCGGGCCGGCCTTCGACCTCTCGGCAGACAGCGGCCCCGATCAGAGCCGTCCGTCCGTCGCCATGAGCTCGGTCGGCGACTTTGCAGCGGCTTGGGTCGCCGACAGCCTGGCGGCCAACCGGGCAGCGCGCAGCAACGGTGGCAACCTCGTCGGTCGTCTCTTCGACCCGACGGGAACCCCCGCCACCGGCGAGGTGGCCGTTGCGGAGACGATCAACGGCGAAGAGCCGAGTGAGCCGTCCGTCGCGCTCGACGAGCTCGACGATGTCACCGTCACCTTCACACGCCGCCGCGGCAACGGACGCAGCACCGGCGTCTTCAAGACCTCCTTCGAGGGACAGAGCGGAGCCAGCAACTGCGTGCCCGGAGGAGAGTCCCTCTGCCTGCAGGGCGGTCGCTTTCGCGTGACGACCTCGTGGGAGGACAAGCAGGGGGCGTCGGGCGTTGGCCAGGCGGTGGCGCTCACGGCAGACACCGGTTACTTCTGGTTCTTCGACGCGAGCAACGTCGAGATGGTCGTCAAGATCCTCGACGGTTGCCCGCTGAACTCGCGCTACTGGGTCTTTGCCGGTGGTCTCACCGACGTCGAGGTGAAGATCCGCGTCGAGGACACGTCGACGGGCCAGGCAAAGACCTACTTCAACGTGCAGAACCAGAAGTTCGCTCCGGTGCAGGACACCTCGGCGTTCGCCACGTGCACCGCCGGGCGCTCGACGTCCACGGTCAGCGACGCTCGCACGGCTGCAGCCGCCGACGATGCTTTACGCAGCCTCGAGGCCTCAATGGGAC
>JBCCLJ010000082.1:0-27107 GCA_039026915.1 Acidobacteriota bacterium
ACTAGTTCCGGCCCGTGCCGCTCGAGGAGCGTGCGAGCAGCTCGGCCTTCCTCGCGAGGTCGATGAAGTCTTGCCGGTAGCCGTGCTCGTCGGCCGCCACGGCGCCGCGCGCCAGCTCGATCGCGCTCGTCCAGCTGGCGTCGTAGCGGTGCTTCGAGTCGACGAGCAGCAGGCCGATTTCAGCGACGGCAGCCGAGAAGCGGAAGTCGTCCGACGCCGCGTCGAGAGAAACGGCGTCGTTGACGACGCGGCTCTCGATCAGTCGGCTCTGCTTCGTTTCCGGGAACTTGTAGCGCAGCTTCACGGTGAGCAACTCGCCGCCGCCGGAGGCGGTGCTCGGCCTCTGGTACCTCAGCTCGCCCGCCGTGGGCACCGGCTCGTCGGAGCTCGCGAGGATCACGTCGTAGAGCGCCGTGACCGAATGGCCTGCACCGAGCTCACCTGCGTCTTTGGTGTCGTCGTTGAAGTCGGCGGCCGCGAGCCTGCGGTTCTCGTAGCCGATGAGCCGGTAGCCCTTGACGACCGCCGGATTGAACTCGACCTGGATCTTCACGTCGCGAGCGATCGACACGAGCGTGCCTCCCAGCTCGGTGACGAGGACCTTCTTGGCTTCGAGCAGGCTGTCGATGTAGGCGGCATTGCCGTTGCCGTGCTTGGCCAGCCTCTCCATCTTGGAGTCCTGGTAGTTGCCGGTGCCGAAGCCGAGCACGGAGAGGTCGATGCCGGCATCGCGCTTGGCCTCGACGAGGCGCACCAGCTCGGCGTCGCTCGAAGCGCCGACGTTGAAGTCGCCATCGGTCGCCAGCACGACGCGGTTGTTTCCACCTTCGATGAAGTTGCGGCTGGCCACGTCGTAGGCGAGCGACAGCCCAGCCCCGCCAGCCGTCGATCCGCCCGCTTCGAGCGCTTCGAGGCTTGCGAGGATCGTCGCTTTGTCGCTCCCGGGGGTCGGTGGCAGAACGAGCCCGGCGGAGCCGGCGTAGACGACGATGGCAACGGTGTCTCGCGCATCGAGTTGGTCGACCATCAGGCCGAAGGAGCGCTTGAGGAGCGGCAGCTTGTTCAGGGTCTGCATCGATCCCGAGACGTCGATCAGAAAGACGAGATTGTTCTCCGGAAGCTGTTCCCGGTCGAGGCGCTGTCCCTGCAGCCCGATGTGCACGAGGCGATGATCAGGATTCCAAGGCGCCTCAGAGACCTCCGTCACCACCGAGAATGGATGCTGGCCGTCGGGATCGGGGTAGTCGTAGCTGAAGTAGTTCAGCATCTCCTCGATGCGCACCGCACCCGCTGGCGGCAGGCGATGCTGGCTCTCGATGAAACGACGCGCGTTGGCGTAGGAGGCCGTGTCGACGTCGATGGAGAAGGTCGACAGCGGCTCGTCGACGGGAGAGAGGAAACGCCCCTCGGCCGCCGGATCGTAGGACTCGGTGTTGAGGGGCTGCGCTGCTCCGGCTTCCGCGTCGCCGATGTAGCCCATGGCTCTCAGTTGCGACGTCTGCAGCTGTCGGGCGCGGGCCGGGCTGCTCCGCCGATGCTCGACCATCGGCGCTGCCGAAGTCACGGTGACGGTCTCTCCCGCCGGTGGCTCCTTGGCCGAAGGCTCGGCGGCGTCTTCGAACAGCGTCTCCGGTGTTGGCGACGGCTCCTGTGCGTCCTGCGCAGCCTCGTCCGACGGCGCCGGGGCGCTGGGAGGCTTTCGTTGGGCACAGCCACCCAGAAGAAGGGCGAGGGCGCCGACGAGGGTGAAGGTTCGGCGCGCGGTGGAGGTCGAGTCGAGCATGAGCGTTGCTCCTCGGGTCGTGGACGTCTCGGACGATCCCTGCTTCTCGGACCGCGCGCAGGGTTCGCGGTTCCAAGAGATGGCTTTCCCCTTGTCCCTGCTTGCGGTTAGGACACGCGACGAGAACGGAACGAAACCGCGGCGACAGAATTTCTTCGGATTCGTGGTTCCGCTCGCGAGGGAACGACTCGTCGCGCCGTGATGGCTCGGCGTCTGGAGGCGCGGGGGAGACGCTCAGGGGCGGTAGGTGAAGGACTGCGTGCCCGGCACCAGCGTGCGCCGCGCCAGCTTCGCCCAGCGGCAGAGAACGGCTCTGCTGTCGCGCGGATCGATGATCTCCTCGATCTCGAAGAACTCCGCCGAGCGATAGGGCGAACGCACGCGGTTGAGCCGTTCCTTGATTGCCGCGAGATGAGCTTCGGGATCGTCGGCTTCGGCGAGCTCCGCCTTGTAGGCAACCTCGATTCCACCCTCGATCGGCAACGAGCCCCAGTCGCCCGACGGCCAGGCGTAGCGGAAGCTGTGGCTGCCGGGCTTGTTGTTCGCGGCGCCGGCGACGCCGAAGGCCTTGCGCACGACGATGCAGGCGAAGGGCGTGCGGCACTGACCGAGCGCGGCGAGCGCCTGCGAGCCGAAGCGGATCGTCGCGTCCTCCTCGGCCTGCTTGCCGATGAGAAAGCCCGGGCAGTCCTCGAGGTGGATCACCGGAAGGTGGAAGGTCGAAGCCAGGTCGAGGTGACGGATGAGCTTGCGACAGGCGTCGGCGGTCCAGCCGCCGCCGTAGACGTTGACGTCTTCGGCGAAGAGCGCGACCGGAATGCCGCCCAGTCGTGCCAGGCCGCAGATGATCGACTTGCCCCAGTCGCGGCCGATCTCGAACCAGCTGCCCTCGTCGACGACCGACTCGAGGATAGATCGCATCTTGTAGGTGCGCTTCGGGTCCTTGGGGATGATGTCGAGCAGCATCTCGTCGCGCCGGTCGGTGCTGTCGTTGCACTCGGCGACGGGGGGCAGCTCGTCGACGTTCGTCGGGAGATAGGAGAGGAAGCGGCGCGCTCGCTCGAAGGCTTCAGCCTCGCTGTCGACGGCGTCGTCGATGGCTCCGTTCGACGTGTGGATTCGTGCGTGGCCGAGCTGCTCCTTGGGCACGACGCCGCCGCCTGCCCATTCGACGAGGGCGGGCCCCGCGATCATCATCTGCGCCGTGTCGCGCACGATGACGGAGTAGTGGGCTGTCGCAACGCGCGCAGCGCCGATGCCGGCGACGGATCCGAGGGCGAGGGAGACCGAGGGGGCCACACCGAGGTGGCCGACGATCGTCTCCCAGCCGCGTACTTCGGGAATGTAGGTCCTTCCGGCCATCTCGATCGTTTTCACCGAGCCGCCGCCGCCCATGCCGTCGACGAGACGGACGTGCGGCAGCTTCATCTCGAGGGCGATGCCCTCCGAACGACCGCGCTTGGCGGGGATGGAGGCGTCGGCGGAACCGCCGCGCACGGTGAAGTCGTCTCCGGAGAGCACCACCGGTCGGCCGTCGATCTCGGCGGTGCCGAAGACGAAGTTGGACGGCGTGAACTCGATCATGTTGCCGTCGTCGTCGTAGCGGGCGACGCCGGCGAGCGCGCCGAGCTCCTGGAACGAGCCTGGGTCTGCCATGGCGTCGACGCGCTCTCGCACGGTGAGCTTGCCGTAGTAGTGCTGTCGCTCGACCTTCTCGGCCCCGCCCATCTCGTGGGCGCGGCGGGTCCGCTCGTGCAGCTCGTCGATCTCAGGCTTCCAGTTCATCGGGGCGTTCCGTTCGTTGGGTGGCGTGCGCAGCCAGCGGTGCGTCGCGTCTCGGTTCCGTCGTCCGAGCCGATCGTCTCACAGGCGAGCGCGGTGCGCGGAGGCCCCCCGTCGTCCAAGAGGGAGCCCTCACGATCGACTAGACTGCAGGTCTCGCAGCTCACTCTGGCTCTCTGAATGACCCCCCCGGACTTAGCCTCAAGCCAGCTCGATCTCGTCGGCGTCGCTCTCGGCGCGTACGAGGTCGCCCGTCAGGTCGGCCCCAGCAGCTGGCTGGGACGAGGTGCGTCCGGCGAGCTCGTCAAAATCGAGGTCGAGCGGACCGTGCCGACCGACGCACTCGAGCATCGGCTCCAGCAGCTTCGACACTTGAATCATCCGCACATCGTGCCGGTTGTCGCGGTCGGATTCTGCGAGGAAGCGGGAGTCGCCTATCTCGTTCGAGAGCCCGGCGGTACGTCGCTGGCCGACCGAGACGCGATCCCGCTGGACGCCGAATCGGTGGCGGACGTCGCGTGCCAGGTGCTCCGAGCGCTGAGTTCTGCGCATCGTTGCGACGTCAGTCACGGTGCGATTTCCGCCGAGAGCGTCCTCATCGATGCGACGGGCAACGCGGTCCTGGTCGGCTTCGCGCTGCGCGAGGCCGAGGCGCCCTTCGAGCTGCGCAGGCAGGCGGACGTCCGCGCCGCAGCAGAGCTGTTGGCCGTCCTGCTCGAAAAGCCTCGCCGGCGCTTCATGCGGCGCGCGTCGCGGCCGGACCGCCTGAGCCTGGCACTGCGCTCGATCGCCGTCTCCTCTCGGGAGCCCAACTGGCGCTGGCGCGAGGCCGAAGATCTCGGGGGCGCGATCGAAGGGTTCAGGCGTCGCCTCTCAGGAGCTTCGCGGCTCTCGAACGAAGAGCGAGCCGCTCGTTGGCGCGCTGTGTCAGCGGCCGTGCTGATGACGCTGTCGTTCATCGCCGGCGCAGGAATCATGCGACTGGTCGGCCTCGATGCTCGGGAGCAGAACACGCAGGAGGAGGCCGTGCGGGCGAGCCCTGTGCTGACGACGGCAGGGCAGCGGACGGCGTCGACGACGAAGCCTCGCGCCGCTGTTCCGAGCACTCCCACGATCAGCCCGTCGAGTTCCAGCTCCCAGGTTCCCGGTCACCGGGGCTCCGGTCCCTCGGGCACCGACCGCCGCGAGCCTGCTCCCCCGGCCGTGCAAGCAGCGGACTCGAGTCTGGAAGATCCCGAGGCTCCTGCGGTCGCGAGCAACAGGCCCGTTCGGAGCGCTCGCGGAGACATCTCGGAGGCTGGATCGCCTCGGCGGACGTCGGCCGTGCTGTCCTCGGCGCCGGCGGACGCTGCCCAGCTTCTCGTGCGCCGCGCCGAAGGAGGCGCTGTCGATGGGGGAACCCTGCCCGGAGCGAGCACTGCCCCCCGGGGCGAAACCAGGTCCACGCCGACCTCGCTCCGAGCGCCGGCGAAGCTCGCCTGGTCCTATCTTCATCGGCCAGCTTGGGGGCATCTGACCCTGCGCGTCGATGGGCGTGTCGCCTGGTCGTCTCCCCTGCCGCGAGGAACCGCTGGCAAGCAGGCGCCGCCGACCATTCCCGTGAACGGAACTCTCGAGATCGAGCCGGGTCGGCACGAGATCGAGGCGCGCCTGGTGCTCACCGGGCGACAGCGCAGAGAGATCGTACGCAGCGTCACCGGCGACTTCGTCTCCGGTGAGGTCGCCACCCTGAGACTCGAGCTCGGTGAGCGGAAACGTCGCCTGGCGGCGAACCTCGATCCGGGTGTGGCTCCCATCGACGCAGCACGAATCGCGGGCCGACCCTAGAAGCCCGCGAGTTTCACCTGGGGCTGCTGGATCAGGCGCCGCCGTCTTCGATGCGTAGTGCCAGCATCAGGAGCATCGAGGCGCAGTAGAAGCCGAAGAAGACCCCGAAGGCGGTCTGGTAGTTGCCCTGGACGTCGTAGAGCCAGCCGGCGAGCGGCACACCGATCGTCTGGATCGGCAGCATGACCGGGCGCATGAGACCCATGACGCGGCCGAAGCGGTCGCGGCCGAAGAGCGCGCCGATGGCGGCTCCCCAGAGCGGCACCATGCCGCCCATGGACAGTCCGAAGATCGCGCCGCCGACGAGGATCAGCGCGTAGCTCTCCGTCTGACGGAACACGAGGACACCGATCGCCTGTCCGACCACCGCGAAGAAGAGAGCGAGTCGCTTGTCGATGCGGTCGCTGACCCAACCGAAGAGGACCTTGCCGAGCACGCCCAGGAAGGCGATGACCGACAGCACGAGCGCAGCGCGTCCTCCGGAGAAGCCGAGGTCGGTGACGTGCGGGATGATGTGCGTCAGGGTGCCGCTGTTCGGGCAGAAGGTCAGCGCGATGACGATTGCGAGGACCCAGAAGTTCCGGTCGCGCAAGACGCCGGTCCCGGTCGGGGGCGCGCTGGGCTGCAGCGCCGGAGCGCTGGGCACGGGGGCGGCCTCGACGGCCGTCGGCTCGGGTTCCGGCGGCGGGTCGTTGTCGGGCAGCAGGCCGACGTCTTCGGGCCGTGTGACGACGAGGAGTCGCACCACCGGAAAGACGACGATCAGAGCGAGCATCCCGTAGATGCGGAAGGTGCCACGCCAGCCGACGCTCTCGATGAGAACCGTCGCGATCGGAGCCATCACCACGCCCGAGAGCGAGATGCCCATCGTCGCGATGCCGAGCGCCATGCCGCGCCTGCGCACGAACCAGTTGGCGACGAGTGCCGAGGCGGTGAGGTCGCCGATCATCGCTGCGCCGAGGCCGATGAGGACGGCGAGCACGACGTAGAACTGCAGCAGGTTCTGAACCAGGGAGATCAGGAAGAAGCCCGAGGCGAGGCAGAGCACGCCGATCGTCATGATCTTGCGAATCGAGCCGCCGTCGACGGCCCGTCCAAGCCAGGGGCCCATCAGCGCCGTTGCGACCATGAAGGTCGTCAAAGCGCCGCCGACGCCGAGCCTCGAGCCACCGAGCTCGGAGGCGATCGCCTTGAAGAAGGGGCCGAACGAGTAGAAGCCGAAGCCGACCGAAATGAAGAGCGTCACGAAGGAGACGCCGAGGATGCGTCGGCCGTGAAACGAGCGAGCCGACTCGGCGTCGGCGCGCACGCGTGCCTCGAGGAGGTCGTCGGAAGCGAAAAGAGGGCGGATCATGAGAAGGGCAGGGGTGTCGGGCGACGGGGAGAATCGCTCGCGATGGAGCTTCACTCTATCGATTCGACCGACCGGACGGTAGGTATCCGGTGCGAACGCCTGGCCGGGGAGGCTCGAAGACGGCGTCAGAAGCTCGTGATCACCGTCGTGCCGGTCAGCCCGAAGCGATCCATCGCCGTCAGCGCCTCGATCGACTCCTCGAGCGAAATCTCTGCCCCCAGCAGCCGCTCCGGCTGCAGTCTGCCGCTCGTCATCATGGCCAGCATGACGTCGTAGCGATGCGCCTGCATGCCGTGACTGCCGAGAATCTCGAGCTCCCAGCCGATGACGCGGTCCATCGGTAGCGGTGGCCGACTCTGATCGCCGAGCAGCAGACCGACCTGGACGTGCCGGCCCTGGCGGCGCAGGCACAGGACCGAGTCGCTGCAGGTTTGCGGGTGACCCAGGGCGTCGAGCGAGAGGTGGGCGCCTCCCTCGGTCAGCTCGTGGACGGCCTCGGGCACGCTGGTGACGTCGATGACGTTCATGCACAGGTCGGCGCCGAGTTCTCGAGCTCGCTCGAGCGGCCCTTCGGCGATGTCGACGGCGAGCACGCGCGCACCGAGCGCACTGGCGATGTGGACCGCGGACAGCCCAACGCCGCCGCAGCCGTGCACGACGACCCACTCTCCCGCCCGCACTCGGCCCTGATCGACGACCGCCCGGAACGATGTGGCGAAACGGCAGCCGAGGCTGGCGGCGGTCGCGAAGTCGACAGTCTCGGGCAGAGCCACGAGGTTGAGGTCGGCGTGGTGGAGCGAGACGTGGCTGGCAAACGAGCCCCAGTGGGTGAAGCCCGGCTGGAACTGAGCCCGGCAGACCTGCTGCTGACCGGCATCACACTCGGGGCAGTCGCCGCAGCCGCCGACGAACGGCACGGTGACCCGGTCTCCGGGCCGCCAGCGCGTGACGTCCCGACCCACGGCTTCCACGGTGCCGGCGAGCTCGTGTCCCGGAACATGGGGCAGGGTGATGTCCGGGTCGTGCCCCATCCAGCCGTGCCAGTCGCTGCGGCAGACGCCCGTCGCTCCGACCCGCACCACGACGCCGTGAGGCTCCGGGCTCGGGTCCTCGACGTCGACGAGCTCCGGACGCTTGCCGAAGGCTTCGTAGAGAACGGCCTTCAACGGCTCAGTCGTCGGCGAAGAAGGCTTCGAGGGTCGCTTCGTCGGCGCCGGGGCCCGGAGCCATCTCCAGGTTGCGCGAGTCGAGCACGTTGCCCTCCGCATCGGCGCGGAGGAGGCGGGCGACGCGGGCTCCGCCGCCACGCTCCTGGGCGACGAGCGGCTCGTTGCCGGCTCCGAAGACCCAGCGATCGCCCCACAGGCGCAGGGCCTCGAGGACGGGGCCGAGCTCACGACCTTTGCGCGTGAGCACGTAGTCGACGCGACGCCCCTCGCCGCGCCGCTCGAGGATCTCGTCTTCGGTGAGCCGCTTGAGACGATCGCTCAGGATGTTCTTGGCGATGCCGAGGTTGGCCTCGAAGTCGGCGAAGCGGCGCACGCCGAGCATCGCGTCTCTGACGATCAGTAGAGACCACCAGTCACCGACCTGGTCGAGAGATCTGGCGACGCTGCAGTTCATCGCGTCGAAGCGCTTGCGACTCATACGAGGACTCTATCGGACTCAGCCGCCAACGGCGGCGACGGAGTCGGCGCGCTCGACTCTTGCGGGGACGGACTTGTGCCAGGGAGTGCCAGCGATCGGGTCGCGGTGCTCAGCGGAGGTCAGCTCGTTCGGTGCGACGCCGTACCGTCGTCGACGTCCCTCTCTGGGGTCTTCATTCTCTTCGGGGTAATCGAGGCCGAGTCCGTTCGGAAGCGATACGTGGCCGTTCACCATGCGCTCCGAGACCTCGACGACGACCTCCGCTGAACCCGCCTGAGTGGTGACCCGAGCGACATCGCCGGTTTGGAGTTCGAGCCGCTCGGCGTCTTCCGGGGCGATGCGTAGAGCTCCCTCCGCGTCTTTCCTGCGCCATGTGGGATCGCGGTAGATGGTGTTCGCGGTGAAGGAACGGCGCTCGCCGGCGGAGAGCACGAAAGGAAACTCCTTGCTGGCGACCTGCTCTGGCCGAGCCAGGGCGCCGCGCAGTTCGTCAGCGAGCTCCGGGATCCAGAGCTGCAGCCGGCCGCTCTGGCTACGCATGCGCCTCCAAGACTCTTCCGGAGGATCGTCGGTGAAGACGATGCCGTCGACACCCTCGATGATGGCGTCAAAGAGGGCTTCCGCTAGAAGCGGGCCTTCGCCTTCGATCCCCGCCCGGCGCACCGACTCGGGGTAGGACTGCGCACAGCGATGAGCTGCTGCCCACAGCAGGGCGCCCGACTCGGCGCCCTTGGGGAGGGTCTCTCCGAGCGTGCGGTAGAGGACGACGGGCGCCGCTGCGGCGACGTCGCCGCGCGACATCATGAGCCTTTGCGCCTTCCTCGCGAAGGCGAGGCGACCGCCTTCATCGAGAGCTGCGCGCAGCTCGTGGACGGCGTCCTGCGGCATCGCGCCCATCGCCTCGACGAGACGTGCATGAATCTCGGGTTCGGGCAGCGGCCCGTCGGGAGGATCGAGCAGCGGCCGTCGCAGGTGAAAGCAGTTGTGCGGAAAGTCGAAGTTGAAGAAGGTCGCCTCGGCCTTCTCGAACTGCGTCGTCGCCGGCAGCACGTAGTCCGCGAGTCGTGCGGTCTCGGTGAGCGCGACGTCGATGACGAGCAGGAAGTCGAGTGCCTCGAGCGCCTCACGCATCTTCGTGCTGTCGGCCAAGGAGTGCGCCGGGTTGGCCGACTCGACGATCATCGCGCGGTAGCGGTCCGGATGATCCGTGAGGATCTCTTCCGGGATGGTGTTGCAGGGAGTGAGTCCCGCGATGATCCTGTGCTCGCCGACCGGTGTGTGCTTCGGTCCGCGCGTGCTGCCGTTGGCGAGAGGGACCAGCGAGGACGTGGCGTTGTGCGCTCCCTCTCTGGCGAAGTTGCCGGTGAGCATCCACACGAGTCGCTGGAGGTAGGAGACGAGCGTCGAGTGGCGGTTCATCTGCACGCCGAGGTCTTCGAAGACCGAGACGCTCTCAGCCGCGGCGATACGCCGCGCCGTCGCCTGGATCTCTTCGAGCGTAACGCCGCAGGCTTCGACCGCAGCTGCGATGTCGATCTCGGAGAGGAGTCCCGTAACCTCCTCGAAACCGTCCGTGTGCTCAGCGATCCAGTCGTTTCGGAAGAGCTGCTCGTCGCGCATCACGCCGAGAATTGCGGCGAGCAGAAAGGCGTCAGTCCCCGGGCGCGGGCGAAGATGGATATCTGCGATTTCGGCCGTCTCGGTGAGTACTGGATCGATGACGATCAGGCAGCGTTCGGGATCCTTGGCGAGCTCCCGGACGACGACCCGCGCTCTCGGAACGCCGTGTGACTGCCAAGGGTTCTTGCCCAGAAAGACGCCGACTTCGCACTGCTCGAAGTTGCCGCGAGCAGCGCCCGTGCCCATACGATCGGCGACCCAGAATTCACCCGTCTTCTCTTGGGCGAGGGCGTTCGAGCGGTAGATGGATCGCGCTGCCTTTCGCGTCGCGGCACCGTAGCCGCCGACCAGGTGGTTCCCCTGACCGCCGCCGCCGAAGTAGAAGATCTTGTCGCCGCCGATGCCGTCGCGCAGCTCCACGAGCTTCGCTGCCACCTCGGTGATCGCCGTATCCCAGTCGACCTCTTCGAAGGTGCCGTCCGACCTGCGGCGCAGCGGCGAGAGCAAGCGGTCACGACTGTTCTGGTAGTGATTCAGGCGCCCAGCCTTTTGACAGACGTAGCCCTTCGACTCGGGGTGAGCCCTGTTGCCTCTCAGGCGGAGGAACTGGCGCCCGTCGTCGCCACCGAGCTGGACCTCGATGCCGCAATTCAGCTCGCACAGGATGCAGGCGGAAGGCTTCCATTCGGGGGCTTCGGTCGGTGTCGTCTCGGTCATCGCGCGCCTCCTTGGTTGCAGGAGACGCTAGCGTATTTCGGTTGCATTATGCAACCTTTAGCCGCGTCAAGGCCGGGGCAGACCGTTGCGGTCCAGCTTCGGCGGCACCGAACGGCCCTCGGGCAGAGCGGCTTGGTCACTTCCCTCGAGGTAGCCGAGCGCTGCAATGGCGTCGAGCGTTTCGCGATCGATCTCGCCGCGCGAGCTCTCTGCCGCGCGCTCCGCTTCGGCGTTGTGATGCCGGAAGAGTTCGGCCAGGAGAGGCGGTCGCTCGGAGATCGACGAGAGCTCGGGGGCAGACTCTCCCGGGTCTTCGCCGAGGTCGAAGAGCATGAGCTCGGGGCCACGGTTTTCGTGGATCAGCTTGCGCTCTTCGTCGATCGCCGCCAGTGCCCCCACACCGTCGAGATCGAGGTGAAAGTAGAGAGGCTCCGGTTTGCGCGCCGGACCGCCGTTGAGCTCGGTCCAACGAGAGGTTCCTCCGAAGCCCTCCTGCGGGACGCCCAGGGCGTCGAGGATCGTGCGTGCGGCGTCGATGTGATGCATCCGCTGCAGGCTCGAAGTGAAGTTGCCTGTAGCCGACCAGAAGATCAGAGGAACCCTGAGGACCTCCTGGTAGAGGCTGCGGCCGTGCATGTAACGGCCGTGCTCCCCGAACTCTTCGCCGTGATCCGAAGTGATGACGACCAGCGTCTCTTCCAGCAGGTTCCGATCTTCGAGCTCCTGCACGAGCGCTTCGATCGCCCGGTCGACCTCGAGGATCTCACCGTCGTACTGATCGACGAGGGTGAGCGTCTCGGCCGTCGTCAGCGACGAGCGGTCGCGGAGCAGGGGACGCGGCTGAAGCCTCTCTCGAGACACCTCGGTTTCGCCCCACGCGCGCTCCGGCTCGTAGGGGTCGTGCGGATCGACGTAGTGCACGTAGAGGAAGTAGGGCTCCTCGAGATGCTCGAGCAGCCCCGAGACGCGGTTGTTCACCTGCAGTGCATCGAGTTTGCGGCTGCCGCGGACCTGGCCGAAGTGCTGGTAGCCACGTGCGAAGCCGAGCTTGCGCCCGACGTTGACGTTGGCGACGTAGGCGCCCGTGGCGAAACCAGAATCGGCGAGGACCTCCGGCAGGTAGGGGACCGAAGCCGGGAGCGAGTCGGCGCGCTCGATGGCCTGGTGTGCCTGCGGCGTCCGCCCGGAGAGCATCGTTGCGACCGACGGTTTCGTCCACGAGGAGGCAGCGTAACCCTCGAGCTGCGCTCCTTCGGCTCCGAGTCGTTCCAGAAACGGAGCGGTTTCTCGCGGGTAGCCGTAGCCGTTGAGGTGGTCGAGCCGAAGCGTGTCGACGACGATGACGACGGCGTTGCGCAGCTGCGGCGGCTTCGCCGGCGAGCAGGACAAAAGAGTGCCGTTCAGCAGGAGCGCGAGGACCGGAAGGGCTCCGCCGATCCGAGGGGAGCGCCTAACAACTCTGCAGACTTTCATCGAGGCTTCGTCCGGGCGACCAGGTGGGAACGAGTGAGACGTCCCGGGGGCGGTCGGCATCCTGACACTCTACGCCGAGCAGCTCGGTCGAACAGTCGGACGCCTCGAGGAATCTCTCTCCGAGGCCGAGTCGTGAGACCCGCTCTCCGTAGGTCAGGTGGTGCTTGCTGCCCCCTTCGAAATCGAGGCACAGCTCGACGAGTCCACGCGCCGCGTCCTCGACGTGCAGAGGAGTGCGGAACTCGTTGCTGAAGAGATGTGCCTCCTCGGCGTTGCGCAAGTGGTCCGTCGCACCGCGCCGGCCATCGGCGCTGGGGCCGAAGAGCAGCGGAATACGTGCGACGGCGCCGCGCTGCGAGAGGACGGACTGCTCTGCTTCGACCTTACTCTCGCCGTAGAGGCTCATGGGCGCAGTGGCATCCTCGATCGAGTAGGGAGGCGCGCCGGAACCTCCGAAGACGAGGTCGGTGGAGACGAGAAGGGTCGGCACGGCGTCAGCGAAGAGAGCGCTGCTTTCGACGTTGACCCGGCGCGTGTGATCCGGGTCCTTCTCGCACTCCGCGAGGCTCGAAAGAGCTCCGGCGTGCAGCACGACGGCGTGTCTGTCGAGGCGCGCCCGAAGCACCTCTGCCATCGCTGCGACAGCCTCCGGCTCGGACAGATCGAGAGGCAGAAAGGGCACGCGAAGGTGATTCTCCTGCGTCGGGCGGGAGCGGCCGACTGCGGTGAACGGTACCCCCCGCGCCTGGAGCTCGCGGATCACGTAGCGGCCGAGGTAGCCCGAGGCCCCGGTGAGAAAGATGACGGGCGAAGCTCTCATGCCGCTGCCGTCCGCGGTCGGAGCACGACGAGGCTCCCGAGCGCCAGGCTCGTGAGCGCCAGTGCGAGAAGCGAGAGAGTCGCGAAGCTCGTCGCTTCGTAGACGAGGCTCGAGGTGAAGCTCGCCAGCGCTGCCGCGATCCACACGACCGCATCGCCGAAGCCGCGTTGAACCGCGCGCTCTGGTTCGGGGAGCGACTCGTTGAGGAGCGCGCTGCCCGCGACGAAGCCGAGGTTCCAGCCGAGCCCGAGGACGTACAGGGCGATACCGAGCGCTGGCAGGCTTTCAGGCCGCGAGGCCGCGAGCAGCGTGGCGCTGGCGAGAACGGTGAGTCCGGCCGCCAGGACGCTGCGCGGGCCGAAGCGGTCGACGAGCCAGCCGACCACGGGCGAGAGCGCGAACATGCCGAGGATGTGGCCGCTGATGACCCAGCCGACGATGCCCAGTCCGTGCTGCTGATGCTGCAGATGGATGGGTGTCATCGTCATCACGAAGACCATGGAGACGTGACCCGTGACGAGGCAGACGAGTGCGATGCGCGCCGCAGGGTAGGACAGCAGTGAGAAGCGCCGGGCCGCTGGCCGCTCAGCCTGCGAAGCGGTCGGCGCGGCCGTTTCGCGGTCGCGAAGCCCGAGGAGATAGAGCGCACCGTTGAGGAGGAAGAGTGCCGAAGAGGTCGCGTAAGCGCCGGCCGTTTCCGGTGCGCCCAGAGCGCTCGCCCAGCGCGCCGTAGGCTCCATCAGCATCGGGCCGGCGACGGCGCCGACCGTGCCCATCCAGACGACCATGGAGAGGGCACGTCCGCGCGACGCCTCGGGAAAGAGATCGGCCGCGAGATAGCGAGTCAGCTGCGTCGCGCCGTTCCCGGTGCCGGTAACGAACAGTCCCAGAACCAGGAGGGGCAGGCTCTGCACGAAGGTGGCCCACAGGGCCAGCAGACCGCCGGTGGCGCCGACCGCGTAGGCGAGACGTAGCGTGAACGCCTGGCCCCGTCGTGCCAGCACTGCGCTCCACAGACTCGAGCCCGCGGCGGTGCCCAGTACGGAAGCAGCGACCGGTGCGCCGGCGAGCGCCGCGTTGCCGGTCATGCGTTCGGCGGCGATGGCACTGATCGTCACGGCCACGATGTGACCCGTGGCCCCCAGGGAGGCGCCGGCGAGGAAGAGAGGGAGGCGGCTGGCCAAGCGTTGGGCTCCGCGCGCGAAGCGCTGCGGCGGTTTGGAGAGAAGGGAAACGACAGCCGCTACCGTACCGCAGCGCGCAGCCCGCTTGACAGGCGTCGAAGCGAGCGGCGAGGGTTGCCGCCGAAACACGTCGGGCCGAGATCGCGTAGTGCCCGTCAACGGTCCACGAGACTCGATTCATGTACGTCCTCTTCCTTCACGGCCCGGCCGCCGCCGGCAAGCTCACCGTCGCGCGCCCGCTGGCGCAGCGCCTCGGTGTTCGCCTCTTCCACAACCACCTGACGGTCGATCTGAGCACGGCTCTGTTCGACTTCGGTACCGCGGGGTTCGTTCAGCTGCGCGAAGAGATCTGGCTGCGGTCCTTCTCGCTGGCGGCGCGCGAGGGAGTCTCTTTCGTCTTCACCTTCCAGCCGGAGGCCAGCGTCGGGCTGACCTTCCCGCAAGACTGCCGAGCTGCCGTCGAAGGCCACGGTGGCCACGTGCACTTCGTCGCGCTCGACTGCCCGGAGTCGGCGGTCGAAGAACGCATCGCCGCCTCGTCGCGGGCGGAATTCGGCAAGCTCCGAGACGTAGAGCTCTACAAGCAGCTGCGCGATGCCGGCGCTTTCGAGTACCCGCCGATGCCGGAGCCGATGGTGCGCGTCGACACCTCGCGATGTGCGCCGGAAGAGGCGGTCGAGAGAATCGTGACGCGACTGCAGGACGTCATCGGAAGGGAGAGTTCGGAGGTGAAGAGTGACTGAGCAGGGTAGTCGTGGTCGCCGCATTCTGCTGAGCTGCCTGGGCGGCTGCGCGATGGTCTTCGTGCTCCTGATCGGCTCGTGCGTTGCTTTCACCGTCTGGGTCAACTCGCCCGGCGACATCCTCGATCCTCGTCTCGTGATGGATCCTGAAGCCGCTGGCTACGTCGAATGGCAGCTCAGTCTCGAAGACCCCGGCACGGCGGCGATCGTAGAGGCCTTCGCACGCCTGACCGATCGCGAAGACGACCTGCCGCAGAGTCAACTCCTGCGCGGGCTCTTTCGCTACAACCAGCGTCGACAGGAGAAGGAGCTGCGCAAGCTCTTTCCAGCCACCGTCGTCTGGGTTCCTTATGCCCAGGAGACGGGGAGCTCCGGCGATCTCTTTTCGGTGAGCGTGGCTCGCATGGTGAATCAGTCGCGCATCGCCGATTGGGTCCTGACTCGGGTCGCTTCGGTGGCCGACGGCATGCCGACGGTCCGCTACAAGGGCGAGCTGATTCTCTCGATCGACGACGCCGACGCCCAGTTTCATGCCTTCCTGCACCCCCTGGGGGTTTTCTGGTCCAACCGGCTGGAGGTTGCGCAGAGAGCCGTCGACGCGCTGCAGTCCGACGTCGAGAGCACGCCCGCAGACGGTCTCGCCCGCGAGCTTGCCGGGCTCCGGGGGCCGGGCGCGATTCGCGGCGTCCTGACGAATCCGGAGGGTTTGCTCGTACAGAAGCTCCGTGCCGTCGCCGAAGGCGGCTTCGACGCGGATCTCGAGACGACGCTGAGTGCGGTCGAGGTCATTGCGCTGGTCGGCGGGCCGATGGAGGGCGGCGACGTGCGACTGACCCTGGACCTGCAGATCCCCGAGGAGCGAAGGGAGGGCGTTGCCGAAGCCGTGGAGCGACTTCTCGCCGACCTTCGAGACGGAGCACTCCCTCTGTTGGCGACCGTCGAACCTGGGGAGAGAGGGCTGCAGATCGATCTCTTGATCGAGGACCTGCCGGGAACGCTCGACGAGTTCGGCGATGAAGTGACCCGGGAGATCGAGGAAACGTTCGAGGAGAGCGCTGCCGAGCGCCGTGCGCGCGAAGTGGAAGAGCAGACGCGCCGAGCCGAGGGCGCGGAAGAGCTCTGAGGAGTCGAACGGGCCTTTGAGGAGCTCGTTCCCCCGCAATCCGGTACTCCAGAGGCACTAGACTCCGAGCGGTGAGCTTCGAACGCTATCGACGCGACGTCGCCGAGTTCGTCGGTGAAGGGTTGAATCCCGCCCTGGGCTGCGAACGTCTCGGAGACCAGCGCCTGCGGGTGACCGTCTGCTCCGATGTGCCGGGCTGCAGCGCGGAGATGATCCACTGGTGGATGGGCTACATGCGTACGCCCGCCGACTACCGTCTCTGGCACCCCGGAGATCACGAGTGGATGGACTGGGACGAGCTTTATGCGCCCGGGCGCTACGTCGGAGCGAGCCACTTGGTCCACGAGCGCATCGGAGGCGAGATGCAGAAGCTTCGCATTCACTTCTTCGACGCTCAGAGAGTGATGCCCGCGACCGCGCCCACCGTCGATCTGGCGCTCTGCGGTCGTACCGGCATGCTCGAGCGGCCTCTCGACGTCGGATGGCTGGTTCATCTGGTGCGCGATACGGCCGCCGGCTGCGAGGTGCGTTCGCGTTTCTGGCTCGGCGATGTCGGCGCGCGAGATCCGCGCTACGCGGCTTCGGCCTGGCTCGCCAATCGCGGCTTGATGCGACGTCGGTTGGCGCCGGATCATCTCGGCATCGACCTCGAGCGGCACTGCCGCGAAGAGATGGAGAACTTCGCGAGCTTCCTGCCGGAGCTCTGGAGTCAGCGCCTCTGAGCCGGCGGCGAGAGTCGGTGTAGATTCGAAGACTCTCTCCAGGCTGGACGTCTGAAACTGCAGCCTTCGCGCGCCGTCGGATCGCGCCGGACCGTCGCTCGAAGCGCTGCTCCGCCAAGCTCTCTGCTCCGGGGTCTCTCTATGCGTCGTTTGTTCTCTGACTCGCTCTTCATCGGACTCGGCATCGTGCCGCTTCTGCTCTTGCCGCCGGCAGAGGCCCAGCGGCGCGGCAAGAAAGCACAAGCCGAGGCCCCCGAAGCACAGAAGAGCACCGCTTCCTGGGAGGTCGCCGAGTCTCTCGGGGAGGGGAGGGAGGCGACGATCGACGTCTCTGAGGGGACCTGGATGAGCGTCGACGTCAGCCCTGCCGGCGATCAGCTCGTCTTCGACCTGTTGGGTGACCTCTACCTCCTGCCGATCGAGGGTGGCCAGGCGACACCGCTGACCAGCGGACCCGCTTGGGACATGCAGCCGCGCTTTTCGCCCGACGGCACGGAGGTCGCCTTCACCTCGGATCGAGCGGGCGGTGACAACGTGTGGGTGCAGCCTCTCGGTTCCGGCGAGGAGGAGCCGCCGGTCGCTCGTCAGGTGAGTCAGGAGACCTTCAGGCTCCTCAACTCCCCGGCTTGGAGCCCCGACGGCGAGTACATCGCGGCGCGTAAGCACTTCACGTCGACGCGCTCCCTCGGCGCCGGCGAGATCTGGCTCTACCACGCCAGCGGCGACGGCAGCGGCTTGCAGCTCAACGAGAGGCCCAACGATCAGAAGGATCTCGGCGAGCCTTACTTCTCTCCGGACGGTCGATACGTCTACTTCTCGCAGGACAGCACGCCGGGCAGGACCTTCGAGTACTCGAAGGACTCCAATACGCAGATCTACACCGTGTCCCGCATCGATCGTGAGACGGGAGCGCTCGAGCCCGTGCTCTCGGGGCCCGGCGGCTCGGTGCGGCCGACGCCGTCTCCCGACGGTCGCTACCTGGCCTTCGTGCGACGCGTTCGCTTCCAGAGCACCCTGTTCCTGCACGATCTGCAGAGTGGCGAGGAGCGCTCCATCTACTCTCAGCTCGATCGCGATATGCAGGAGATCTGGGCGATTCACGGCGTCTATCCGAACATGTCGTGGACGCCGGACAGTCGCTCGCTCGTCTTCTGGGCCGGGGGCAAACTGCAGCGCATCGACATTGCAACGGGTGACGTCCGCGAGATCCCGTTCCGGGTGCAGCAGACGCATCAGCTGCAGGAGGCGCTGAGATTCTCTGTCGACGTCTCCCCCGACGAGTTCCTGACCAAGGCACTGCGGGACGCTCGCCTCTCGCCCGAGGGTGATCGGGTCGTCTTTCGGGCGCTGGGCAAGCTGTGGGTGCGTGATCTGAGCACCAACGAAGACGGCACCGTTGCGCTCGGCCCGGCGACTCGACTGACGAGCGACGAAGGTCACTTCGAGCTCCAGCCGTCCTGGTCGCGCGACGGCCGCAGGATCGTCTTCGTCTCCTGGCACGACGAAGAGCTCGGTGGCGTGCGCGTGGTACCCGCAGCGGGCGGGGCGAGCCGCGTCCTCACCACTTCACCCGGTCACTACTTCGAGCCGACGTTCTCTCCCAGCGGGTCGACGATCGTCTACCGCCGGAGCTCCGGCGGCTTTCTCACCAGCCGTCTCTGGTCGAAGGACACCGGCCTCTACCGCGTCTCGTCCGAAGGTGGAGCCGCGACACGCTTTCGTCGCTCGGGTCAGTCTCCGCACTTCGGAGCAGCCGAAGACCGCGTCTACTTCAGGGACAGGCAGGGGGCGAAGACTGTGCTGGCGAGCGTCCTCCTGGACGAGCGCGAGGAGCGTACGCACTACCGCAGCGATCTGGCGACGGAGATGCAGGTCTCTCCCGACGGCCGCTGGCTGACCTGGGCCGAGCGTTTCAACGCCTACCTGGTGCCGTTCGTGGCGGCGTCCAAGCCGATCGAGCTCTCGACCAACGTGCGAACGCTGCCCTCGACGAAGCTGTCCAAGGACACGGGCTACGACCTGCACTGGTCGGGAGACAGCGAAACGGTGCACTGGACCCTGGGGCCGGAGCTGTTCGGCCGTTCACTGAGCGAGGCCTTCTCCTTTGCTGAAGGTGCACTCGAGGAGCTGCCGCCGCCGCCCGAGAAAGGCTGGATGCTGGGCTTCGAGCATCCGGCCGATCGGCCGCAGGGCACCGTCGCGTTCGTCGGCGCCAAGATTCTGACGATGGGCGGTGTGGACGGACTCGAGGTGATCGAGAACGGCACCGTCGTGGTCGAAGGCGAGCGGATCGCCGCCGTCGGCCCGTCGAGCGAGGTCGCGACTCCGGAAGGGGCTTACGTCGTCGATGCTGCGGGAAAGGTCCTCATGCCGGGGATCATCGATACGCACTGGCATGGCTCCCAGGGTATCCAGACGGTCAACCCTCAGACCAACTGGATGAATCTGGCGACGCTGGCCTTCGGCGTGACGACCGCTCACGATCCCTCGACCGATACGCTCACCTTCTTCACGGCGAGCGAGCTGCAGCGGGCCGGTGAGATCGTCGCGCCGCGGCTCTTCTCGACGGGAACGATCCTCTACGGCGCCGCGGGCCGCGCCAAGGCGATCGTCGAGACCCTCGACGATGCGCGGGGGCACCTGCGCCGCCTGAAGTCGGTCGGAGCCTTCTCGGTGAAGAGCTACAACCAGCCGCGGCGCGATCAACGGCAGAAGATCGTCTCGGCGGCGCGCGAGATGGACATGATGGTCGTCAACGAGGGCGGTGCGCTCTTCCAGCACAACATGACGATGGTCGTCGACGGACACACCGGCATCGAACACTCGCTTCCGGTCGCGGCGATCTACGACGACGTCAAACAGCTCTGGGGGCAGAGCGACGTCGGCATCACCCCGACCCTCGTCGTTGCCTTTGGCGGCATCGAGGGCGAGCGCTACTGGTACCAGCACACCAATGTCTGGGAGAACGAGAGGCTGCTCTCCTTCGTGCCGCGCAACCGCATCGACGCTCGATCGAGGCGGCGCGTCATGGCGCCAGAAGAGGAGTACAACCACATCGCTGCGTCCCGGGTTTGCAAGGAGCTGCACGACGTGGGCGTCGGCGTTCAAGTGGGGGCACACGGTCAGCGCGAGGGCCTCGGTGCTCACTGGGAGATCTGGATGCTGGAGCAGGGCGGCTTCAGCGCGCACGAGGCGCTGCTCGCCGCGACGATCGTGGGTGCTCGTCACCTCGGTCTCGACGGTGACCTCGGCTCGGTCGAGGTCGGCAAGCTCGCGGATCTGATCGTGCTCGAGGAGGACCCGCTCGAGAACCTGCGCAACTCGGAGTCCGTCGCGCTGGTGATGGTCGGCGGCCGCCTCTACGATGCCGCGACCTTGAACGAGATCGGTCACTCGCCCAAGGAGCGCGCCAAGCTCTTCTGGGAGTGAGCTCAGGCGGTCAGGGCACGCAGCTGCGCGGTGCCGGGCTCCCACTGCTCGGCGATCGGTAGATCGACGATCAGGGTGAACGTCGACCCTTCGCCGTGGCGGCTCTGCACTTCGAGCGTGCCGCCCATCTCCTCGGCGAGCTGGCGCGAAATCGCCAAGCCCAGCCCAGTGCCCCCGAAGCGCTTCGTCGTCGAACTGTCGGCCTGCTGGAACTTGCGGAAGAGCCGCGACTGCTGCTCGTCGGTAAGGCCGATGCCGGTGTCGACGACGGCGATCTGGAGGCGGCACCGCTCGTCGTCCACAGGCGCGGCGGTCGCCCGCACGACGACCGAGCCCTGCTCGGTGAACTTGATGGCGTTGCCGACCAGGTTCATGACGATCTGCCGCAGACGCAGCTCGTCGGCGACGAGTGGTTGCTCCAGAGAGGCGTCGGCTTCGAGCCGAACGTCGAGGCTCTTCTCCTGAGCGAGAACTTCGGCGGTGTCCATCACCGTCTCCAGGAGACCTTCGAGCTCGACCGGCTGCTCGGAGAGCTCCAGCTTTCCCGCCTCGATCTTCGAGAGGTCGAGAATGTCGTTGAGGAGGGCCAGGAGACCGTGCGCCGACTGGAACGCCGTCTGGGCCCACTCCCGGTGATCCTCGTCGAGCTCCTCTTCGCTGATCAGCAGGTCGAGCATGCCGATCACGCCGTTCATCGGCGTGCGGAGCTCGTGGCTCATGTTGGCGAGGAACTCGCTCTTGGCGACCGAGGCCGCCTCGGCGCGCTCGGACGTCTCGATGAGCTCTTCGACCATGCGGTTCGTCTCCTGCTCGCGGAGAAAGCCCAGCGCGAGCCCGAAGGCGCAGGCGATCGTCGAAGCGACGATCAATACGACCTTGCTCTGTAGCGTCTCGGCGTGCTCCATGTAGTCCGGAGTCCCGAAGAGAATCGTCAGTCCGATGATGAGTCCGAGCGACTCGGCGGTCCAGATCAGCGCCCCGCTGTTGCCGGCGATCAACATCATGAAGAGTGGTGCAAAGGCGAGAACGGCGGCGACGAAAGGTTCGATGCCTCCCTGCGAGAGGCTGGTCACGGCCAGTCCGGCGAGCACGAGAAGGAAGAGCAGGTGGGCTGCCGTCTGAGTCCGGCCCGTGCGCCGGATCATCGCCGGCAAGAGGAAGAAAGGCAGCGCCAGACCGACCATGACGAGTCCGGTCTCCGAAGTTCCGCGCACGCCGTGAAGGACGGCGGTGCACAGGCGGATGAAGCCCATGACGAAGCACGAGCCGATGACGATTTTGGCTCGTCGCTTTTCGAGCGGACTCAGGTCGGCTTCGGGGAGAAAAACGTCGAGTCCGCGCAGCAGTGGGTGGCGCCGTCCGCTCATGCACGAAGTCTGGCCTTTGCCCTGGCCCCCTTGCTGCCGAGGCGGCTCCTCAATTCGCGTCGGACGTGTCCGACGCGCGCCCGAATCGTCCTACGAGCCCGAGGCGGCGGCGTCGCGAGCTCGGCGTGGGCGCAGCAGGTGACGAAGCAGCGCAGTCGAGCGCTCGATGAACCGGTCGACGAGGTCATAGAGCACGGGGACGACGACGAGCTTGAGCAGCGTCGAGGTGATCATTCCGCCGATCGTCAGAACGGCGATCGGCGCTCTGAACTCGGCGCCCTGGCTGTTGCTGAGAGCCGTCGGCAGGAGTCCAAGGACCAGCGAAGCTGCGGTCATCAAGACCGGGCGAAGCCGCGCCGGTCCTGCGGCGAGGATCGCTTCCTCTCGCCCCATCCCGTCGCGGCGGAGCTGATTGACGTAGTCGATCAACAGAATGCCGTTCTTCATCACGAGCCCCATGAGCACGAGGAGGCCGATGCCGCCGAGCATGTCGAGGGGGCGACCCGAGACCTTGAGAGCGAGAAACGCACCGATGAACGAGAGCGGCGCCGACGCCATGATGGTGAAGGGGTGAATCAGGGAGTTGAAGAGCGAAGCGAGCACCATGTAGATCGAGACGAGAGAGAGCACGAAGGCAAAGATCAGGGCCGCTCCGGTCTCCTGCATCTCTCGAGCCTGCGCGCTGGCGACGAGAGCCGCCGGCGCCTCGATGCCCATCTCCTCGCCCCACGCTTCGATCTTGGCGGCCATCTGCCCCAGAGTCACTCCGGGGGGATTGTTGGCACCGATCGAGATCTGGCGTTGCCGGTTCTGCCGTTCGATCTGAACGGCGCCGCTGCCCATCTCGAGGAGCGCCACGTTGGTGATCGGGACGAGCTGCCCGGACACCGAGCGCACGTTGATCAGGTGCAGCTTCTCCGGCGTGTCCCGAAACTCGGGCAGGACCTGAACGCGGACGGCGTAGCGCTCGCCGGCGTCTTCGAAGGAGCCGATCTCCTCGCCGGCGAGGAGCGTGCGGATGGTGCGGCCGATCGACGTGGCCGGCACGCCCAGATCGGCAGCGACGTCGCGGTCGATGCCGATCTCGATCTCCGGTTTGCCGCTCTCGTACGAGCTGCCGACGTCGACGAAGTCGGGATCGTCGCGCATCCGTCGCATCAGGTCGTCGGCGTAGCCTTCGAGGGCCGCCAGATCGGGACCCTGCAGACTGTAGGTCACGGCCTTGGCGGAGAAACCTTCCCCCGAGACCCAACCGATCGGGCTCACGGTGACCTCTTCGGCCTCCGTGACGAGTCCATCGAGGCGCTGGCGCAGCTCTCCGGTGAACTCCTCCTGCGTGAGAGTGCGTTCCTGTTTGGAGGTGATCTGGACGAAGATCGTCGCCTTGTTTGCCTCCTGGCGGCTGCCGCCAGCAACCGTGGCAAAGGTCTTGAGGACCTGAGGGTCCTCGCGCAGGAGGGCTTCGACCCGCCGACTGACGGCGTCGGTGACCTGGAGGGGAGTGCCGATCGGCATCTTGATGTTGACGTTGAATTCGCCCCGGTCTTCGGCGGCGAAGAACTCGAAGGGCAGAGTCGAGGCGACGCCGCAGCCGCCGACGATCGCGGCGGCTGCCAGCGACAGGGCAACCCACTTGCGACGCATGGCGCCTTCGAGCACTCGGCCATAGCTCTGGTCCAAGCGGTCGAGGCCGTTTCCGAGCGCGACCGAGAGACGGTTCTGACCCTGGTCCGCCGCCAGCATGCGGCTCGCCAGCATCGGTGTCAGCGTCAGCGCGAAGAGGCTCGAAACGCAGACGGCAATCGCCATGACCAGCCCGAATTCGTAGAACCACTGGCCGACGCTGCCCTGCATGAAGGCGATGGGCACGAAGACGGCGCACAGAGCGAGGGTCGTCGAAATGACGGCGAGAAAGACACGCTCGGAGCCTTCTTCCGCAGCCTCGCGTCGTCCAGCGCCGCGCTCGATGCGACGGTAGATCACTTCGAGAACGACGATCGCGTCGTCGATGACCACCCCGATGGAGAGCGAGAGCGCCATCAGACTCATCGTGTTCAGCGTGAAGCCGAGCATGTAGAAGAAGGTGAAGGACGCGATGACCGACGATGGGATGGCGAGCCCGGCGATGAAGGTCGAGCGCGGGTTGCGCAAGAAGAGCAGCACGACGAGGACGACGAGCACGCCACCGAGCAGCATGTCCTGGAAGACGGAGGCGATGGAGCTCTCGATGAAGGTCGCCATGTCGCGTGAGATCGAGATGCTGATGCCCGCCGGCAGCGTTTGCTGGAGGCGTTCGACCTCGGCGCGTACGGCGCGTGCGACGGCGACGGTGTTGGTGCCCGAACGGCGTCGGATGTCGAGCGACACGCCGCGCTCGCCGTTGTAGCGAGCAATGCTCCGCTCTTCGGCGAGACCGTCCTCGATGACGGCGACGTCGCGGAGGTACACCAGACGACCGCCACGCTCGGCTGCGATCAGCGAACCGAAATCGTCGACCGAGCGCACCTTGCCTGACGTCGTGACCGTCCACTCGCGCTGAGAGCCCTCGATGCGGCCACCGGCCATCTCCGAGTTTTCCTGCAGCAGTGTCGCCCGGACGTCGTCGATCGCGAGACCGTAGCCGGCGAGGCGCACAGGGTCGAGCCAGATTCGTACCTCACGCTCGCGCAGGCCGACGAGGGAGATGCTGCCGACACCGGGCAGGCGCTCGAGCTGATCCTTGATCTGGTTCTGAGCGATCTCCGAGATCTCGCGAACAGAGACCTGGCCTCCCACGAGAACCGAGATGATCGGGGAGGCATCCGGGTCCAGCTGCGCGACCACCGGGTCTTCGATGTCGAGCGGTAGCTGGGCTCTGGCCGGCGCGATCTTCTCGCGCACCTGCTGCGCTTTGACGTCGACGTCGTAGCCGAGCTCGAACTCGACGAAGATCTGCGAAATGCCCTCTGAGGAGGTCGACGAGAGCTCCCGAATCCCCTCGATCGTGTTGATCTGCTCTTCCAGGATGTCGGTGATTTCGGTCTCGATCGTCTCGGGCGACGCGCCGGGCAGAACCGTGGACACCGTGATGAAGGGCATGTCGACGTCCGGATTGAGGTCCGGGTTGAGGCGGGTGAGCGAGACCAGGCCGAGCACGACCAGGCCGAGGATCAGCATCAGCGCGAAGACCGGCCGACGGATGGACAGCAGGGGCAGGTTCATCGCGATGCCTCGGTCCGCGTCACGGGGCTGCCGTCGGCCAGCCGGTCGACCAGATCTCCGTGGATCACCTCGTCGCCGACCTCGAGTCCCTCGACGATCTCGGCGAGGTCGAGTCCGAGCGCTCCGATCCTCACGTCGACCTTCTCGGCCTCGCCTTCGCGGTAGCGGAAGACGACGTTCTTGCCGTCGCGCCGAAGGACCGCGGTCCGCGGCACGACGAGCCCGACCCTTTCGGTCTTCGGGGAAATCTCGGCGCGAACGAAGGCACCCGACTTCGCTCCGAGTCCCTCGGGAACGGCAGCGCGAACCGAGTAGGTGCGACTTTCGGGGTCGATTCTCGAGTTCACCGACTTGATCGTGGTTCGCGCGGGCTCGCTGCGACCTTGCAGCAGGAGTGCGACGTCGTCTCCGACGCGCGCCTGAACGGCCGACGATTCCGGAATGGCGAGCTGCGCCTCGAATCCCTCCAGCGCCTGAATCGTCAGAACGACGGAAGCGGGGCCTGCGAGATTCGCGCCCTCGTGGAGGTGCCGCTCGACGACCGTGCAGGCATAGGGTGCGCCGACGACCGTGCGCTCGAGATCGCGGTCGGCTCGGGCCAGGCTGGCACGAGCCTGCGAGACGCGCGCGCGCGCCACTGCGAGCTGCGTCTCGCGAAAATCGAGTTCCTGCTTGGCCACGATCTGTTGCTCGGCCAAGCTTCGGGTCCGCTCGAGATCCTGCTCTTCCTGTGCAGCCTGCGCTTCGGCGAGTTCGAGACCTGCGCGCGCTTCCGCAAGATCGATCTCATACGGTTCTCGATCGAGGACAAACGCCGTCTGGCCTCGAGCGAGTGTGTCTCCTTCATCGACCCGGACGGACGCGATGCGACCGGTCACTTCGGCTCCGAGCAGGGTCGTCCGTGGAGCGACGATGGTGCCGGAGGCAATGAGAACAGAGTCCACGCGACCTTCGCGAGCAAGCGTCGTTTCGACACGATCGGCGTGCGGTCGGACCGCTTCGCCGAGTTCAGGTTGCTCCGTCGAGGCGCGCTCCGGATCCGGGCCCGCGCCGCAGCCTGCGAGCGCCAGGCCGAACGCGAGCGCGACCGCCCGACCGAAACGGTCGATCTCCCTGTGCTGTGCGGACTCCCTGTGCTGTGCGGACGGTTTCACGGACGCATCCCGTCGAGAAGGAATCCCATGGCCACCGTGACCAGGGAAGGGTCGGAGCCGATCTCCTCCCAACCATTGAGACGGTCGAGAAACGAAATGTGCAGCAGGGCATAGCTCTGGACTGCCGCGTCGAGGTCCAGATCCGACCGAAACTCGCCCTTGTCGACCCCCTGGTCGAAGAGCTCGCGGACATCCTGGAGCCATTCGTCGAGGGACTCTCGAGTCACCTCGGCGACGAGAGAACGAATGAGAAGCGCGTCCTGTACCAGGATGCGACGCAGCAGCGGATTTGCCGAGGCGTAGGCGAAAGACGAGATGTGCATCGACTCGAGGGCGGCTCGGGCGGTGGATTGGCGCGCGACCTCGAGGCGGGTCGTTTCGCCCCAGTGCCGGAGCGTGCGCTCGAGAACGACCTCGAGCAGCTGTTCCTTGCCGTCGAAGTGCACGTACAGCAGGCCTTTGGAGACACCTGCCGCTCGGGCGATCTCCTCGACGGTGGTCTTGGCATAGCCGAGCTGGGCGAAGCTCTCCGCAGCAGCGTCGAGAAGCCGGCGCCGCTTGCGTTCCGGGCCGCTGAGGCGCTGCGGGGACTCGATGGACCGCACAGGCCGGTCTCGCGGGGATCGCTCGTTCAACATCTGATCATTTTGACCGTTTGAAGATAATTGGTCAATTCATCAGAGATGCGGAGGGCAGGGCCCATCGCCCTCGTCTCAGCAGCGATCGGCGTCGGAAGACCGCGTTGGATCGCCCGAGAGTGCGGAGCGCTGACAAAACCGCGGCCTGGTGGCTGTGGGCTGCAACCCAGGGGCCCGAACCGAAACAGCCGCCCTTGCGGGCGGCTGTAGGGGAGGCGTGAGCGTCGGAGGCGCTGTGTGTGGAGAGGTGGTGGGCCTTGGCCGGTTGCGATCGGCGGACGGGGCTGCGCCGCGCCCACGCTCACTATCTCACCTCCTTCGGACTCCGGGAACGCAAGCGTTCCCTCGGTCGGCTCCGAGTGGCTTTCCCGCTCGTCCAGGCTCCCGCGTCATCAGCCTCAACGCAAAACAGCCGCCCCGAAGGGCGGCTGTCGTGGGGCATGAGGCGTGTGCCTCAGGCGGCGCTGTGTGCTGAGAAGTGGCTCTACTTTGCCGGTTGCGATCGTCGGACCGGACTTCGTCC
>JBCCLJ010000083.1:0-26819 GCA_039026915.1 Acidobacteriota bacterium
CAAGGTCCGAGTTCTTCCGGTGGATCAGCGGCATCATGCCGGCCTTGGCGAGCTCCGCCTCACGCCGGTCGGCGATCGGCCACCGCCGCTCTGCGTTGGCGAACGACGAACCGGTAGACTCCGCACGGAGTCTCCTTTGTGCCCAGCTGAAAACACCCCGCCCGGAGAAGCATCCCCGCACGTCCCCGTGTGGCGTGGGAGCAACGCGACGAGCGGTCGAGACTTCGCGTCGCCGCCGTGGCTGGCACCCGATCGCCCGGAAGAGCCACGCTTCGATTCCGTCGTGGTCCGCGGCAGCGGTCTCGGTGCGATGGCCTGCGCAGCGCGACTGGCACGCTCCGAGGCGCTTGCGGGCAGGACGGTTCTGGCGGGTCCCAGGGCCGACACGACAGCCCGACTGCTGGGCGGCTGCACGCTCCGCGCCCGAGCGCTGGACTACTTCGCTCTGGCCTTCGGCACGACCCGAATGGAACTCGTCGACGACCTCTTCGGCCCAAGAGCCGAGGGCGCAGCGACCTACCGCCAGCTGGCCTCGAGCGTGGCCCTGCGCGGCGAGGGCTTTCGCCTGGGCCGCCTCGGCGAGTGGATTCGGGCTGAGCACGAGTCACCGGTCTTCGCTCTCGCCTTCGGACTTCGCAACGCGCACCTGAAGAGTCGTCTCGAATCGCGCCTCGACGCTCTCGGTGTCGAACGCGTCGACGAAGCGCCCGCAACCCTCGCGGAGTGTCGCGCGCTGAGTCCAGGCGAAAACACCCTGGTCGTCAACGCCGACGACCGACCCCTGGAGGACCTCGCGCAGAAGCCCGAGGCCGTCGGCTGGGTCGTCGCGTCTCAGGTCGCTCTTCGCCGCGGCTCCCGAGAGCGCGACGATCAACGAGACGTCCCGATTCTCTCGCCCGGTGAGAGCCTCATCACCACGACCCGGTCCAACTCTGGCCTCGACATGGGCGTCTTCTACCCCTTCGCCGATCCGCTGACACCGAGTGCCGACTACTACGGCATCTACTACCGCATCGTCGCCAAGGGCGAGAAGGCACGAGAGCGAGAGCACCAGCAGGCTCTTCGCAGCACGGTCACGGGCGTCGCAAGGGCCGCGGGGCTGTTTCCGACCGCCACCGAGCAGACGCTCGGCGAAGCGACGGTCCCCCACTACCGAGCCGCCCCGACGACGTCGACGCCTGGCGTTCTACAGCTGCAGCAGATCTCCGACGCTTGCACACCGATCATCGCTGGTGACGGCATGACCAGAGCGGGACTCGCCGGTTGGCTCGCCGCGCGCGCGATCCTCGCGGGCGAGGATCCGGCGGAAGCGCTGCGTATCGGGCTGGAGCGTTGGCGCAAAGCGAACCGGAACCTGGCCTTCGCACTGACCCACGGCGCCGTCTTGACCAGGCCGCTGCTGCGGGTCGCTCCGGGGCCCAGCGTGCGCTTCCTCGCCGACGTCCCCGACATGTGGGCCGCCGTCGGCTGACGCCGCCCGAGCACCCCCTCAGCGCGCGGCCGGCCAGCTGAAACGAAGCGCGAAGCGTCCCTCGGCACCGACGCCAGGGAGCCCCAGCTGCGTCTCATAGGACTCGTCGGCCAGATTGGTCGCTCTCAGGCGCAGCGACCAACGTTGATCGAAGCGGACGAGGCCCACGACGGCGAAGAGGATCGCCTCGTCGAGCGGCGCAGCTGCCTCGGCGAAGGCAAGCTGATCGAGCTGCTCACCGATCCACCGCGTCTCCATCGAAACGGACCAGCGCCGCGGCGACCGCCACGTCGCCAGCAGGCTCGCGTGCGAATCCGGCCGCAGCCTGAGCCGCGCGTCGCTGCTCTGATCGACGACGTCCTGCCACGTCGCCGCGGCCCTCAAGGTCCACGCTCCTTCACTCCAGCGGAGCGCTGCTTCAGCGCCCTCCGACCGCACCTCGGAGCGATTGACGAGTCGGAACGACTCGAAGTCGAAGTCGACGAGGTCGCGGTAGCGGCTGACGAACCCGGTGAGCTCGGAGCTCCAGCTCCCCCGCTGCCAGCGCAGGCCGAGCTCTCCGTGCTCGGCCCGCTCCGGTTCCAGATCGGGGTTACCGCCGAGCGCAGCGGGGGAACCGAGAGCGTTCAGACTCGGCAGCTTGAACGACTCCGAGTAGGAGGCGACGAGGCGCAGATCGGAACGGAGTCCCCAAGCGGCGCCGACCCGAGGGCTCCACTCCTCGCCGCCGTCGTGTCGATCGACACGCAGACCAGCCTCGATCGCTCCCCGTCGCCAGGCGCGCGTCACCTCACCGAAGGCCGCCTGCTGCCTCCGATCTGCGCGGTAACTCGACGGCAGGTCAAAGCCGAGCAGGGGTCGCAGGAGCAGCAGGCCATCGTTCGTACCGCGTTCACGCTGGGCAAACGCGCCCACGGCCCAGTCCCACGAATCGCTCCGCCGCAGGGAAGCCTGCCATCGCAGGTCGCGGTAATCGGTCGCGTCGAGCGTCTCGGGAACCGAGAAGCCGATGGCCGGAGAACGTCGATCCAGTTGGGAGCGCAGCAGCGTCAGCTGAGAGTCGAAGCTCCAGCGGCCGAGGCTGCGATCGAACCGCAGGCCGCCGGAGAGCGCCTCGGAGTCCGAGCGCCGGACCTCACCCGATCCGAGCTCCGGCCCACCGCCGCCCTCCGCGTAGTCGTCGGCGTCGTTCGAAGAGCTGCGGATCCAGAGTTGGAACGCCCGCATCTCGGTCTCTCGTCGGAGGCGCAGAAAGGCCCCGAAAGCGTCGAAGGCGTCTTCGGCGACGCGTTCCGACTCGCTCCAGCGCAGCGCATTCCCCTGCACACTCCAACCGGACTCAGCCGTGGCGCCGAATGCAGCAGCCGCCGAGCGCTGGCTGTGGTTCCCTACACCGACCTCACCGGCTGCTCTTTGGCCAACGTCACGGTGCGTCAGAAGCTGCACCGCCCCTGCAAGGCCTCCCGAGCCGAAGGCGGCGCCGATCCCGCCGCGCACGACTTCGATGCGCTGCAGATCCCAGAGCAGGAGCGAGCTTGCTGAAACAGCTCCCCCGAGCGAGTCGGTCGAGTCGTTGAGCGACACTCCGTCGACGATCACCTGCGTGGAGTTGGGATCACCCCCGCGCAACGTCACCGCCTGCTGGCCGCCGCGTAGCGCTCCCGGTGGAGACCACGCTCCGGGCGCGCGGGCAACGATCTCGGCGAGGTCCAGAGCGCCCGAGGCCTCAATCTCTTCGGGCTCGATCACAGTCACTGCGCGAGGCGCCGTCGCGACCTCGCGCGCGACGACCGTCGCCGTCTCGTAAAGCTCGACCCCGGGCCGCGGCTCGTCGTCGTCCTCGCCCGCCTGGGCGAGACTCGTGGCCGTGACCGAGCAGGCCAGCGAGGCAGCGAGGAGCCAGAAGGACTTCTTCATGGGCCAAGCATCGCCCGTGCGTTCGACGGTCGCAAGAGCTGCTTCGACCGGCATTGCAGACGCGCTGCCAGCAGAGCGTTCGAGCCTCGGTCGAGCACACACGAGACCGTCGTCACAACGTCGACGACGACCGTTCCACCCACCGCGAGGACTGCTAGCATCCTGCCTCCAGCCCAAGAACCGGAGCTTTCGATGAGCCGACTCGTACCGCACCTCGCCGTCCTCACAGCCCTGCTCTTCGCCTCCTTCGCCGGCGCGGAGACAGAGAGATTCACTCTGCAGTCGCCGCAGAGTCTGCGTCCGATCAAGGTCGCCACCTCGCCGACGACGTTCGACGGCAAGCCAGCTCTGCGCGTCGTCGAAGCGCCCGGCGCCAAGGGCTCAGAAGACGACAAGCTCGTCATCATCTCGGGCACCAAGGTGCAGGATGGAGTCATCGAACTCTCCGTCTCCAGCCGCCCTGCGGACGACGCCGGTCCCAACGCCCGAGGCTTCGCCGGCGTCGCCTTTCGCGTCAACAGCGATGCCTCGAGGTACGAGTGCTTCTACCTCCGGCCGACCAACGGCCGGGCCAACGACCAGCTTCGCCGAAACCACTCGACGCAGTACGTATCGCACCCCGAATACCCTTGGCACCGGCTGCGCGAGGAGACTCCCGGGAAGTACGAGGCCTACGTCGATCTCGTGCCGGGCGACTGGACCGATCTGCGCATCGAGCTCGAGGGCGAAACCGCCAAGCTCTTCGTGCACGGCAGCGACCAGCCAACGCTCATCGTCAACGATCTGAAGCACGGCGTGACCGAGGGTCAGATCGCCCTCTGGATCGGTCCTGGTACCGAGGCCTACTTCTCCGAGGTTTCGATCACGAAGTAGAGGCGGCGACGGCCGCGATTCAGCGGACGTGCTCTTCCAGGATCAGGCGCATCGGCTCGTGCACCGCCTCGCCCGCCGACCGGAACGCCGCCACGGCCCGCTCGTCCAGAAAGGGTTGAACAGCGATCTCCCAGCTCGGTCTCTCCCGCATCCTGCGGTACCAGTCGCCGACGCGCTCGCGCTGACCGTTCGACCAGAGCTCCTCCAGGCACACGTGCTCGAGGCGGAGTACGTAGGGCAGCGCGCCGCAGTCGGCTTGGCTGAAGCTCTCGCCTGCCAGCCAAGGCCCCTCGGCGAGAGCATCGTCCATCGCATCGAGATAGGCCACGTAGCGACGCAGAGCGGGAGCGAAAACGGGAGCGTCGACCCCTTGGCTGTAGATCTCTCGGCGCTGCTCGCGCTTGGTCGGATCACGCAGCTGCTCGATCGAGGCCATCACTTGCTCGCGCGGGAGGCGCTGCTGCATGGGTCGCATGGCGACGGCGTAGGTTACGACGGTGCAAGCGGGGTGCAGCGAAACGTCGAGCTCCCGGGTGAACCGGCGCATGCGATACGCCCCTGCCGCGGTCTGCGGACGCAGAGACTTTTCCGGGAAGCGATCGTCGAGGTATTCGTTGATCAGCGTCGACTCGACGACGACGGTCTCGCCGTCGACGAGAGTCGGCACCACCGCCTGCGGGTTGAGGGCGAGATACTGGGGAGTGAACTGCTCGCCCTTGCGTAGATCGACCCAGTGATGCTCGACCTCGAGTTCCTTCTCGGCGAGCGCCAGCCGCACCTTGATGGAACAGGTCGACAGACCTGCGTTGTACAGCTGCACGTCAGCTCTCGAGCTGAACGACCATCTTGCCCTTGTTGGCGCCCGTGAAGAGTCCGATGAAGGCTTCGGGGGCTTTCTCGACGCCTTCGAAGACGGTCTCCTCGTACTTGACCTTGCCGGTGTTGACCCAGGACTCCATGTCGGAGCGAAAGGCCTCGGCAAGGTGCATGTAGTTCGAGACGATGAATCCCTTGAGCGTCAGACCGAGGCCAATCGCCAGAACCAGATTGTTCGGACCGGGGACAGGCTCGGTGGCGTTGTACTGCGAAATGGCACCGCACAGAGGGATACGACCGTTGGGGCGCATCGCTCCGATCGCCGCCTGGAGGTGCTCGCCGCCGACGTTGTCGAAGTAGACGTCGAGACCGTCGGGGGCGCCCTCACGGAGGTGCGAGGTGATGTCGCCCTCGTGGTAATCCCAGGCGTAGTCGAAGCCGATCTCGCGCAGCCACTCCACCTTCTCGGGCGAGCCAGCGGAGCCCAGCACGCGACAGTTCTTGGTCTTGGCGATCTGCCCGACGACGCTGCCGACCGCGCCCGCGGCTCCCGACACGTAGACGGTCTCCCCCTGCTGCAGAGCACCGACCTCGAGAAGACCGGCGTAGGCCGTCATCCCCGGCATGCCGAGCACGCCGAGATAAGCCGACGGCGGAGCCTCGAGTGATCCCAGCGCCTGCAGTTCGGCGGCGGGTGCCGTGTAGCCTTCGCGCCAGCCGTACATGCTCTGAACGTAGTCGCCTTCAGCGAACCCTTCGGCCTTCGAAGCGACGACGCGACCGATGACTCCTCCGGTCAGAGCCTCGCCGATCTGAAACGGAGGCACGTACGACTTGCGGTCGACCATGCGACCGCGCATGTAGGGATCGACGCTCATGACGACGTTGCGTACCGTGACCTCACCGTCCGCCGGCTCTGCCACGTCGACGGTAGCGGTTTCGAAGTCGTCGACCGTCGGCATTCCGACCGGGCGCTGGCGAAGGCGGATTTCGCGGCTCTGCATGGCGTTTCTCCTCTGGAGGCGTTCTGGGGAACGCAGAGCATAGTGGCTTTGCCGGCCCACCGCATCTCATTGCGCAGTGTGCGACGGCGAGCGGTCGGAGGCTTCAGCGAGCTTGCGGCGGGGACCGGCGACGCTTCCCGCGCTGAGAAGAACGACGGCGGAAGCAAAGGAGAGACTGCCCGCCACCGCGAAGGCCGTACCGTAGCCGCCGAACGAATCATGCAGGACGCCGATGAGCAGCGCCCCGAAGCTGACGCCGACGCCCGAGATCAAGCTACCCACCGAGAAAATCCTCGGATAGTCGCGCACGCCGAAGCCGGCGGCCATGAGCAGCGGCTGCATCAGCAGCACGCTGCCGACCGTCAGTCCGAAGAGAACCGATGCGGCGACCAACGCGGCTGGACTTTCGGCCTGTCCGAGCAGCGTCAGCGCCGCACCCTGAGCGCTGAGCAGGAAGATCGACAGCCCGCGGACCCCTACCCGACCCGCCAGCCAGCCCGAGACGAGTCGCCCGACGATGCTGCCCCCGGCCAGTGCTGAGACGCAGCGCGCGGCGAGGGCGGCGTCGGCGGCATCGCCCACCAGCTTGAACTGATGGGCGATCCCGCCGACCTGAGCGAGCATCGCCAGCAGGTAGGCCATGACGAGGCAGCGGAAGAAGCGGCTGCCGACGGCGTCGGCGAAGGGTACGGAGTCGTCGACCGGCACCGCGCCAGGAGCGCGGCCATCCGGCTCGAGCCCGAGATCCGAGGGCCGATCGCGGACCAGCAGGAGAACGAACGGCAGCACACCGAGAAGGTAGAGAGCGGCCACCCGGAGTCCTCCACGCTCGAGCCCCAGCTCCCCGATCCACCGCGCCGAAAGCGGTGTGAGCACGATGCCGCCGACCGAAAGACCCGTCGTCGTGACGGCCAGAGCCGCCCCGCGCCGCGCTTCGAACCAGCGCGTCACCAGCGTCGTCGCGCCGATCATGCTCGATCCGGAGAAGCCGATGCCGAAGAGAGCGAAGACCGCGTAGACCTGCAGTAGCCCCTGCGCACGGCCGATGAGCGCCAGCGCCAGGGCCGCGATCATCGTACCGACGACGATCGTCCAGCGTGCGTCGAAGCGCTGCAGCAGAGACGCCACGAGAAGACCGGTCAGGCTCGACACTCCGAAGAAGAGGGTCGTGGCAAGAGACACCTGCGCGACGGTGAAGCCGCGCTCCTGCGTCAGCGCTTCGAGCAGGACCGACTGGTTGTAGAAGCCCAGCCCGGAGCTGCACATCAACATGACGAACAGAGCGGCGACGACACGCCAACCGTAGTAGAGCTTCACCGGCAAACCGCTCCTTCCCCGCGGGACCGGAGGGAGGGATGAGGAAAGAGTGCGTATGACGGCAGCAGTGCGGCTGGCAAGGGAGGGCTCCGGAGGACCCGCGCAGTGTACGTGATGCGCTGGCCTCCGTTTGAGACAACGTACGCGAAGGCAGCCCCCATGTAAGCTGGGGTCATGAGCGAAGTTCGCCTCCTCGTCTACAGCGACTACCTCTGACCCTGGTGCCTGGTTGCAGCGGTCCGGCTGCACGAGCTCGAAGAGATGTTCGACGGTGTCGTGCGCCTGCAGTGGAAGAGCTTTCTCCTGCGCCCTGAGCCGCCAACGGCACCGCGCTCGCTGGAGGAGTTCAAGCGCTACACGGAAAGCTGGAGGCGCCCCGCTGCCGAGGAGCCTCGGGCCGGTTTCCGCATCTGGGAGGGCGACGAGTCCCCGCCGTCCTACAGCGTACCGCCGCACGTCGTCGCCAAAGCCGCTGAGGCGCACGGCAGCAAGGCCTTCGAAGCGGTCCATCGTGCTCTGCTCGAGGCCTACTTTCAAGAGAACCGCAACATCACGGACGCCGAAGTCCTCGAGGACCTCTGGACGCGAGAGGGTCTCGACGCCGAAGCCTTCCCTGCACTCGACGATCAAGGGCTGCACCAGCGCGTCTACGCCGATCACCTCGAGGCGATGGAGAACGGCGCCAGCGGCGCACCGGCCGTACGTCTCGACGGCTTCTTCGGTGTGCTGATGGGTGCTCAGCCGACCGAGGTCTATGCGCGCTGGATGCACCGGGTCATCGAGCGCGAGATCACTGCACCCTAGTCGAAGCCTTGGAGGCTGCCGTCGAGCCAACCGAGCTCGACGATCACATCCGACTCGCGCACCGAGGAAGAGCGCGCTCCCAGCGCCGGCTTGAGCATCAGGAAGCGGCCGTCCTCCGCCACTCCGAAACCGGTCGACCCCGGGTCGCCGCGTGTCCCGGCCTGCCAGAGATCGCGACCGCGACTGAGCACGCTCTGGAGTCGACCGACACTCAGCGCGCTGCCGTCATAGGCCACCGAGTGGCCCTGAAGCCCCTGGGTGGAAGTGTTCCAGTAGAACACCGACTCGCCCCCAGGCGCGAAGATCGGCCGCCGCGCGCCGCCGACAGAGAGCTGCCACTTGCGACCCATCTCGGGAAACGGCTGAACGTAGATCTGGTAGACGTTGTCGAGCTCGTCCGACTCGTAGGTCACCAGGCTCCCGTCGGGAGCCACGCGGGCCTCGGCCTCGTTGAAGGGGGTGCAGCGCAGGCACTCGGGCGAGCCGACGGCGCGCACGCCGTCCTCCCGGACATCGACCTCTTGTCGCATCAGGTTCCAGCCCTGCTCAGCGTGGCGCTCCTGGAAGAGAACGTACCGACCGTCGGGCGTCCAAGAGTTGGGCAGGGCGATGCCGTCCCGGTCGACGAGTCGGGTGCCAGTGCCGTCGCCGTCAGCCGCCGTCACCAGGATGTCGAGAGAGCCGGGCTCACCGCTGGCGTACAACAGATACCGTCCGTCCGGACTCCAGACCGGACGCTGAGCGCCGTCGTAAGTCACCCGAACCATGTTGGGGCTGCCTCGTTCGATCAGCCAGAGATCTTCGCTTTGGGCGCTGAGTACACTGGCGGCCAGACGGCGGCCGTCCGGCGCCCAACGGGCGGTGTTGTAAATGCGCTCTTCGCCTCCGAACGACTCGGCGCGACCCTCCGCGTCAACGTAGACGGGACGCGACTCCTCCGGCATGGAGCTCCCGGGCCGATAGATCAGCGTGCCATCGCGACTGAAGGAGAACTGCGTGCCGCCGTTGCGTGCGTCGTAGCTGACGCCTTCCAGGATGAGCTCTGGGCTTCCCGAGACTTCCCAGGTCTCGTCGTCGAAGACGACCGTGTAGACGCGACCCGCCCGTGTGTACGCGAGTCGGCCGTCGGGCAGAAGGCGAGCGAAGCCGGCTCGAGACACCAGCGTCTTGCGCTCCCCCGTCGTCAGGCTCTGAATCACGATCGCAGCGTCGTCGAAGAGTGAACCGACCGGCTGCGCGGTGAAGAGAACCGCATCGCCGACGATCTGCGGCCAACGGTGGGAGCGCTCGACCTGAGCTTCATCGAGCTGCGTCAGGGGCTCGAGCGTGCCCCCCTCGTCGCTGATGCGCTGCAGAGGCGTGGTCTGTGTTTGCGCGAAGACGATGAAACCATCTCCCCAGGCGGCACCACGAGAGTTACCCCCCACCTCCGCGAGCGTCACTGTCGTCTTGCCGTCGGCGGACACCTTCTTGAGCTGACGCTGAGAGAAGAAGCCGATCCACTGCCCGTCCGGCGAGAAGAACGGACCGTGCGCGCCCTCCGATCCTTCGACGCGGATCGCCTCGGGGCCGTCGAGCCGGCGGAGATAGAGCTCCTGGCGTCCCTCGGTGTCGATTGCGACGAAGGCCAGCTGCTCACCGTCCGGCGAGAGGTTCACCACAGTCGAGTAGTGACTCCAGAACTCCGTCCCCGCGGGTGGAAGGAGGTGGAGACTCGCCGCCGTGCGCACCGGTTCGTCGCCGGTCTCGCGCTGCGTCCAGGCAAAGACCGCCGCCAGGACGGCGGCGACGGCCCACGGCAGCCAAGCGAAACGCGGGGCCGTAGCCGGCTTCGGCGCCGTCTCTTCGCCGTAGTCGAGCCACTCCTCGAGCTCGACCCGCGCGTCGCCGATGTGCTGCAGGCGACGATGGGCATCCTTCTTGAGGCAACGCTCGAGCAGGCGCCGGGCGATCTCTGGAGTCTCGTCAGGAAGGAGCTGCCAGGGGGGCTCTTCACGCAGCACCGCAGCAAGAGTGTCGGAGGGGGTCTTTCCGGGAAAGGCCTTCTTCCCGGTCAGCATCTCGAACAACACGCAGCCGAACGCCCAGTTGTCCGCTCTCCGGTCGACGACCGCACCCCGCGCCTGCTCGGGGCTCATGTAGCCAGCGGTTCCCAGAATCACGCCGGGCCGGGTTGCGGCCGGCACCGTCTCGTCCTCGGCGACCGAGAGCGCATCGGACTTGGCCAGCCCGAAGTCGAGCACCTTGACCTGACTGTCTTCGGAAATCTTGATGTTCGCCGGCTTCAGATCGCGATGCACGATGCCCGCGGCATGAGCCGCCTCGAGAGCTCCCGCGATCTGCGCCGCGACGGCGATGGCTTTGCGGATCGGCAGGGGACGCGCGTCCAGGCGCTCTGAGAGCGTCGTTCCGGGGACGAGCTCGAGCACCAGATATGGACGATCCTCTTCCCGCTCGAGCCCGTAGATCGCTCCGATGTGCGGGTGGTTCACTGCGGCGAGAGCTCGAGCCTCCCGATCGAAACGCTCGAGCTGTTCTGGTGCCAGAGCGTCGTCCGCCAGCACCTTGATCGCCACCTCTCGACGCAGCTTGGTGTCTCGAGCTCGGTAGACCTCGCCCATGCCACCCGCTCCCAGCAGATCCTGGATCTGGTAGTCGCCGAGCGAGCTTCCCGGGGTGATCGAGCTGTCGCTCTCCATCTCACTGCGCAGGTTCTCGCCGAAGGCGCCGCTGATCGCTCCGCCCGGCGCAATCTCTGCGCTCTCGAGGCTCTTCAGCAGCTCTTCGACCTGTCGCCGCACCTCGTCGTTCGGGCTGTGCTCCTGCAGATATGCCGCACGGTCCTCTGCGGGCAGGTCCAAAACCGCGTCGAAGAGCTCATCGACGATCTGGAAGCTGTCCTTTTCGAGCATCGTGCTGAGAGTCGGTCGGCGGCTCGATTTCGAGAACCAAAGCCTGCAACGTCGCCGGCTCGACGACGCCCCAGCTCACGACAAAGAGAGGTTTTCGCCGCTGCGACCTGGATCGTGGACCTGTCGGGAGGAACGGTTAGTCTACCAGCTCGCTCGCACCGTCTCTGCCACCGATCAAGGGACTCTGCGAACGTCCCACTCAAGGAGCCAACGCATGGATCTCGGAATCACTGGAAAACGCGCCGCCGTATCGGGCGCTTCGACGGGACTCGGTTTCGCCTGCGCCCAGGCCCTGATTGCCGAAGGCGTTCGCGTCGCGATCTGCAGCCGCGATCAGGACCGCGTCGAAGCCGCTGCGGAACGCCTCGGCCACGACACGGTCGCGCTGCAGGCCGACGTCAGCCGTCCCGAGGAGGCCCGCCGATTCGTCACCGAAGCCGCGGCAGCACTCGGCAGCATCGACATCCTCGTCCCCAACGCCGGCGGCCCACCGCCGGGCAAGCCTTCGAGCACCGTGCTCGACGCCTACCGTCATGCACTCGACCTCAACCTGCTGGCCACCGTGGCCCTTTGCAACGCTGCCGTCGGACCGATGCGGGAGCGCGGCTGGGGTCGGATCTGTGCGATCACTTCCGGAGGCGCGCGTAGCCCGATCCCGTTCCTGGCGGCCTCTTCCGTCGCCCGCGCCGGCGTGACCAGCTTTCTGAAGACGCTCGCGACCGAGGTCGCCGGCGACGGGGTGACGGTGAACTCGGCACAGCCGGGCCTGCACTCGACGGACCGTCTCACCGAGCTCGGAGATCCGAGTTCGATGGCCAAGTCGGTACCGGCCGGCTTCCTCGGTTCGCCGGAGGATTTCGGCAAGGCGGTGACCTTCCTGTGCTCCGAGCCGGCGAAGTTCATCACCGGGACCAGTCTGCTTCTCGACGGCGGCAGCTACCCCGGTCTCGTCTAGCCGCGACTCAGGTAAAGCGCTCCCACGCGGCCTGCCGGGAGACGCCGAGCTCTTCTCCGATCGCAGCCCAGCTGATGCCGCGCTCGCGCAGCAGGTCGACGTGTCGCTGCAGCGTCTCGCGGGCCTGATCCACCATGGCGGACGACGAGGCCATCGCCCTGAGCAACGCCTCGTCGCTCAGCTCCGTCCAGTCGAAGGCCAGCGTCTCGGAACTCGCCAGGATGTCGTTGCAGCGTGTGACGCACTCGCCGCAGATGTTCACGCCCGGCCCACCGAGCATGTGCGAAACATCCGTGGAGTCCTTCCGACAGAAAGAACAGTAAAGCTTTTTGGTTTTCATCGAGCGCTCCTGTCAAGTTTTTCTTGACACTCACGATATACCGGGTCGATCCGATCGTCAAGAAGACCCTGACATGCGATTCCTGTAGCCTGCCTTCCATCCCTCTACCCTGACCGGAGACCCAGACATGAAAGTCGACAGCGGCCTGACAGCCCTCGATCTGCACGCCATCCCCGCCGCAGCAAAAGAAATCGAAGAGCTCGGCTTCGACGCGATGATCACCGCGGAGACGTCGCACGATCCCCTCTTCCCCTTGCTCCTCGCCGCCGAGCACACCGAGCGCGTCCAGCTGATGACCTCGATCGTCGTCGCCTTCGCACGCTCGCCGATGACGCTCGCCGCCCAGGCCCACGATCTGAACTCCTACTCCAAGGGCCGTCTGGTTCTCGGACTCGGCTCGCAGATCAAGCCGCACATCACCAAGCGGTTCAGCATGCCGTGGTCGAAGCCGGCCGCGCGGATGCGCGAGTTCATCCTCGCCATGCGCGCCGTCTGGGACTGCTGGTACCAGGGCAAGCCGCTCGACTTCCGGGGCGAGTTCTACACCCACACGCTGATGACGCCGATGTTCACGCCCCAGGACACGCAGTACGGCGCTCCCAAGGTCGTGCTCGCTGCCGTCGGCCCGCTCATGTCCCGCGTCGCCGGCGAGGTCGCCGACGGCCTCATCGCGCACGCCTTCACCACGAAGGCCTACATGGAAAAGGTGACGCTACCGGCGATCGCGGAAGGTCTCGAGCGGTCCGGCAGGAGCCGCGACGACTTCGAGCTGATCTACCCCGGCTTCGTCGTCACCGGCCCCGACGACGAGACCTTCGAGGCAACGCGTACGGCGGTCTGCAAGCAGATCGCCTTCTACGGCTCGACTCCGGCCTATCGACCGGTCCTGGAGACCCACGGCTGGGGAGAACTTCAGGACGAGCTCAACTTCATGTCGAAGAGAGGCGAGTGGGACGAGATGGGCACCCGCATCACCGACGAGATCCTGAACGAGTTCGCGGTCGTCGGTCAGCCGAACGAGATCGTGCCTGCGTTCAAAGAGCGCTTCGGAGGCGTCGTCGACCGCACGACGATGCGTTTCGCCTGGGCCGACGACAGCACGGCCAGGGAGATGGTGGCCGAGCTCCAGTCGTAGCGGCGAGCCCCTAGGGACCCGGTGCCGCCGAAGGTTCGGCACCGGGATCCTCCGCACCGACCTCGCCGGCCGCCTCGGTGTCGCCCGATCCATCCGGGACGAGACGCGCGACGACAAACGGGCCGCTGCGCTCCAAAGACCAGCCCGCCTCCTCGGTGAGGCCGTAGGGCTCGAGCAGCGAGGCGACGGCCGCGGTCACGGCGACTCCGTCGAACTCCCGAAGCCACTCCGGTATCGAGGCCTCCGCCGGTCCTCTGTCCGGAAAACCGGAGTCGCCGAAGAGTCCGTTGTAGTGGAAACTGTGCTCGAAGTAGGCGAACGCCTGACAGGTGCTGGCGTCACAGAGCACCTTGGACCGCAGCGGGTCGAGGGTGTCCTTGGTGCCGAAGACGAGCTCGGCTGCCTGCCCGCGCTCGGCTTGCCAACCGAACTGCCAGAGGGGCGCCTGCTGCGAGACGGCATGAATCCCGAGGGAGGCGAGAACGAGGGCTACCGCGGTTCTCTGAGCTGCGCGCGGCCAAGAGTCCGCCAGCCAGAGGATCGCGACGAGCACCGTCGGCACCACGACGAACGGGCGCGGATGGAGAAACGCGTAGAACCAGCCGAGATTGTGGTCCCATCGATCGCGGAGCAGAGACAGCGTCACGATGCCCCCCGGCGCGGCGAGGGCCATCGCCTGCGCGATGCGGGGAAAGCGCAGCCCCGCCACGAGCGGAGCAGCGAGCGCCGCGACCGCGGCCCCCGCGAAGACGACGGAGCCCGGCAAACTGCGCTGCAGGCTGTAGCCCGTCCAAGCCATGTAGCCCAGAGTCAAGGCCAACCATGCCAGCCAGAGAGAGCACGTCGCCTTGACGAGCGAGCGACGTTCCGGCGTCAGCAGCTGCAGAAGGACGACTCCGAAGCCTGCCAGCAGCAGCGCCTCCTCGCGAGCGAAGAGAGCGAGCGCCAGGGCGCCGAAGACCCAGGGTCCGGGCAACTCGACGACGACCGCGAGCAAGAGACAGAAGAGAGCTGGAGCGAGGATCTGATACGGGCGCAGATCGAAGGTGGCGTGGTAGAGAAACGACGGGAAGGCGACGTAGGCCAGTCCCAGCAGGAGGAGCAGAATCTTGCGCTCCGAGGCGAGCTCCGACGCCAGTGACGCACGCAGCAGAAACAGCAGCGGGAGGGCGTGCAGCAGAGAGCGCCAGAGAAACATCCACCTCGGTCCAGCGCCGAGGCGAAAGCCGAGCACGTCGAGATACTTGATCGGCTCGAGATGAATCGCCTGGTGCAGGTGATCCTGACCTTCCCGCCCGACGATCCCGAACATGTTGTTGCCCTGCACGTTGAACGTCTGACGATCGCCGAGCTCGGCAAGTCCAGCGCGTGCGGCAAACTGGTGGTAGAAGCCGAAATCCGGCCGATAGGCCAGGGCACGGAAGCGGGTCTCCCCCGACCACCAGGCGGCGGCACAGGCGAGCAGAGCGAGGATCGCTAGCGCTGACGCGCAGCGTTGGCTGGGCTTCGACATGCGATGGGAGAGGCCGTCACTCCGGGGGAAGCAACGGCGGTCGGGGGCTCGGACTCCGCGATGCTAACACTCGCTCCTGAAACAGCCGGACGAGCGCCTTCCTGCGGTCGACGGGCACAGGCTGCCGCTCCACCCGAGCGACGGCCGGATCAGCTACCCGCGGAGGCGGAGCCGGCCTCGAGGTCGGCGGCCTCTTTGCGCTGGCCGAAGAGTGTCCCGAGAACGGTGCGCGAGACCCAACTGCGGGCATCCTCGAAGAGCGTGTAGCAGACTGGGACGACCAGCAGGGTCAGAAAACTCGCGGTCACCATGCCGCCGATCAGGGTGAGGCCAAAGCTCTTGTAGCTCAGGCCCATCCGGGTGGCCTCGCCGAGAGTCACGGGGACCATGCCACAGATGGTCGTCAAGGCCGTCATCATGATCGGGCGGAAGCGACGCTCGGAGGCGAGCATCAGCGCCTCGAAACGCTCCATGCCCCGGTCTCGCAGGCGGTTGACGTAGTCGAGGAGAACGATTCCGTTGTTCACGACGACGCCAATCAGGATGATCTGTCCGACGATGCCCAGGAAGTCCATGTCGCGGCCGGTCAGGACGTGGATCCAGGTAACACCGATGTTGGCGAGAGGAATGGTGACCAGAATCGCCATCGGCAGCAGGAAGCTCTCGAAGAGAAAACCCATCAGCAGGTAGACGAAGACGATCGAAAGCAGCGCGGCAAAGGCCAGGCTCTGCGCCTCGCCGCTGCTGCGGACCGCTTTGCGCGGACCGAAGCTGACTCCCTCAGGCAGGTCCAGCCCACCGACGAATGCGTAGATGGCTTTGCGAGCCTCGTCTTCTCGGCCCGGCTCGAGCTCGAGCGTCATACGGCGTGAGATCTGCTTGTCGCGGCGGAAGATCGTCGTCGCCGACGGAAGCTGCTCGACGTCGACGAGAGAGTTGAGAGCCAGAGCCTCGCCTGCGTCGTTCGGCACCGAGAAGTTGCCGAGCTGGGCGAGGCTCTCGCGGTCCCGCTCTTCGTATCGCACCCGTACCGGGATGTCGCGGCCGCCCAGGTAGATCCTGGGCAGTGCCTGGCCGCGCAGGGCGTAACCGACCATGGTCGCCAGCACCTGCGGGTTGACGCCCTGCTTCTGGGCGCGCGCGCGATCGATGACCAAAGCCAGCTCGTTCGGGGCTCGCTCGGCCGCCTTCTTCACACCCATGACTCCGGGGAGCTGCGCGAAGACGCCTTCGAGGTCCTCGGCGATCTCATCGAGCTGCACCGCATCATCACCGTAGATGCGCAGGCGCTCCAAGTTCTTGTCCTCGCTCTCCTGCTCGGAGTCCTGTCCGGTATCGAACTCGATCCCGGGAAGCTCCGGCAGCACCTCGAGGATCTTCTGTGACACCTCGCGCGGCGAGATGTCGCCGCGGTCGGCGGAAAGTGCTCCCTGTACTTCGCCCTGGTTGCGTCGGTGGAAGATCATGTAGAAGTCGAGACCGACCTCTTCAGCCACTTCCGCCACCCTGTTCTCGGCGCTGCGGAAGTAGGCCTCGCTCTCTTCGAACGTCATGCTGCGGGGAAGCTCGACGCCGATCTCGAAGAACGCCTGCTCGTCCTCCGACATCGCCACGAGCTCGACCTGATTCGAGACAGCCGAGGTCGCGCCCAGCAGAGCCATGAGCGCGAGCACTAGATCGAGCCGGCGGCGAAGTGCGTAGCCGAGCATCTTGCCGTAGAGCACGCTCAGACGGCCAAAGGTCTGCTCGTAGAACCAGAGCATCGCGGCCTTGATCCGCAGTTTGAGGCGTGCCACGACTCCGGTCTCGTCCTCGTCACCTTTCGGAAGCGTCAGGTAGACGCTCAACGGGACGAAGATGAGAGCGACGAAGAGCGAGGCGATCAAAGACACGCAGATCGGGATCGCAAGCCGCAGGAGGAAGAACTGGCCCTGACCGTCGACCAGCGAGACCGGCAGGAAAACAATGACCGTGGTCAGCGTCGCCGTCGTGATCGCCATCGCGATCTCGCCCGCTCCGCGAATCGCGGCCTCGCGTCGAGAGACATTCTCTTCGCGATAGAAGCGATGGATGTTCTCGGCGACGACGACAGAGTTGTCGACGAGCAGGCCGACGGAGATCATCAGGCCCAGCAGCGACAGGACGTTGAGAGACTCGCCCGCGAAGTACATCGCGACGAGCGCAACGACCATCGACAGCGGGATCGAGAGCGCGATGATCAGGCTCATGCGCAGGCGCCGGAGGAAGAAGAAGAGCACGATCATCGCGAAGATCGCACCGACCCGGCCGCTCGAGAGCAGGGTCGAGAGCGAGTCCTTGATGATCTCCCCCTGGTCCATGATCATGTCGATCTGCATCGAGCGCAGGCGCGGGTTGTCGCGCAGCTTCTCCTGCAGGTCACGCACGCGCGTGGCGACCTCGAGAGTGTTCGCCTCGCCTTCCTTCATCACCATCGCTGCGTAGGCGGGTCTCGAGTTGACTCGAACCGCGTACTCCTTCTCCGGCTCGTCGTAGGTGATCGACGCAATGTCGCCGAGGCGCACCGTCGGAGTGACCAGGAGATCCTCGACGGCGCCCGGCGACCGGTACTTTGCCACCGAGCGCAGCAGCAGCTTCTTGTCGCCCGCCCGGACGTTGCCGCTCGCCATCGAGAAGTTGTCGCGCGCCAGGTCCTGAGCGATCTCGAAGATGTTCAGGCCGGCGGCCTCGACCCGCTCACGATCGAGCTCGATGAGGACCTCTTTCGCTTCGAGGCCGTCGACCTTGACCATGGCCACACCTTCGATGCGCTCGAGCGGCAGGATGATCTGGTTCTGAATCAGGTCGTAGACGTCGGTCGTCCCTTCCTCGATCGCCAGGCCGACCATGCCTACCGGGATGCTGCCGCCGTCGTCCTTGCGAATGAAGACCTGCTCGAGATCCTCGGGCAGACTCTGTCGCGCACGCTCGACGCGGTCGCGAACCTCTCGATACGCGACGTCCATGTCCGTACCGTGCTTGAAGCTCATGAAGATCTGGGTGAAGCCGTTGCGAGCGAAGGAGAACATGTTGTCGATACCGCGCACGGTCGACAGTTCTTCTTCCAGCGGCAGCGTCACTTTGTCGAGGACTTCCTCTGGCGGAGCGTCCTGCCACGGTGCGGTCACCCGAAGGAACGGCGCCGAGAAGCCGCTCGGAATCAGCTCGAGGGGAATCGACACCGTCGCCACGGCGCCGAGCACGCCGAGAGTCAGCATCAGCACCATCACGGTGACACGACGATTCAGGGAGAAACGCGGCAGAAGCAGTTCCCAGCGCGACGCCACCGCTTCCTGATCCAACCGCTGCGCATCCTCTTGGGACGCGGGACGCGAACCGGGCAGCTCGGTGGGCGCGTTCACGGCGTACCCTCCGCGGCGCCGACGGGCGCACCACCCGCGGCGGTAGCGGCACGGCTCGAAGCCTCTCGCCCGAGCAGGCGGGCCTGCAGCGAATCGACGATCGAATAGACGACCGGCACGACGATCAGCGTGAGTAGCGTCGACGTCGTCAGGCCTCCGACCACCGAGAGGGCCATCGGCGTGCGAATCTCGGCGCCCTCACCCAGACCGAGAGCCATCGGCAGTAGGCCGAGGGTCGTGGTTGCCGTCGTCATGAGAATCGGGCGCAAACGAACCTGTCCCGCCGTCACGATCGCCTCGCGTCGCGGCAGCCCCCGGGCCTTGAGCCGGTTGATGTAGTCGACGAGAACGATGGCGTTATTGACGACGATTCCAGCCAGCATGATCATGCCGAGAAAGACGACGATCGACAGATTGACCTCGAGTACGAAGAGGGTCAGTACGGTGCCGAAGAACGCCAGCGGAATGGTGAACATGATGACCAACGGGTGCAGGAGCGACTCGAACTGGGCCGCCATGATCACGTAGACCAGGAAGACCGAGAGAGCGAGTGCGAGCCACAGGCTCGACTGGCTGCGCTCCCACTCCTGGCTCTGGCCGGCGACGACGAAGCTCATGTTTGCCGGCCAGTCGACCTCGGCAGCAAGAACTTCGTCGATTCGGGACACGGCGGTACCAAGCGAGGCGTCGCCGAGATTCGCTCGCACCAGAGCAACTCGCCGTGCATCGACGCGACGCACTTCGGACGGGCCTTCTCCCAGCTGCACCTCGGCAACGGAACCAAGGCGGATCGGACGGTCAGCCTCCGGATTGATGACCAGTCCCGCGAGATCTTCGGTCGAGCGGCGATCACTCTCGTCGAGTCGCACGACGATCGGAACGCGTCGATCTTTGAGGTTGTACAACGTCGCCTCAAAGCCCTTGACCTGGTTCCGCACCATCTGAGCGACGGACTGAACGCCGAGGTCGTAGCGAGCCAGGAGGGCACGGTCGTAGACGATCTGCACCTCCGGGGCTCCGGTGCGCAGAGTCGATTCGACGTCCGCGAGCTCGGGCATCTCCGACATCAGGGCCGCCACCCGGTCGCCGTAGCGCTTGAGCTCGGTGAGATCGTCACCGTGAACCTCGACCTCGATCGGCGTCTTGAAGCTGAAGAGAACCGGGCGAGCCACGCGCGACGTCAGATCGGGCACCCGCTGGAGGCGCTCACGCAGCCTGGCGACGACCTGCTCTTCGATCAGCGCGTCGGAGCTCTCGAGCAGGACCTTGAAACGAGCGGTGTGCTCACCCTCGTCGGACCTCTGCGAGTTGGTCACGTCATAGCCGAACGTGACGAGCAGCTTCTGGATGTGCTCACGCTCCGCCAGGATCGCCTGTTCCGCCGCCGAGAGGATGCGGTCGGTCTCTTCGAGGGGCGTTCCGACCGGCAGCGCAACTTCGAAGGTGAACTCGCCCTGACGAACCTCCGGGAGCAGTTCGGTCTCGAGCTGCCCGAGCATCCAGACGGAGGCCCAGACCGTGCCGGCGATGATCATCAGGACGCCGACCGGCCAGCGTAGCGCCGTGCGCAGTACGGGCGGGTAGAGGTTGTTCAGTCCGTCGAGCAGAGCGCCGGTGATGCGCACCGGCACACGGCTGAGCAGAGTGAACGTCCGCGACACGACCGGCCAGAGCAGCCTTCCCAGAACGTAGGCGACGAGCATCAGAGCAAGGAGAAGAACCTTCGCCACGAGCTCGAGCAGACTGCCGACGAGGAACCGCACCGCAAGGAAGACAAAGCCGAGAGCCGCAGGCAGCCAGCGCGCGGCCGAGCCTCCACCGATCCAGGTACGGAGATTCGAAGCGTCGCGCCGCAGCAGGGCGAGCGCCGCGTAGTGCTTCAGGCGGCCCAAAGCCGCTCCGCCGGTCGGAATCTCTGCGCCTCGTCGGCTGGCCAGCATCGGGATAAAGAGCAGCGCGACGGCGAGTGAAGCCAGTAGGGAGATGACGACCGCCAAGCCCAGGTCGCCGAAGGCCTGCCCGGCGATACCCTCGATGAAGACCATGGGGAAGAAGACGGCGATCGAGGTGAGTACCGACGCTGCGACGGCGCCGCTGACCTCTTTCGTACCGCGAACGGCGGAGGCGACCAACTCGTCGCCCTCCTCCCGACACCGAAAGATCGACTCGAGAACGACGATCGAAGAGTCGACGAGCATGCCGATGCCGAGGGCGAGGCCGCCAAGAGACATGATGTTGAGCGACACACCCAGGAGGTTGAGCGGCGCGAAGGTGATCAGCAACGAGATCGGAATCGAGACCGCGACGATCAGCGTCGTCGTGAAACTGCGGAGGAAGAGATAGAGGATGACCACGGCGAGCAGGCCGCCCAGAACCGCCGTGTTGCGCACTTCGTTGATCGAGCCCTCGATGAACTTCGACCGATCCGCAACGACTTCCAGCGTCGCGCCTTCCGCCTTGAAGAGATCCTCCGCCAAGCCTGCAGAGCGAGGCTGGCCGGGGCGCCCACGCCCGCCTCTGCCTCGAGTCGCTGCCGCTCGGTCGTCCGGCGGGACGAGTTCGCCGGTCTCTTCGTCGATGCGCAGCTCCCCCACGGCATCGGTGACCACCTTGGCCAAGGCCACCATGTTCGCGTCGGCCTCCTTGAAGACGTCGAGCTGCACACTCTCGCGGCCGTCCGTACGAGTCAGGATCTCGCGCTCTCTGTTCGAGCGGATGACGGTCCCGAGATCCTCGACTCTGATCTCGCGCCCGTCCGTCGTCGTCACCACGGTCTGACGGATCTGATCGAGATTGACGTACTCGTTGACCGTTCGCACCATGTACTCGGTGCGCCCTTCTTTGAGGGTGCCGCCGGCGACGTTGATGTTCTCCTGAGCCAAGCGATCGATGACGTTCTGCGCCGAAAGCCGGCTCCGGCGGAGGGCCTCGGCGTCGAGCAGAACGTGGATCTCCTCCTCCAGGCCACCGCGGACCTTGACGGCAGCCACGCCTTTGATGGGCTCGAGCGACCGCTTGACCTGGAGCTCGGCGAGGCGTCGCAGTCGCCTCAGACCCTCGTCCCCGGTGAACCGATCACCGACGCCGGAGAGGGAGAGCTCCATGACGGGGTCGAGCGAAGGATCGAAACGCAGGATCAGCGGGCGTTCGGCTTCCTGCGGCAGGAGGACGAGGTCCAGCTTTTCCAGCGTGTCCTGGATGGCATCCGACATCTCGGTGTCCCAGGAGAACTCCAGAACCACGTCGCTGACGCCAGCCCTCGAAATGCTGTTCATGCGGCGCAGGCCCGCAACCACACCGAGAACTTCTTCGATGCGGCGACTGACGTCGTTCTCGACCTCCTCGGGAGCCGCGCCCGGATACTCCGTGCGAACGGTGAGCGTTGGGTAGCTCATCTCCGGCATCAGGGTCACCGGCAGTCGGCTGTAGGAGAGAACCCCGAAGACGACGGCCGCGACGAAAACCATGAGCACGGCGACCGGCCGGCTCGTGACGAAACTCGACGCCACGGCAGGGCCAGCTCCGCGCCGTGGAGAGGATTCAGTACTCATACTCGATGTCACTCCTCGCGGGCGCGTGACGCGCGGCTCGCGGCGCTGCTGTTGCTCAGTCGGAGAAGCCCGCGGCGGCGATCTCGCTGGAGAAGGTCTTCAGCGCCTCTTCGAGGCCAAGGAGGCGAACCTTGGCACCATCCTTCAGGCCCGCCTGGCCAGCAACGACGATCCGATCGCCGTCTGCCAAGACGGAGTCGACCTTGATGAAGTCACGCTGCTCGATCGTGGGCTCGATCAGGAGTCGCTCGACCGTCTGGTCGTCCTTGACTCGGAAGACATAGATCTGGTCCTCGTCATAGACGAGCGAACGCTTGGGCACCAGCAGGGCGTCGGCGTCGGTCTCGGCAACGAGCTCTACTTCGACGTACATGCCAGGCCGCAGCCCAGCGGAGCGCGGCACGTCGAGCGTGACCTTGACCGTGCCACTGCGCGAATCCACAACCGGTGCGATGCGCTCGATCGAGCCCTGCTCGATTCCCTCGTTCGCCTGCGCCAGAAGCCGCGCCTGCTGACCGATGGCGAGCCTCGACATCTCCTTTTCGGGAACGTAGATGCGCGCCACGATCGAGTCGAAGTCGACGATGTTGAAGAGGCGGGTGCTCGTCTGCACGTGGTCGCCCAGGCTCACGAGACGCTCGGTGACGACGCCCGAGATCGGTGCCCTGACGATGGTGTAGCTGAGCTCGCGCTCGGCGTCGGCCTGTGCGAGCTCGAGCTGCTCGAGGTCGTAGGTAGCCTCCGAGTAGGCCTGCTCACTGATGAGCTCCTGCTCGAAGAGACGCTTCTGACGGTCGAAGTCGCGCTGCGCCTTGTCGAGCTGACTCTTTACCCGATCGAGCGCCGTCTGCTGCTCTTCGCTCTGTAGACGAAGCAGGGTCTGGCCCTTGCGCACGTAGTCGCCCTCCTCGACCAGGAGCTGGGTCACCTGACGCGAGGCCTCGGCGAACACCTCGACCTCGTTCTCGGCTTCCAGGTTGGTCGAGAAGCGCAGAACGGACTCGATGCTGCCGCGATGGAGCGGCAGAGCGGCGACGGGCACGGCCTCATCCTCCGGCTCCGTGGCCCCTTCGTCGGTGGACGCGGGGCGCTCGCCGGCCTGGGAGGAGCTCGGGGCACAGCCCGCGCCGACGGTCAGAAGACCGAGGAGGAGGAGAAGGAGGAGTAACGCGGGTGCGTTGAAGGTCTTGCGGATCATGGAACGCCTTGGCAGGAAGTCGGAATGAGCGGCTCGTGAGGATGCACGGGGAGCGCTCCACACTGAGAGACCGCTTGGCTGAGGGCTTGGAGGAAACCCTCGAGAGGCGGTCGAATGGTATCGAATGGAGAGAGGTTTTGGCGCTCGACCGCAGCCGCAGTGCCGCCTGCCTCTACAGTGGAATACGTCTGGCGACGGGCTGAGTTACAAGAACTCTTGGCCTTTCCGGCCAACGCATAAGGCCAACAGCCCGACCTTTGACAGGACGGAAAAAGGCGAGGCCTTGTTTCACGTTTCCCCGACGTGAACGCGGCGAAGTCCCTCATCACCTAGGGCTTCGCCTCGGAACAGCCGCTGGATGTGACCGTCTGGGCGCCTTAGCTCAGTCGATCACGGCCCCTTACACCGCCAGCTCGCGCTCGACCAGACGCGCCCAGTAGCTGGCTCCGACCGGCGCCAGCGCGTCGTCGAAGTCGTAGCGAGGCGTGTGCAGGCCGGCCGAAGGTCCGTTGCCCGCGAAGATGAAGGCACCGGGGCGCACCTGGAGCATGTAGGAGAAGTCCTCGGAGCCCATGATCGGTATCAGGTCGGTCCGCGACGACGTACCGACCTCGGCCGCCGCTGCTGCGGCCACTTCGACCTCGGCGGCGGTATTGACCGTGGCCGGGTAGTAGCGCGTGTACTCCAGCTCGAACTCAGCTCCGTGAGCCTCGGCGATCGCCTGCCCGAGCTCGGCCATCCGGCGCTCGATGAGATCCTGGATCTTCGGGGTGAAGGTCCGAACGCAGCCGCCGAGAGTCACTTCCGCCGGCAGCACGTTGTCCGCGTCCCCGCCGTGAATCTTGGTCGTCGACAGGACGGCGCTCTCGAGCGGATCGACGTTGCGCGACAGGATCGTCTGCCAGGCACCGACGATCTGACTCGCGATGACGACGTTGTCGACAGATCCCTGCGGGAAGGCCGCGTGACCACCCTGCGATCTGACGCTCGCCGAGAAGACGTCGATCGCCGCCATCATCGGGCCCGCGCACAGCGCAAACTCGCCCACTTCCATCCCTGGAAAGTTGTGCATGCCGAAGACGCGCTCCGCGGGAAAGAGGTCGAACAGTCCGTCTTCGACCATGGCGCGGGCTCCACCGTCTTTCTCCTCGGCAGGCTGAAAGATGAAGTCGACGGTGCCGTCGAAGCGGCGCGTCTCGCTGAGGTAGCGGGCGGCGCCGAGCAGCATCGTCGTGTGGCCGTCGTGCCCACAGGCGTGCATGACGCCTTCGTTGCTGGAGCGGTGCTCGAAGTCGTTCTCTTCGAGAATCGGTAGAGCATCCATGTCGGCCCGCAGACCGATCCTGCGCTCGGACGAGCCGACCTGGAGAGACGCGACGACGCCGGTTCCGCCCAGGCCTCGATGAGGCTCGAGACCGAACGAGGTCAGTAGCTCGGCCACGCGCTCCGCGGTGCGGTGCTCCTCGAAGGCGAGCTCCGGATGCGCGTGAAAGTCCCTGCGCCACCGCCTCAGGTCCTCGGCAGCCTCGAGGATTTCGGGAAGGATGTTGATTTCCGCCATGGTGTCCTCCTGGACGCGAGTCTAGCGCGACGCCTCTTGCGAGAACGGCCTTCCGACCTGCTGTGGTCCGCCATCGTCGGTCAGCGGCGGCGCATTCCTGCAGGGCTCCAGCCGTGCTTCCTACAGACGACGCGGAGTGCCGCAGGCACTCTCTTCCTGCGCCGACCTTCGGGAGACACTCGCATGCCCATCTCTTTTGCCCGCCGTGGCCTCGCTCCTCTCCAATCCCGCCTCCTGGCCACTGTCTGCAGACGTGCTCTGAGTCTGCTCGCGCTCTGCGCCCTGCCACCGCTTCTCGTCGAGCCGCTCGCTGCGCAGGTACCCGCCTCCGAGCGAGAGGTGCTGATCGAGATCTTCGAGTCGACCAACGGCTCGAACTGGTCTCACCCGGAAGGCCTGACGATCAACTGGCTGGGCGGTGTGGGCAGCGAATGCAACTGGGTCGGCGTCTTCTGCGTGCAGGACCGTGTGGTCGGTCTCGACCTCTGGGAGTTCGGCCTCGAGGGCCCGTTTCCCGCGGCGATCACGCGCCTGGTGAGGCTGAACTGGCTGCAGCTCAGCGGCAACCGGCTCAGTGGCGCTCTGCCGTCTTCACTGAGCAGCCTGCGTGAACTCAACTCTCTCTCGGTCGCGCGGAACCAGCTCACCGGGCCGCTGCCCGAGAGTCTCGGCGGGCTTCCCGAAATGACGATCCTCGACCTCTTCGAGAACTCTTTCACCGGCACGATCCCCGAGTCCTGGGCGGCGCTCGACAAGCTCATTCAGCTGGGAGTCGGCAGCAACGCCCTCTCGGGACCGATTCCAGAGTGGCTCGGCGAGCTCGAAGAGCTCGTGGTGCTCGATCTCTTCGACAACGCTTTCTCCGGGGTGATCCCGGAATCGTTGACACGCTCACCCGAGCTGCAGTTCCTCTTCCTCGGCCGCAACCGTCTGCAGGGCAGCATCCCAGCGAGCCTGGGCAACCTGCGCCAGCTCGTCAGTCTCGAGCTGTCGGAAAACGAACTGACGGGTCAGCTCCCCGCCTCCCTGGGCAACCTGACCGAGCTCGAATCACTCTGGCTCGGTCTCAATCGGCTCGAGGGCGACCTGCCCTCCTCCCTCGGCAACCTGACGAAGCTCACCGGCCTCGACCTCTTCGACAACCGCTTCTCGGGGCCGATTCCTTCCACGCTCGGTGCGCTGCGCCGCGTCGAGTTCCTGTCGCTCGGCTTCAATCAGATCAGCGGGCCGATTCCTCCGGAGCTCGGCCGTCTCAGTGCCCTGAAGCACCTCTTCCTCGGTGGAAACCGTCTCTCGGGCACGATTCCAGCGGAGCTGGCGAACCTCAGCCAGCTCCAATTCATCGATCTCTTCTCGAATCAGCTCGAAGGTGAGATTCCGCCCGAGCTGTCTCGGCTGTCACAGCTGCAGTCGTTCGACGTCGGACGCAATCGCCTCACGGGAGCGCTACCGAGCGCCCTCGCCGAGCTGCCGAAGCTGCAGTGGGTCCTGCTCAACTCCAACGCCTTCGACGGCGAGGTGCCGGCCGCGTACGGAAGGTTCCTGAACGATCCGGATCGCTTCGTGCATCTCGACTGGAATGCGCTGACGGCGACGGGACCGCTCCGCGAGGAGCTGCGCAACTTCGGCTTCGAGTACTCGCAGACACTGCCGCCCGGAGAGATCTTCACGCAGAGCATCGACTCGCGATCGATCGCCATCGTCTGGGACTCTCCGGACTTCAGCGAGCTACCAGGAGGCACGGTCGTCGAAGTCTCTTCGAGCGCCTCGGGCCCTTTCACCCCGGCCACCTTCGTCGACGGCAAGACGCGCAGCGTAGCCCGCGTCGAAGGACTTGCCCCAGGACAGCACTTCTTTCGCCTGCGCTCCGTGACCGAGCCTCACGTCAACAACCAGAATCGCCTGATCAGCTCACCCTCTGCGGTCGTTCCCGGCACGACGGCACCGACCGACTCCCGCGGCGCGCTGACCTTCGTCGAAGACTTCTACGAGGCCGCCCCGCAAGAGCGCAAGCGCATCGAGGTCTGGCGCGTCGGCGGCGCCAGCGGAGCGATCGAGGCGCGCGTGCAGAC
>JBCCLJ010000084.1:0-26596 GCA_039026915.1 Acidobacteriota bacterium
CGCGACGGCCATCGTCGTGAGGTCCTGCACGACCGGGTCAGGCTGCGGCCAGCGCATCGGCAGGCCGAGAAACTCCGCACGTCGTCGCGAATCGTGCACGATGTACTGAGCCGGTTTGCGGTTCGAAGCGTCGAAGAGCAGTGAAGCGTCGCGCACCGCGATCGGCAGGACCACCCGGACGTGCACGGTCACGTCGAAGTCTTCCTGCAGGCGGCGAAGGTCTGGTGTGACGAGGTAGGAGTAGGGACTGCGGAAGGACCAATAGACGTCGACGGACTCGGTCATGTCGTCTCCTTGTGTTCGGGCCTCGAGGTTATGACGAGCGTGGCGTCGTGCAAACGGAGGTCGTCTCGCTCTTTGTTAGCGTCAGGGCACACCACTTCACCACGAAAAGGAGGCGTCCCCTATGAGGACTTCGCGCATCGTGAGCTTGGCTCTCCTCGTCTTCGTCGGGCTCGGCGCTGCCGCGCCGGGACAAGAGACCGTGCACTTCGAGAGCGCTGACGGCTTTCGCCTCGAAGGATCCCTGTGGTCGAACGACTCCGGGCCGGGCGTGCTGCTCTTGCACCAGTGCAACAACCAGCGCACGATGTACGACGAGCTGGCCGCTCAGCTGGCGGGCGAGGGGTTCAAGGTCCTGACCGTCGACTTTCGCGGCTTCGGTGGCAGCCGGACGGACGACCTCGACGCGGCGGTGCCCGAGCAGCGCATGCAGGCGATGCGGTCGGTCGACGCCGACGGGGAGGCGGCCTACTCTTTCCTGGCGTCGCAGGGCAGCGGCTCTGTCGCCGGTGCGTTGGGCGCTTCCTGCGGTGGCTTCGCCGTGGTCAGCCTCGGTCAGGCGCATGAAGAGCTCGTCCGTATGGGCTTCTTCTCGAGTGGGCTGAGCGCCGAGCGCGAGCGCGACGTGCTCAAGCTGCAGGGGCGTCAGTATCTCCTCATCGCTGCGAGGGACGATCGCGGCGCGGCGCGCGCAGCGGGAACGATTGCGTACCGCGTCGGAAGGGACCGTTCCGAACTGCTTCTGTACGAAGGCGACGCTCACGGTGCTCCGCTCTTCGATCAGGATCCGGAGCTCGTCGGCAAGATGGTGGAGTTCTTCAAACCGCTGCTCGAACCGTGACGCTCGATGCGCTGACACACTCTGGATTCGCGTCGCCTCCCGCTGCGCTCCGGTCGATCGCACCTTGGTGACACCCTGAGCGACTTCGTCCGCAAGCGCTCCTTCGCCGTCTTCTATGCTCTGGCGCTCGCCATGGTGGCCCTAGTCGTGGGCATGCAGTCCGTCGTCGATCCGCAGGGAGAGATGCTCCCGGCATTCTGGGCCTTCCAGGCGGAGCACGGCCTCTATACCAACCTCGTGACCCTGACGCGCTTCGCGCTCGAGGATTGGCGCGCCTGGCTCATCTTCGTCTTTGCCGGTGCGCCGACGCTTTCGGCCCTCGTCGTCAGCTTCGTCGGTGGTGGCCGAGGCGGCCTCGGAGAGCTTCTGCGACGCTTCCACCCCGTCGGTCCCTGCGGCGAGTGGGCGTCGGCCGTTCGGGCCTACGTCGTGCTCCTCGTCGCGCACGTTCTGGGAGTTGCGCTCTACCTGGGGTGGGCGTCGCGAAGCGGAGCAGACGGCTGGCAGGACCAGGTTCTGACGTCGCTCGGCGGTTCCCTGCCCGCCGCCGTCTTCTGGCTCCTGGCCGGCGTCTTCCTCGACGAAGGAGGAACACTCGAGGAACTGGGCTGGCGCGGGTACGCGCAGGGTCTGCTGCTCGACCGCTGGCGCTCCCCGCTCGGCGCGACGCTCCTACTCGGCTTTCTCTGGTGGCTCTGGCACTTCCCGCGCGAGATTCCCAACATTCTCGGCAGCGACGACCTGAGTCGGTGGGCCTTCTTTCAGGGAGTCTTCCTCGTGCTCTGCCTCGCTCTGTCTATCGTCATCAGCTACTTCTGGTTCAAGACGGGCGGTTCGGTCTGGCCGGCCCTTCTGATCCACGGTGGCACCAACGTCTGGAGCAAAGCCCTGGGGGCGCCTCTTTACGAAACGGTCGGCGATTTGAGGACCTGGGTCGTCGTCGGCTGCGCCGTGGCCGTGCTCGCTCTGACACGAGCGCGACTGGGCGCGCTCGCGGACGCCGCCGAGCCGTAGCCTCAGCGCGGACCGAGGAAGACCCAGGCGTCCGACCGAACGCGCTGTTCACGTCGTTGCCGTGAACGGAGACGATCGTGTCGCGGGCGAGCCCGGTGCGGTCCTCAGTGAAGGCGTCCGTCTCATCGGAAAGAGACTGTCGATCATTCGACGGCGGGTCGGGCATCACTGATGTGTTCGTGGACAACCAGCCACCGATCACCCCGTTTCTCCATCACGGTCGTGCTGTGCACACGCCGCTCCTCAGCGCCTTCCAGAGCTCCCATGCGAGTGCTTCGAGTCACGCCGTGGAAAATCGCAACGTCATCGCCAATGAAGCGAAGCGAGATGGCTGCACCGCTTTGTTGCTCGAACTCAGCCATCTCGTCGTCTTGATCTTCAAAGAGATCGCTCAAGTAGGCCCTGATTGCTTCGGAGCCTCTTCGAATTTGCCCAAACGCATTCATCCATTCGGCGTCTTCGCCATAGGCGCTCGACAGACTCTTCGCGTCCCCTTGCCCCCAGGCCGCAGCGCTCGTCGTAAGGAGCTTTCTGACCGCATCGTAATCTGCTTCGGAAGCCGGTTCGCCGATCGTCACAAACTCGGGAAGCTCCTCGTAAGGGGGCGGTACTTCCTGGGCGTACGCAGTGCAGAACGACGTAAAAGGTAGGAACAGAATTGAGATGAAAGCTGCTTTGATCATGGATGGACTCTCCCGTTGCTCAGCTCTTCGTCTTGCGGCTCTGTGTTGCAGGCCTCTCTCGGTGCAGATCACCGTCGCAGACACCGACGACGTGTGCGAGGCGTTTGGATCAAGGCCCGCCAGATGGTAGCGGATCGCCCTTTCGACGGACGCCCGTTGGCGTTAGAGGTTTCCAAAACTCTCAGGACGTGACTGGTGGTCGGTTGCGCCGGAGTCCTGCTGCCTGTGACGCGGGCTCGCCTCGGTCGCGCCGGCGCCCGCGACTCGCGAGCTAACGCGGTCCGACGAAGACCCAGGGGTTCGACCAGAACGCGCTGTACACGTCGTTGCCGTGAACGTAGAAGATCGCGTCGTCGACGAGCACCGAGCGGTCCTGAAGAGAGAAGGCGGATCGTACGTTCGGCGGATCGTACGTTCGCACCTTCATCTCGCCCGCGTTGAGGAGCTTGCCTGACTGTGTGTCTACTTCGAAGAGGCGCAGTCCGCTGTACGTCCAGGCGTAGAAGGTGCTCGGACCCTGGCCAACGAACGGTGGCGCCCGATCGTGCACCTGCACACCGAGGGCAAGACGAGGGAGCTGCCCCGGAGTCTCGAGATAGGTGAACGCTCGGTGGTCGTACAGCGTCGAGCTCTCGCTGCCGCGCCGACCCAGCACCAGAGTGTCGGACTCGAAGGGGTTCTGCGGGTCGCTGACGTCGAAGAGCGATACCTTGACACCCTGAAACCAGGCGCCGCGAAAGTCGCCCCCGGGGACCGCATCCTTGCCGATTCCGATCAGATGACTCTCTCCCACAGGGTGCAGGTAGTCCGAGTAGCCGGTGATCTCGAGCTCACCCGCGACCGAAGGCGCTTCCGAGTCGCTGAGGTCGACGATGTAGAGCGGGTCGGTCATGAGGAAGGTGACCAGGTAGAGGCGGTCTCCGACGAAGCGAGATGCGAAAAGGCGCTCGCCGGGCTTGCCCAGCGGTTCGGGATGATCTGCGTTGGGTAGCTGCGCGAGCAGCTTCAGCTGGCCGTCGCCATCGTCGCGCAGCACCGAAACGGTGACCGGGCTCTCGTTCGGCGTGAGCTCGGCGGTCTCGGTGACGATGCGCAAGTCGTCGCCCCGGTCGCTCATGCGAAACGGCTTGCGCAGGACGTTCCAGCCGAGGTGGCCGTCGACGGTGCCGGAGGCGCGGTACTCGATCAGACCGTCTCCGAGCGAGAACTTGTGCAGGTCGGTCTCGACCTGCGGCTGACGCCAGTCGACGAGTAGCTCGCCGTTCTGGAAGAAGAAGTCGTAGCCGAACCGGGTCGTGGCCACGACGATCGTGTCGAGCGAGACATAGAGCGTTTCGGTCGGGCCGACGAAGCACTTCGACGAGACGACGCTCATCGTGTCGAGGTCGACGGCGGCCAAGCTGATGATGTCGCTGCTCTCGCGCGCCGCCGCGCCGCCGGGCAGATAGCAGTCGGTGGGTCGTACGAGCAGCTGCTCGTCGCCTTCGCTCGAGCGCAGCTTGGGAAGGAGGTCACGCAGAGGCGTGTCCTCGATGCGCGCGAGCTGCCGGACGGCGTTGGCGTCGCCTGGTTGGTAGAACTCGAGATTCGGGATCGACGGGTGAAAACGTGTCGCCAGGTACAGCACGTCATCGATGCGGCGACTGGAAATGAGCTCACCGTCGATGGAGAGCGTCACCTCCTGCTTCGGTGCGCTGGGGTCGGAAACGTCGACGCTGGTGATCTCGGTGCGCGTCGACTGCCAGTCGAGAGGAAAGAACCAGCGTCCCCATCCCCAACCGCCGTGACTGAGAACGACGAGCTGCTCCGCATCGGAACGGAGGTAGAGAGATCGGGCGAGGATCGACGCATCGAGAGCAGGCTCGAACTCGGCGATCGATCGGGACGAGGCCGTGCCCCGATCGAGCTCGAGAACGCGAACGAGATTCCGGCTCGGCGTCGACGAGGGTCTTGCGGACTGGCTGTTCGCGAGGAGGTAGAGGTGCCTTCCGTCGCTCTTGACGCGGTCGGCCTCGTCGACCCCCTCGACCTGCACGTTGGTCTGGGAGACTCTCGGTCCAGCGCCTCCGCTGGGAGGAGCGCCCGAGGGCCCCCCGGTCGGCGTCACGAAGACGTCGTCGCCCCCGTAGGTGGCCTTGAAGCCGGCCTTCAGCGCTTGGGCGAGTTGCGTTGCGGTCTCGGCCCGGAGGAGCACGGAGTCCTCGTTGGCGCCCGGCTGCGCCTGCCAGCGACCGTCGCTGCAGGTCGCCGTCGCGTAGCCGGAGCCGCCGCCTGGCAGGTGCTGGAAGTAGGTCCCGGCACAGACCGAAGCAACGTTGGCGTTGCAGGTATTGACCTGGTGGGCGCCCGCCGCCCAGATCTCACCGCCGGCGAAGACGTGAGACGGGCACTGCGCGGCAAAGGCGTCGATGTCGGCCTGCCAGCGGCCGTCGCGGCAGACGGCGGTCGCCGTACGTTGTTGCTGAAAGAAGAAGATGCCTTCACACCGAGTCTCCTCGGCGGTGCAGCGGTTTGCCGTGAGCGTCGTGCCTTCGTACAGGCGATCGCCGTCGAAGACGCCGCCGTTGGGGCAGCGCTGAGCGTTGGCAGCGGAGGCTCCGAGAGCGAGGAGAAGAAGAGAGACGAAGAGGCTCGGGTAGCGCTTCATGACGGTCACTCGCAGGGCAGCGCCGCGGTGTCGGTGATCGCCGCCGCCGCTTCGCCGAGCGGGCTCGAATAGCGCTTCTCCTGCCCCCTCGCCAGATCGCGCACGGTGAGCTGGTACTCGACGTCGGTGCTGGCGGAGGCGAAGACCCAGTAGTGGCCGTTGATCGAGCAGCCGTCGAGGACCTTGGCGAGGAGCTCCCAGTTGTCTTCATCGAAGAAGTAGAAGATCGCAGAGTCGCTTCCTTCCGGCAGCGCCGGAGCGCCGTACCCGCTGTTGCCACTGAAGTCCTTCCAGCGGACGGAGAGCTCGAAGCGTCCGTCGATGCTCAGGGACGGAGGCCTACTGCGAACAAGGGTCGGGGATTGGCCCCAGAACGCCGGAGTCTCGGTCGAACCGAGCTCGTCGTGTCGCGCGATCAGACGGTAGAGGCCCGACGTCAGCCGCGGTAGGGGGAAGTCGAACGTCAGCGTCGTCGCCGCGATGCACGAGAGTGTGTCCTCCTCGATCTCGAACTCCGCGTAGACGTCGCGACCGTGGACCCAGGCGTTGCGCGGTTTCACCCGCCAGCCGGTACAGCCGTTGCCGGTCGCCGTCACCGGGCGCTCGACCTCGGCGACGAGCACTTCGACGCCGCGCGGCACGTCGGCCTCGAGCCTGAGAGACCGCAGAGCGGGTCGGTCGAGCGCGACGACGCGCAGTGAGGCGGTCGCATAGGTCTCGTACTCGAGCGGATTCGAGAGTGTCGGAACCAGGACGCGGACCTCGTAGCGGCCAGCGGCAAGGGCTCGCACAGCCGTTTGCTCCCGCCAAGAGCCGGGATCGTCGGTCGCAGGGACGCAGACGGTGTCGGTGCGTTGGGCGTAGACGTCGATCGTGGCGCGGCCGGTGACGACGCGGTCCAGGGTCGGCAGGCAGGTGTTTTCCCACGGACCGGTGACCACGAGCTCGAAGCCGCGACCTTCGCTGGGCGAGAGACGGCTTGGAAAAACCTCTCCTCGGGAGACGACGAACGTGCCGGGCCCGGTCGTTCCTTCGAGCCGCGGTGTTCCGCTCGTCCAGTCCACGCTGTAGCTGACGGCCTCCCACGTGGCCGCGCCGAGCCGTCCGGCGCTCTGCTCCATCGTTCGCGTGAAGGCCACGTTCGAGTCGGCCCGCTGGCTCGCGAGCAGAAGGCGCGGCGGGTCCTCGGAGAGGATCATCGGCGGCCCCGGTTGCTCGCTCGAGGTCGGCGCCTGGACGATGACGATCTCGGCGGCCGTCGTGGCGTCCTTGGGCGTGATCATCCCCTCTGCGACGAGCGTTGTCTGCCCGTGAATCGCAGCGCTCCAGAGAAACAAGAAACAGATCCCAGCGCTCTTCGGCATTCTGTTGACTCCCCCATGCAATGAACCGATTATGCGACAGTAACATAGAATTGCTTGCTGTGGCGGCATGGTGGGTCGCCTATCGTTTGAAAGTGAATCCCTTCAGAGGAGTTCCGCAGGAGTCGACGCCACTTCCTGGCGCTCGGCGCTAGTTCGCCTCGTGTGGCTGGCCTCCGCCCTCCGGCGTGCCGATGGCGGTGCCGCGGGTCGAGCAGGACAACCTGGCGAAGCTCGACGCTCTGGTGCAGGCGCAGCTCTTCCAAGGCGGTGAGGTCTCCGCGACGGACCTCGTCCAGAGTGCGATTCAGCGGATCGAAGCGACGCACCGCGCCCTGAACTGCGTCGTCCACCGCGCCTTCGATCACGCCCGCTCCGCGGCGGCTTCGGCGTTCGAAGAGTCGCCGCTCTGGAGCGACCGCTGGCCGACTCACGAGCGGCGTGAGATCGTGCTCGAAGCCAACGACCTGGGAGTCCCCGTGCAGGAAGCGCAAGCCGAAGTACAGCAGCTGATGAACCGCGCCCTCGTCTACGCCGAGCAGCTGCTCCGTCGGCATGGGCGCTTCTATCCCTACGGAGCCGCGATGACCCCGGATGGAGAGATCCATCCGATCGCTGCGCACAACGGGCAGGCTCAGCCGTCCTCTGAGGAGCTGCTCGAACGGCTCCAGGCAGCGCTGGCGACGGGGGCTCACCGCGGCCAGTACAAGGCGACGGCCAGAGTGTACGACGTGCACATCGAACGGCCGGACAGCGGCGAGCCCTCCGACGCGGTGGCCGTCGCTCTGGATCATCGGAGCAGCGATTCGCTGATCGCGGTCCTCCCGTACCAGATCGCCGACGGCACGCTGACCTTCGACCGGGTCTTCCTGCAGTCCGGGTCCAACGACATCTTCGCGACGCCGCTGCACTGAGTCCCGGCGTCGCTCGCGCGCCTCCAGGGCCTTAGACTGCGCCCATGAAGCTCGACGGAATCCGGGTTCTCGACCTCTCTCTCTTCCTCCCCGGCCCGACCGTTACCCAGATGATGGCGGACCACGGCGCCGACGTCGTCAAGATCGAGTCGGTCGGCGCGGGGGAGCCGACGCGTCACATCGGCCACCGCCGCGACGGCCGCTCGGTCTACTTCGACTGCACGCAGCGCGGAAAACGCAGCGTGACGCTCAATCTCAAGGACCCCCGCGGCCTCGACCTCTTTCGACGTCTCGCTGCGACGGCAGACGTCGTTCTCGAGAGCTTCCGCCCCGGTGTCGCCAAGAGGCTCGGCGTCGACTACTGCGCGGTGCGTGAAGTCCGGCCGGACGTGGTCTACGCGTCGATCTCCGCCTTTGGACAGTCCGGCCCTCTCGAGCAGAACCCGGCGCACGACCTGGCGGTCGAGGCCTTCGCAGGGCTCCTCTCCTGCAATGCCGACGATCGGGGCAACCCCGTGATCCCCGCGATGCCGGCAGCCGACATGCTCGTCGCTTCGATGACGCTGAGCGGAATCGCGATGGCGCTCTTTCGTCGGGCCCAGACCGGGCAGGGGGACTACCTGGACATGGCGATGATGGACTCGGTGTTCGCCTCGATGCCCAACAGCATGGGCGCCGCCTTCGCGGAGAAGCGAGCTCCCGAGCCGCGCTGCGAACGCATCTGGGGCGGCGCTGCCATGTACCGGATCTACGAGACGTCTGACGACAAGCACGTCGTGCTCGGCGGCTCGGAGCTCAAGTTCGCGAAGAACCTGCTCGAGCACTTCGAGCGGCTCGATCTCCTCGACCGGCTCGAGGCGCCGCCGGGTCCGGAGCAATGGCCGGTGATGGAAGTCTTCGAAGAGATCTTTCGCACCAAGACCCAAGAGGAGTGGGTGCAGGAACTCGGCTCTCTCGATCTCTGTTTCGCTCCGGTCAACGATCTGCGCACCGGCCTCGATCTCGAGCAGACGAGGCATCGCGAAATGGTCGTCGAGGACGAGCAGGGCCACGAGCACCTCGGCATCCCGATGAAGTTCCGAGACGAGCCGGGCGAGATCCGCTTCGCCTCCCCTGACCTCGGTGAGCACACCGAGGAGCTGCTCGAAGAACTGGGCGTCCCCGCCGAAGAGGTCGAGGCTCTGCGGGTCGACGGCGTCGTGTGACGGCTCCTAGGCCGCGAGCGCGCCCAGCGCCCCGAACACCAGGAAGACGGCGATCGGCGTATAGAGCACGTCGTCAAGCGCGGCGAAGCGCGAGTCTCGGCGCGTCTTGCTGAAGCCGACGTAGCGTCCGTCCCCTGCCGCGCGCAGTGTCAGAACGGCGGCGCCGACACCGACGAGTGCTCGTGCCGGGACCGCTTCGCGAAACGCCGCGAGGTAGAGCAGCCCCGCGAAGGTTGCGAGCGCTACCGCGACGGCCAGGGTCATCAGAGCGCCGGGTCGGAAGAGTGGCTCACCGTCCTGCGTTGGGACGGCGTCCGCGAGCCCCCTCCGTCCGCCGAGGGCCCAGTAGACGTGGAGAGCCGAAAGCAGCGCCAGAAGAGCCATGGCGACGACGACGAGCGTGGGAAGAGCCGGCTGCAGCCAGCCCTGCGCCCGGCCCGCCGCCCCTGCGGCGAAGAGGAAGAGAGGCCAGGCGATGTGCCAACGAAGAAAGACGACGCCCGCGAGTCCGCTCACCAGCGCGACGAGGGTCAGCACGATGGCGGGTGCGATCTCCCAGGGAAGCGCCGCCAGCCCGAGCCAGGCGAACGACGTTGCATGCCAGGCGAAGCGCAGCAGCGGGTCCGCCTTGGATCTCGGCATGCGGCCAAGCCGCCAGTCCGACTGACGAAAGAGAGGCTTCAGAACGAAGCGCTCACCGAGGCCGGAGTGAGCGAGCGCGAGCAGAATCCAGGGGATCGACTGAGCGAAGCGGAGCGGCAGATCGTCGTTCATGGGGTCTCCATGGTTGTCCATACGCATGCGTATGGTAGCAGATGAACGTACGGTGGCGTATGGTTTGAAGATGCCGAGTCGGAGGAAGCCGCGCCTGGCGCGCGAGTCGTGGGTAGCCGCGGGAATGAAGGCCCTCGTCGAGCGCGGGGTGCAGGCGGTCTCCGTCGAGCCGCTGGCCAAAGAGCTCGGGGTCACCAAGGGAAGCTTTTACTGGCACTTCGCGAGTCGCGCCGAGCTCCTCGAAAGCCTGCTCGAGACCTGGGAGCGGGAAGGCACGCTCAGCATCATCGAGGCGGTCGAGGCCAGGGCTTCGTCGCCGGCCGAACGCCTCGAGCGCCTCGTTCTCGCGACCACGAAGACGACCCCTTACGACGAGCTCGAGGGTGCGCTGCGCGACTGGGCGCGCACCGATGCGCTCGCCGCCGCGGCCGTCGGTCGCGTCGACCGTCGTCGTCTTCGCTACGTCACCGATCTGCTCGTCGCCACCGGGCTCGATCGTGCCCGCTCTCGGCGACGTGCCAACATCTTCTACAGGACTCTGATCGGAGAGTTCACCTATCGCTCGACCGGCGGTCGTGCGCTGTCGCGCCGAGAGCTCGAGGATGTAGTCCACTTTCTTCTGGCGGGTCAGGATTGAGTCTTTGTGAGGAGGAGAGCCATGCGACCGAGGACCCGAGTACGAATCGCGAGCGGCTTCCTCGTCGCAGGCCTGATGGCGTGCGCAGAGCCGTCAGCGCTGCAAGAGGAGTCCTCGGACGGTGGTGATCCCGAGAGGCAGGTGACCACGGTCGATGCGCCGCTCGCCGAGGATCTGCGCGTCGAACGCCTGCTCGATCGTCCCATCATCGGCCCTGACCTCGACCCCTCGATCGGCGTCAACATCCAGGGCCCTTCCCTGATCCGGGTCCCGGACTGGGTCGAGGGTCCGCTCGGGCGGTACTACCTCTACTTCGCCGACCACAAGGGCCGCTACATCCGCCTGGCCTACGCCGATGAGCTCTTGGGGCCTTGGTCCATCTACGAGCCAGGCGTCCTGCCGATCGAAGAGTCGTACTTCCTGACCGAGCCGCCGGAGGCGACCCCGGAGCAGGTCGCTGCCTTCGAGGAGCGTTGGAACGTCAGCCTCTCCCACGATCTCCTGAAGGAAGTCACCACTCCCCACATCGCGTCGCCCGACGTGCACGTCGACGATGAGGAGCGGCGCATCGTGCTCTACTTCCACGGTCTCGAGGGAGTCGGTGAGCAGGCGACGCGCGTCGCTCTCTCCACCGACGGCCTGAGCTTCGAGGTACGCCCGGAGCTCCTCGGACGCACCTACCTGCGCGCCTTCCGGCGAGACGGCTTCACGTACGGGCTGGCCATGCCGGGCCAGCTCTATCGCTCCAGGGATGGCCTCACCGACTTCGAAACGGGGCCTCTGCTCTTCGGGCCCGACATGCGTCACTCGGCGGTGCTGCAGCGAGGCGACGAGCTGCTCGTCTTCTGGACTCAGGTCGGTGAGGCGCCCGAGCGAATCCTGCTCAGCCGGATCGACCTGACGCCGGACTGGAGCGAGTGGCGAGAAGGTCCGGCCGTCGAGGTGCTGCGGCCGGAGCAGCCGTGGGAAGGCGCGGAGGCGCCGCTCGAACCTTCGGTCCGCAGCTCGGCCTACGGCACCGTGAACCAGCTGCGAGATCCGGCGATCTACCAGGAGGAGGGTCGCGTTTTTCTGCTCTACGCCGTGGCGGGTGAGAGCGGCATTGCGATCGCCGAGCTCTTCTTCTCAGACGGCGGCGGTGATCTCTGACCGGCTCCGGGGATTTCTCTGAAACTCGGTCTCGTTCGTCTCTACGTCGAACCTGTGCGGACAAGATCGTCATCTCCTCCCGTCTCGAATCCCCTCTCCAGATCCATCCGGTCCTCAAGGGAGCTGCCATGAAACCCAAGAGCCTCGACGGTTCACTCTCCTGCGTCCGCTGCTCGAGCCTTCACTCAGCTCTCGCGTGCCTGGTGCTGGCAACGGGCTTCGGCGCTGTGCCCGGCGCGGCTGCGGAGTCGGCACGAGAGGCGCTCGAGCGTGCCGATGCTCTCGCCAAGGCGTGGCGCGACGGAGTGCGCGGTGAGCGACTCGAGCACTGGTGGATCGCACCGACCGAGATCATCTTTCGGAGATGGTCTGGCCCCAGCCGTCCTGCGCACCTGCACTTCGACATCGAGAGCGGGGCGACCACGAGCGCCGTCGACCTTGCCGTCGCGCGCCGCGTGCTCGGACTCTCGGAGGCTGACGAGCTTCGGGTCGAGGGCTTTGCGCCGGCGGACGACGGCTGGTTCGTCCGGATCAACGGAAGCACGTTCATCGTCGACCGACGAACGCGGCGATTGTCTCCGACGTCTGTGTCGTTCGATCTGCCATGGAAGATCCCGAAGAGTGGCGGGACGGGATCGCGCAACGCGGGCGGCTCCGTCACCCTCGAGTTCGTCAACGAGCTCGAGGAGGCGGTCGAGGTGTTCTGGCTCGACTGGGCCGGCGACGAGCACGACTACGGCGTTGTCGAAGCGGGCCAGCGACGTCGGCAGGGAACGGGCGTCGGGCACCTCTGGAGCGTCCGTCGAGGGGGTCGCGAGCTCGGCCGCTTTCGAGCCGAGTCCGGACGCTGGACGATCATGATCGACGCGGAGACCGAAGCGGCGCCGATGGCTGTCGATCTCGACGAGGCGCCGACCGACGGTCCACGAGGTGCGACGTCGCCCGATGGGGCGCTGCGTGCTTTCGTGCGCCACGACGATCTCTGGGTGCGGGATCTGAGCAGCGGCAAGGAGCGCTGCCTGGATGATCGCGGCACGCCCGGTGAGCCCTTCATCGAGCGCTTTCACTGGTCGCCTGACGGTCGAACTCTTGCCGCGCTGCGCGAAGTACCGGCGGAGGAGCGCATCGTTCGCTTCATCGAATCCTCGCCGGAGGGCGCGGTACAGCCGCGCGTGCACTCGCTCGACTACAACAAGCCCGGGGATCGCATCGCAAAGCCGAGTGTGACTCTGATCGACGTCCCGAGTGACCGACGCGTGGATGTCCCCTCGCAGCTCTTCTCCAATCCCTGGTCCCTCACTCGTTTCCACTGGACCCGCGACAGTGCCGAACTGCGCTTCCTCTACGACGAGCGTGGACACCAGCGTCGTCGGGTGTTGGGTGTGTCACGCACCGGGGAGGTTCGGGTGATTCTCGAAGAGATCGCGGGGACCTTCATCGACTACTCCCAGAAGACCTTCCTTCAGTGGTTTCCGGACGACAGTGCGTTCCTCTGGATGACGGAGCGTTCGGGCTGGAACCACATCGAGCGGGTCGATGCAGGGAGTGGCGTTCGGACGCGGGTGACGAGCGGAGACTGGCTCGTGCGGTCCGTCGGCGACGTCGACTTCGAGCGTGGACTCGTGGAGTTCACGGCGATGGGCGTCTACCCAGAGCAGGACCCCTATCACGTGCACTACGGACGCATCGGTCTCGACGGAGACGATCTCCGCTGGCTGACGCAGGGGGATGGAACGCACGATCTCTACCCGTCGCCGGACGGACGCTTCTGGGTGGACACCTACTCCCGCGTCGATCTCCCGCCGGTCCACGAGCTGCATCGTGCTGACGATGCGGGTCTCGTTGCCGAGCTCGCTCGCGCCGACGTCTCCGCCCTGCGTGCCGGAGGATGGTCTCCTCCGGAGCGGTTCTCTGCCCCCGGGCGTGACGGCGTCACTCCGATCTGGGGACTCCTCGTGCGACCCACTTCGTTCGATCGTGCGAAGCGCTACCCGGTCGTCGAGCTGATCTACGCCGGACCGCACGGCCACCACGTGCCGAAGCAGTTCTCCGTCTGGCTCGGGGCTCGTGCGGTCGCCGAGCTCGGTTTCGTCGTCGCCCAGATCGACGGCATGGGAACCAATTGGAGAGCCAAGTCGTTTCACGACGTCTCCTGGCAGAACCTCGGCGATGCGGGCTTCCCGGACCGCATCGCCTGGTGGCGTGCCGCCGCTGCGGTGAACCCGGAGCTCGACCTCGAGCGAGTGGGCATCTACGGTGGCTCGGCAGGCGGCCAGAACGCGATGCGTGCCCTCATCGCTCACTCCGACTTCTACGATGTCGCGGTCGCCGACTGCGGCAACCACGACAATCGCATGGACAAGATCTGGTGGAACGAGGCGTGGATGGGCTGGCCGATCGGACCGCACTACGAGGAGTCCTCCAACGTCGAGCAGGCGCATCGCCTCGAAGGCGAGCTTCTACTGATCGTGGGCGAACTGGATCGAAACGTCGATCCGGCCTCGACGATGCAGGTCGTCGATGCTCTGATTCGCGCCGACAAGGACTTCGATCTGCTCGTCATGCCCGGAGTGGGGCACGGCGCGGCGGGCCACCCCTACGCCCGACGTCGGCAGGCCGAGTTCTTGGTCGAGCACCTGCAGCCTGACGATCCCCGCGAGGCCGCTCGAGATACGCCTTAGCGACTCAGGTCGTGATGCCCCGGGCGCGGTAGTCGGAGATCTCCGCATCGCTGAGGCCCAGTTCGGCGAGCAGCGCGTCGTTGTCCTGGCCCAAGAGGGGAGCATGGCGGAGCTCGAGGTCGAGGTCGGTCACCCGAAAGGGCATCCCCGGAAGGACGAGGGGTCCGAGCGTCGGATGGTCGATTTCGACGAGCGAGCCCCGTTCCCGGAGATGAGAGTCGGCATAGAGATCGTCGGCATCGCGCGACGGCGCCGCCGCCAGGCCGGCCGCCGTCAGTTCACGCGCGACGGCATCGCGGTCGCGGAGGCGCGTCCAGTCCTCGATCCAGGCGTCGAGCTCGTCTTCGTTCTCTTTCCGTGACGCGGCCGTGGCGAAGCGTTCGTGGGCAGCCCTCTCGGGCTCCCCGAGCAGGTCGCAGAGACGAGCGAAGTCCTCATCCGTGTGAACCTCGAGCGCCAGCCAGCGATCGACGCCCCAGCAGCGGTAGACACCGTGCGGCGCGGACGTCGCGTGGCGATTGCCGTTGCGCTCGGGCAGCGCGCCACCGAGCTCGACCTCGAGAAGCACCTCACCGAGCAGCGAGGTGACGCCGTCACACTGCGAAAAGTCGATGAACTGCCCTTCCCCGGTCTCTCTGCGGTGGTGCAGGGCGGCGACGAGCGCGAACGCCAGAGCCACCGCGTTCATCAGGTCGACGTCGCCGCCGCTGTGCGTCGGATGATCGTCGGGGTAGCCCGAGATGTAAGCGCCGCCGCCTGCCGCCTGGTGCACCATGGCGTAGCCGAGGTAGCTCGATTCGGGGCCGCCGTGACCGCGTCCGGACGACGATGCGACGATGATGTCCTCGCGCCGAGCGCGCAGGTCTTCGTAGCCGAGCCCCAGCTTGCCGAGGGCGTCGGGGCGCATGTTGTCGTAGACGATGTCGCACGTCGCCGTGAGCCGTTGCGCGATCTCGCGGCCCTCCGGCTGACTCAGGTCGAGCGTCAGCGAACGCTTGCCGAGGTTCATCGTGTTGTAGCCCATGCCGTCGTCGACGCCGATCGCGTGCGGGCGCTCGTCGGCGCGCGGCCAGACGACGGAACGCCGCGTCAGGTCGAGCCGCTTCGGTCCCTCGACCTTGATCACCTCCGCACCGAGCGCTGCCAGCAGCACGCCGGCGTAGGGGCCGGCCCACATCCAGGCGAACTCGGCGACGCGCACGCCTTCGAGCGGAAGCCGCACCGGACTCGGCGAGCCGTCGGGTGCCGGCCGGTCTTCGCTGAGCTCGGCGGACACCTCGTCGGTGTGCTCCCCCAGGAGCGGCGCCGGACGGCGAATCGCGGGAGCGCCGGCCGTCGTTCGGTAGGGCCACCCGGCGACGCGCACGCTGCCCGCCTTCGGGTGGTCCATCGTCGCGAAGTAGTCGCGCGCCGCGAGCTGCGGCGAGTCCAGAACGTCCTGCGCGTCGTGGATCGGTCCGACGGGAATGCCGAGCTTCGCCGCGCGGTGATATAGGTCGTCGCGCGACTGCTCGGCCGCCCAGGCGTCGATGTCCGGAGCGATCTCCAGCAGGTGGTTCGTGCGGTAAGCCATGTCGAGCCACTCGTCGCCGGCGCACCAGCCGGGCCGTCCGAGAAGCTCGCGAAAGCTGTCGAAGTGATGGTCGTCGAAAGCGTTCAGTACGACGTAGCCGTCGCGGGTCTGGAGACGGCCCATCGCCGGGGGGCGGTCGGGAACCCGGCACCAGGTGAGCCCGAGGTAGCGCGTGCCGGCGAGGCCGGGAGCCATGAGAGAGAGCGCGACGTCCTGCAGCGACAGGTCGAGCACCCTGCCCGCAGGCCGGTGACCCGCAGCCCGCTGGCGACGTCGCTCGAGGAGGAACGCCCCGAGAGCGAAGCCGGCGTAGAGCCCCCCCTGGTAGCCGACCTGATGACCCCCCAGCTTGACGGGTGCCCGCTCGACGGACTCGCTGCGCGTCGGCAGCAGGTTGAAGAGCCCGCCGCCATGGCCGAGCGTCAGGTCTCCGCCCGGCGTACCCGCGCGAGGGCCCCGGAGTCCGTAGGGGGTGATGCTGGCGACGAGCAGGTCGCAGCCTTCCGCGACGGTCGGCGGCGTCGCTTCGTCGTGGATCAGAGCGTCGCTGGTGCTCAGCAGAGCCTCGAAGGTGGCTCGATCGCTGTCTTCGGCGAGGTCGAGCGCGATGCTGCGTTTCGACGTGTTGCAGTAGAGGAAGAGCGGAGATCGCTCGGGGTCCGAAGCGGCATGGCGTAGGGGATCGCCGGCCGGGTCCTCGACCTTGACGACGTCGGCGCCGAGATCGGCGAGCAGCTTGCCGCAGTAGGACGCCGCGACCGTCGTCGATCGATCGACGATGCGCAGTCCGCTGAAGGGTCCTCGAGCCATGGCGCCTCCGTCCTGGATTCGGTGGGAAGGCCGCATGCTACGAGATGTGTCCGTCTCAGTCGGCGGCGTTGCGCCAGTCTCGACTGACGATCAGGCGGGCGCCCCGGCCGAAGGTGACGTACGACCAGGCCCACTGAGCGAGCACGAGTGCACGGTTGCGGAAGCTCGACAGGTAGTAGATGTGGATGAAGAGCCATCCCAGCCAGGCGAAGAGTCCGCCGATGCGGAGCTTGCCCGTCTCCATCACCGCTCGACTGCGTCCGATGGTCGCCATCTGGCCCTTGTCGAGGTAGCGGAACGGCTGCCGTTCGCGACCCGCGATCTCGGCTCGAATCTGTCGCGCGACGTAGCGTCCGGCCTGCATCGCTACCGGCGCCACACCGGGCAGCGTGCCGCCCCGTCCGTCTTCGGCGTGCGCGAGGTCGCCCACGACGAAGACCTCTGGATGCGCCGGCAGACTCAGTCTCTCGTCGACGGGTACCCGGCCCTGTCGGTCGAGTCCTTCGGAGAGCTGTCCGGCGAGCTCCGAGGCGCGCACGCCGGCAGCCCAAAGTACGGTGTGCGTGCGCAGCGCTTCGCCGTCGCTGCCGATCTCGATGCGGTCGTCGGTGACGTTGGTCACCATGCTGCCGGTCCAGACCTGAGCGCCGAGCTCCTCGAGGTCACGGGTCGCGCGTGCCGCCGACTCCTCGCTGAAAGCCGGCAGAATCCGTGGACCGGCCTCGATCAGCACGACGCGGGTGCGGCGCGGGTCGATCTTGCGAAAGTCCTTGGTCAGGGTGGAACGACTCAGCTCGGCGATCGCCCCGGCGAGCTCGACGCCGGTCGGCCCGCCGCCGACGATCGCGAAGGTGAGCAGCGCCTTGCGGCGTTCGGGGTCGGACTCGTTCTCGGCGCTCTCGAACGCCTGCAGAACGCGGCGGCGAATCTCCGTCGCCTGCGACAGGGTCTTGAGTCCAGGCGCGTGACTCTCCCACTCGTCGTGGCCGAAGTAAGCGTGACGCGCGCCGGTCGCGACCACGAGGTAGTCATAGCTCCACGTCTGGGTCGCGGACCGCACCTCGCGCGCTTCGAGGTCGATCGTTTCGACGTTGTCCTGGACGACGGAGACGTTGCGATAGCGAGCGAGGAGGCTGCGAATGGGTACCGCGATGTCGGCCGGGCTGAGCCCCGCCATGGCCACCTGGTAGAGCAGCGGCTGGAAGAGGTGGTGGTTGCTCCGGTCGATGAGCGTCACTTCGACGTCACGCTCCTTGGCCAGCAACTTGGCGGCGTTGATGCCGGCAAAGCCGCCGCCGAGAATCACGACGGACTTCACGTTGGCAAGCCCGGCTCGAGGGGAGCGTGCCCGGGGGCGTTGCGCTGCATGGGGAGTGCTCGCTCGGGTGATGGAAGAAGTCGTCGCCTGCAGGGCACGGTCGGCGCGGTAACGCGTGCCACGAGACCGTCTGAGAGCATACTCGCGGTCCCGGTAAAGCGCGACCCGTGCGGTGCGGGCCGTACCCGGCGAGGAGAAGAGAATGAAGTTCGGAGTCTGCGTCGCGTCCCATGTCGGAGACATCGACTACATCGTGCGCGCCGAGGAACTCGGCTACAGCCACGCCTGGTGCGCGGACTCGCAGATGCTCTGGTCCGACTGCTACGCGACGCTCGCCCTGGCGGCCAGCCGGACGAAGCAGATCCAGCTGGGCACGGGGATTGCCGTCAGCGGCACCCGCCCCGCTCCCGTGAACGCTGCCGGTATCGCCACGATCAATGCGCTCGCGCCCGGGAGGACCTTCTTTGGGGTCGGTGCCGGCAATACGGCGCTGCGCATCATGGGACAGCCGCCGCAGAGGATCCGCGAGTACGGGCGTTACCTCGAGTGCATCCAGCCGCTGCTGCGCGGCGAGGAGAGCGAGTACGAGGGGCGTCTGATCCGCCACGTCATGCCGGATCGCGGCTTCGTGCGCTTCGACGAGCCGATCCCGCTCTACGTCTCAGGCTTCGGACCCAAGTCTCTGGCACTCGCCGGTCGCCACGGTGACGGTGCGGTCCTCGCCATGCCGCCGAGTCCTGCGGCGATGGAGCGCTTCTGGCAGTGGATCGAGGAGGGGGCGATGGAGGCGGGGCGTGCCATCGACCGAGCTCGCTTTCCGACGACGGGCCTGACCACGATCGCGCTTCTCGAGCCGGGTGAGCCCGTCGACTCCGACCGCGTCAAGGCGCAGTGCGGCGCCATGGCCATGGCTTCGGTGCACTACGCCTACGACCAGGGACGCAACTTCGGTCACGAGCCGCCGGCGGCCTTTGCTGCGATCTGGGACGACTACTGCGCGCTGCTCGCCCAGGTCCCCGAGGAGCGCCTGCATCAGCGCATTCACGCGGGTCACAACTGCTGGGTCCTGCCGGAGGAAGAGCGCTTCTTGACGCCAGAGGTCCTGCAGGCGAGCTGCCTGATCGGCACGAAGAGCCAGCTGCTCGAGCAGCTCGGCGCCCTGCACGCAGCGGGTCTCGATCAGGTGATGATCCTGCCCAACTTCGACACGCGTTACGACGTTCTGTCGGAGGTCGCAGCGGCGCTGATCGGTCAGGTCCCCGTCGACTGACGCCGGCCGGTTCGACATCGCTTTTGCCTCTCGCTTCGAAGCCAGGGACGAGGAGAATTCATGCCGCAGTTCGTTCGAGAGAGTTTGATCCAAGCGCCCGCCCAGGCGGTCTTCGACTTCCACGAAGCGCCCGACGCCTTCGCGCGTCTGCAGCCGCCCTGGCAGACGACGGAGATCGTTCAACCGCCCGCGTCGCTCGCGGTCGGAACAAGAGTCGTTCTGAGAGTGAAGCTCGGGCCGTTCTGGCAGACGATGGAAGCCGAGCACATCGGCTACGAACCGGGTCGCTCGTTCACCGATCGCCTCGTCCGCGGCCCCTTCCGCCGCTGGGTTCATCAACACATCGTCGAGCCCGAAGGGGACCGCGCCTGTCGGCTGCGCGATGAGATCGACTATCAGCTGCCGCTGCCCCCGTTCGGCGACCTCTTCGGAGGCCTCTTCGCTCGGCGCGAGCTGCGGCGGCTGTTCGACTTCCGCCATGAGGTCACCCGCAAAGCGTGTGAAGCTCAGGAGCGCTCGTAGCGGTTCGTGCGGCTCGCGGAAAGCCCTGACGGGCATGCCGCCCTCGGCGCCGGTGGAGACGACTATGCTTTGCCCGACTGATCAAGGAGAGGCGTCATGAGCTTGGAGAGCATCAACCCCGCGACTGGAGAGTCTGTCGCGACCTACGCGGAGCACACCGACGAGGAAGTCATCGGCCGCGTCGAGCGCTGCGCGTTGGCGCAGATCGCCTGGCGTGACGTGCCGATCGAGCAGCGGGCCGTCGGCGTCGAGGATCTCGCTCGCGCGCTGATGGAGCGCCAGGAGGATCTTGCCCGGCTCATGGCGGCCGAGATGGGCAAGCCGCTGCCCGAGGGACGCGCCGAGGTCGAGAAGTGCGCTTGGGTCTGCCGACACTACGCCGAACAGGGGCCGGCCATGCTCGCGACCGAAGAGGTGGATCTGGACGGTGTCGCGGCCGAAGTCCTCTACCGCCCGCTCGGCGTGGTGCTCGCCGTCATGCCCTGGAACTACCCTCTCTGGCAGGTCTTTCGCTTCCTGGCGCCGGCGCTGGTCGCGGGCAACGGAGTGCTGCTCAAGCACGCGGCGAACGTCACCGGCTGCGCGCTGGCGATCGAAGAGATCTTCGACATCGACGATTTCATGCCCGACGATCTGTTCAGGGCGCTGCTCGTAGGAAGCTCGGGTGTGGCGGGGGTGATGGAGAACTCGCGGGTCAAGGCCGTGACGCTGACCGGCAGCACGTCCGCGGGTCGCGCCGTCGGCGCTCTTGCGGGCCGCACGCTCAAGAAGTCGGTGCTGGAGCTCGGTGGGAGCGATCCCTACCTCATCCTGCCCGACGCCGACCTCGACCGGGCCGTCGAGTGCTGCGTGGCGCGACGGCTGGCCAACAGCGGCCAGAGCTGCGTGGCTGCCAAGCGCCTGATCGTGTGCGCGGAGGTGCTCGAGGACTTCACGGCGCGCCTGGTCGCCGCCATGTCGGCGAAGACCTTCGGCGATCCGCTCGCCGGGGACTTCGACCTCGGTCCGATGGCCAGAGTCGATCTCCGCGACGAGCTCCATCGCCAGGTGCAGCGCAGTGTCGAAGCCGGAGCGAAGCTCCTTCTCGGAGGACAGGTACCCGAAGGCCCCGGGGCCTTCTACCCACCGACGGTGCTCGCGGACGTGCGCAGGGGCTGTCCCGCCTGGGACGAGGAGCTCTTCGGCCCTGTCGCGGCGATCCTGCCGGTCGCTCACGTGCAGGAGGCGGTCGACGTCGCCAACGAGTCGGTCTACGGACTCGGAGCCGCGGTCTTTTCGCAGGATCTCGTCCTCGCCGAGTCGATTGCGCGCCACGGTCTCGATGCCGGTTCGGTCGCGATCAACGACGCCGTGCACTCGGATCCGCGTCTGCCTTTCGGCGGCATCAAGGAGTCCGGCTACGGTCGCGAGCTGGGGCTGCACGGCATCCGAGAGTTCGTCAACGTCAAGAGCGTCGTCGGCGTCTGAACCCGGCTCAGAGCGCGTCGCGGAAGTCCTGCCAGTAGGGTCTTCCTTCGAAGCGGCGACTCAAGAACTCGATGAACTCGTGCACGCGTCTCGAGACGAAGCGAGTTGGTGGGTAGAGCGTGTAGACGTTCAGCTTCGGCCAGCTCCAGTCGGTGAACAGCGGCACCAGCTGCCCGCTCTCGATGGCTTCGTGCACGATGAAGTCTGGCTCCATGGCGATCCCGCGTCCGAGGCACGCCAGATCGGCGAGAAAGTCGCCGCTGCTGGCGCGCAGCGTCTGCGGCACCTCGACCGTGCCGTCGTCGCCGTCGGGGCCGACGAAGGCCCACGAGCCGGGTGAGGAAGCGTTGCTGTAGACGAGGCAGCGGTGATCGACGAGGTCCTCGGGGTGCTCGGGAGTGCCTTCAGCCTCGAGGTACGCAGGACTGGCGCAGACGACGTGCTCCGTCCTCGCGACGCGTCGGGCGATGAAGCTCGAGTCTTCGAGATGGGCGATGCGGATTGCCAGGTCGAAGCCTTCTTCGAGCAGAGAGACCTGACGGTCGTTGAGATCGAGATCGAATTCGATCTCCGGGTGCCTTCGCGCGAAGTCCTCGACGGCGGGTGCCAGATGCCGGTGGCCAAAGCTCAGCGGTGCCGCGATGCGCAGAGGCCCGGCCAGCTCGCAGTGCTCCTGACTGACGAGAAGCTCGGCCTCGCGCAGGTCTTCGAGGATGCGCGTGGCGCGCTGGTAGAACGACCGCCCGGTATCGGTGAGGCTCTGACGACGCGTCGTGCGGTTCAGCAGCTGGACACCGAGGCGCTGCTCGAGATCGCGCAGGCGACGGCTCACGGCCGACTTGGCGACGTCGAGTTGATCGGCCGCGGCGGTGATGCTGCCGGCGTCGATGATCCGGACGAAGGTCTCGAGTTCCAGTAGACGGCTCATGATTGATCTCGAATAGGGAACGGTCAATTGATGAGAGGGATCTTTGTGCACTCGAAGTTAACGCGCAAGATGGAGTCCACCAAGAGGCCATCGGGGAACCGAATCGTCCGGCACAACCGTGCCGAATCGTCTCGAGAGCCGCCCACTGCTTGAAACTGCACCCAAGGAGACGCACCGTGACTACAGAAAGCCGATCTCTTCGCCTCCTGCGCATCGACTCGAGTGCTCAGCGCGCCACGTCGGTGACGCGACAACTCGGAGACCGCCTGGTCTCTCTTCTGGGGAGCGGCGCGGCGCTCGACGTGCAGCAGCGCGACGTTTCCGCTGGCCTGCCCTTCGTGACCGAGGAGTGGGTGGCCGCCAACTTCACCGATCCGGCGGAGCGCACGGCGCAGCAGCGTGAGATCCTGGCGCTCTCCGATACGCTGGTCGCGGAGCTCAAGGAGGCCGACACGCTCGTGATCACCGCACCGATCTACAACTTCGGAATCCCCGCGTCTCTCAAGGCCTGGATCGACCTCATCGCCAGGGCTCGTGAGACCTTCCGTTACTCGGAGAACGGCCCGGTCGGTCTGCTCGAAGGCAAGAAGGCCTGGGTCGTCGTCGCTTCGGGCGGCACGACCGTGGGCAGCGAGATCGACTTCGCTTCGTCGTACCTCCGCCACGTTCTCAACTTCGTCGGCATACAGGACGTCGAGATCGTCGCTGCGGATCGCCTGATGGCGCGCGGCGAAGACGGCGTCGCTCAGGCTGCGAGCACTCTCGAGGCGCGCGTCGCCGAGGTGGCAGCATGAGCTTCCAGGAGTGCCCCGATCCGCAGCTTTCGGCGACCCCCGAAGAGCCCATCGAGACGGTGATCCTGCCTCGCGCCCGCGATCTCGGCGAGTTCGAGGTGCGACGTGCTCTGCCCTCCAAAGAGAAGCAGATGATCGGTCCGTTCATCTTCTTCGATCAGATGGGTCCGGCCGAGTTCCTCGTCGGCCGCGGCATGGACGTGCGGCCGCATCCGCACATCGGTCTGTCGACGGTGACCTACCTCTTCCGCGGCGAGATCCTTCACCGCGACAGTCTGGGAACGCTGGAGGCGATCCGGCCGGGCGAGCTCAACTGGATGACGTCGGGTCGCGGCATCACGCACTCGGAGCGCACGGCGCCGGAAGAGCGCGAGCGGGGGCCGAACCTCTTCGGCATTCAGGCCTGGGTCGCGCTGCCCAAGAAGTTCGAGGACGTGGCTCCTGACTTCGAGCACTACGGCAGCGAGAAGCTCCCGGAGATCGAAGATCACGGCACCAAGGTGCGGCTGATCGCGGGCTCGCTTTATGGTGAGACCTCGCCGGTGAAGGTCCACAGTGACATGTTCTACGCCGAGGTCGTCCTGGAGGACGGCGCGCGCATTCCGCTCTCGGCCGACTACGACGAGCGCGGTCTCTACATCGTCGAGGGCGCGGTCGAAGTCGCAGGCCAGGTGTACGAGGCGGGGCGCCTGCTCGTGCTGCGTCCCGGCGACGAGATTGCGATGACCTCACGCGGCAACAGCCGCTGCATGTTCCTCGGCGGTGAGCCGATGGACGGACCGCGCCACCTTTGGTGGAACTTCGTTGCGTCGTCGCAGGACCGCATCGAGCAGGCGAAGAACGACTGGAAGCTCGGTCGCTTCGACCGCGTGCCCGACGACGACGAGTTCATTCCACTGCCGGAGCTGTAAAGCGAAAGGGGCCAACGCCAGGCGCTGTTGCGCCTTGGCGTGGCCTGGGCTCGCTGGCGCCCTCGATGGGAGACGTCAGAAGCTGAAGTCGATCGCGACGCCGACGAGGCGCGGACGGTTGACCGTCACGACGCCGGGGTTGGCGATGAAAGCGTCTCCGGCTCGGTTGACGCCGGCGAAGTTGGTGAACAGGAAAGTGCGCTCATCGAAGACGTTGTTCGCGTAGATGAAGGCTCTCCACTGGTTCCTTTCGTAGCCGAACCGGAGGTTCGTGATCGTCACGGCGTCGTTGATGTCCACCTCGGTGTTGGTGATGTCGGAGAACGACTCGCCCGTGTGGCTGATGGTGACGTCGCCGAAGTAGCCCTTCTGATGACGGTAGTAGGCGCCGATCGTGCCGGTGAAGTTCGGTGCGGTCGGAAACTCGTTGCCGTTGAGATCGGCGAAGTCCGGGTTGAGCACGCCGAGCTCGGTATCGACGGCGTAGGGGAAGTCGAGGAACTCCGTCTCCGAGTAACCCAGCGTGGAGAAGAATTCGAACCCGGGCCGTGCACGCCAGCGCGCCTCGAGCTCCAGGCCGCGCAGCTCCGACTCGCCGGCGTTCACCGTGCGCGCATCGCCGATGCCGAAGAGACCTGGAATGAAGATCTGCTGGTCGCGCCAGTCGGAGTAGAACGCGTTTGCGTTCAGAGTGAGCTTTCGGTCGAGCCACTGCGAGCGAAAGGCGATCTCGTAGTTCGTCAGAAACTCGGGGTCAAAGGTCTCCAGCGTCTGCGGGGTGTTCGCCCCCTGGCCGGAGGTGGTGTCGATGAAGAGGTAGGAGCCGCCGGCGCGGTAGCCCTCTTGTACGCCGAACGAGAGAGAGCGATCGTCGTCGAAACGGTAGGTGATCGAAGCTCTCGGCAGCCAGGCGTCGAATTCGACGTCGAGCGCCTCTGGATCAGAGAGTTCGAGGATCGCTCGGCAGAAGACTCCGCCAATGAACGGCACGAAGGGTGCGACGATACAGTCGTTCGGTTCGATCCGTCCGCTGAGGTTGTTCTCGAGATCGGAAGACTCGTTGTCGTAGCGAAAGCCGGCTTCGATGACCCAGGCTTCGTTGATCTCGTAGCGGAACTCGCCAAAGAAGGCGTAGTTCTCGGTGAGTGCCGAGTTGGACGACTGGAAGACGCCGATGCTGTCGGCGGGAATGACCGGCACGATGGGGGCCAGCGGGAACGAAACGGTCGTGCCTCCGCCGGTCTCCTGTTCGAAGTAGTACCCGCCCAAGCGGCCGGTCAGCTGCTCGCCGCCGTACTCGAGCCTCACCTCACCGGTGATCGTCTCCGCAGTGCTCGCGCCGCGAGAGCTGTTGACTCCCGGGAACTGGGATGGATCGTCGGGATTGCCGAAGGTGGTGTCGGACTCCACGTCTTCGAAGGTGCCCAGCACGTTGAGATTGAAGTTGCCGCCGACGGGTGCGTCCAGCTCCGTGACGTAGCGGGTGATGTCGTAGTCGCGGAACTGCGGCGGCTGGAAGCCGACGTCGCCGAAGAAGTCGAAGGCCTCGAACTCCGGCGTGCCGATCTGCCCCGGGGGCACGACGCGATCGGTGGTCTCGCGGGACTCGGTCTCGGAGCGCTCGACCAGAAGTCGCCAGGAGAGTCCTTTGCCACGCTGCGGTAGCCAGAGGAGCTGACCGCGCACGTTGCCGGAGTCGTTGTCGTGCACGAAATCATTGGTGGAGAAGTAGCGGAGCTGACCGTCGTACTCCTGAACGTTGGCGGTGATCCGACCGGCGAGGGAGTCGCTGAGGGGGCCGCCGAAGGCCGCCGAATACTGCCGCGTGCCGAGCTCGGCGAAGCGGAGCCGGAAGAGGTTCTCCATCTGGAAGGTCGGCCGCTTGCTGTTGATGACCACAGCGCCGGAAAGAGAATTGCGGCCTTGCACCGTCGACTGTGGTCCGCGCAAGACTTCGACCTGCTCGACGTCCCAGAGGGTCTCGAGAGCGTTCCCGCCGAGTCCCGAGAGCGGGGCGCCGTCGACGAAGATGTTCGAAGTGACCCCAGTGCCGCCGCCGACGCCGGTGCGCGAGATGCCGCGAATGGAGATGTTGTTGGTGCCGCCGTCCGTCGTCACGTTGGCGGTCTGTCGGAGGATGTCGTCGAGCTCGAAGACGACCTCCCGATCGATCCGCTCACTGTCGTAGACGGAGACCGAGGTCACGGTCTCCTGGACGGTGAGATCCTGCTTGGTGCCCGTGACGGTGATCGTGTCGACGAGGACGGGTTCTTGCTCTTCGTCTTCCGTCGCCTTCTCGGTCTCCGGTTCTGGAGCGGGCTCCTGTTCTTGTGCGAAGTTGACGTTGGCCAGGAATAGAAAGATCAGCGCGGCTGTGAAGCAGTATTTTTTCTGCATTTTTTCCCTCAGTAGAGGGACGAAGGTATCTTCATGCCGAGAGACTGCGTCACCCTGCGGTCATCAACCGTCGGGCGATCGAAAAGAGTTGTGCGCGGGCACACGTCGCTGCGCCAACGGGCCATGCGCGAGGTGCCGTCATGCCGGCCGTTGCCATCCGGACGAGAAGCTGTGCGAGCAGGAGCCGCGGCGCGAGGCGGCCGACGGCCGGCAACGTCGCGCCCGTGGGTCGTCCTAGTTGACGATCCCCAGGCCCTGCTCGCGGAACTTGTCCGCGAGCTGGGTCAGCGCCGCGACCATCGACTCATCGTCGTAGACGCCGCCGAAGACCCAGTTGTCGAGCAGGAAGGTCGGCACGCCGGTGACGCCCAGAGCCATGGCCTCTTCGGTGCTCAGCTCGACGCGGCCGTACATCTGC
>JBCCLJ010000085.1:0-26382 GCA_039026915.1 Acidobacteriota bacterium
CAGCGTCGCCGCGGCGCGCGCTTCCTGAAGAAACCGCCGACGCAGCGTCTCGGCTTCGGGACCGACGAGCAGTTCCGGGCGCAGCGCCTTGATCGCGACCGGTCGATCCAAGGCGGGGTCGCGGGCCTTGAAAACCTGGCCATAGCCTCCCACGCCCAGCAGCTTCTCGACTTCGAACGGGAACGTCGGCGCATGCTGAAAGACCGCCTCGGGCGGCAAGCTGCGGGTTCTTCCCAGGGGATCTCGAGGTTCGTTCATGGTCTTCGTCGGGAGCGTCTCAATTTCAATCCTGCATCCGTGCCTGCCTGCCGAACGGTTTGCTTGCCCGCCGCTTCTCCGCGTTCCGATGTTTTCTGACAGAGCGCGCCGAACTCTTGCCATGGTACGGCACAGCTTGCGACATCTTCCGGGCCTCGCTTGGCCCTTATATAGAAATGTGCCAATATTTCTCTGATCAGAGCTCAGACGAGAAGGAGGCCGCTCCATGCGATTCCTGCCCAGCGACATGTCGAAGAGGCGCACAGCCGAGGCCATCCTCGGTCCCGGCGGCCTCGACCGCGAACGTCAACAGCAGAGACAGAGACAGCAGCAGGTCTCGAACGGCATCCGTTACGCCGCTCCAGGCGACTGGCCCGAGGCTCCAACGAGCACCTCGGCCGGCTTGCCTGCGGCGCCTTCGATCGCACACATCGCCCTCAATCGACTCGCCTACAGCCCTCGGCCCGGCGATGTCGACGCGTTCAACGCACTCGCCGGGGGAAACGTCGCCCGCCTGACTGCCTGGGTCGATCAGCAGCTCGCACCGGGGTCCATCAACGACAGCGCCCGCCTCAGCCGAGAGAATGCCGCCGGATTTCAGACGGTCCACAAGACCGCGCAGCAGGTCTGGAATCAGCACGTCGTGCCACGCGCCAGCCTCGAATGGGTCGACTACATCCGCCCCTATCTCGAGACCGAGCGCACGGCGATGCTGCGCGCCGCCTACAGCGAACGCCAGCTCTTCGAGGTCATGGTCATGTTCTGGCACGACCACTTCAGCATTTTCGGTCGCGACACCGGGCCGATGTTCCTCATCTACGACCGCGACGTCATCCGCGCCAATGCCCTCGGCAACTTCCGCACACTGCTCGAGGCGGTCACCAAGTCGAACTCGATGATGTTCTACCTCGATCTCGAGTGGAACTCGTACGAGCCCTACCTGCCGAACGACGGGCTCAACGAGAACTTCGCCCGCGAACTGCTCGAGTTGCACACTCTCGGCGACGAGCACTTCTTCGGCAACATCGACCCGAGCGAGGTGCCACTCAACGCCGACGGCGACCGCGCCGGCTACACCGATACGGACGTCACCATGGCCGCTCGCTGCCTGACGGGCTGGACGATCGACAACAAGCCCTGGGTCAACGGCCTCGGCAACACCGGCGTCTTCCGCTATCACCACCCCTGGCATGACGATGTCAACGACAAGGTCGTGCTCGGCAACAGCCTGACCGACAAGTCGGTGCACGAAAAGGACGGCCAGGATCTCCTGAACATCCTCGCGTCCCATCGTGCGACCGCGGTGCACGTCTGCACCAAACTCTGCCGCCGCCTGGTGAGCGACTTTCCCGACCCCGCGCTTGTCGAAGCCGCCGCCGACGTCTTCCAGAGCGCCTGGCAGGACTCCGATCAGATCGCCCAGGTGGTTCGCACGATCGTGCTCTCGAGCGACTTCCGGACCACTTGGGGCGAGAAGATCAAGCGCCCCTTCGAGATCGCCATGGGGGCGATTCGAGCCGCCAACGCCGACTTCAAGTTCGACGAGGGTGACTACGGCAACGCGCTCACTTGGCGGCTCTTCAACACCGGTCACCTGCCTTTCAACTGGCACCCACCGAACGGCTACCCTGACATCCGCTTCGCCTGGGCTTCGACCTCTCCCATGGTCATGTCCTGGAGCCTGTGCAACTGGATGGTGCAGGCGAACGACCCGAGCGGCCAGAAGTACATCGACACGATCGGACAGATTCCCGCCAACGTGCGCACGCCGACCGAGCTCGTCGACTTCTGGACCGACCGCATCCTGGACCGGCCGTTTCCGAGCGCCGACCGGCAGGCGCTGATCGACTACGTCGCCGATGGCGAGGACCCGAATACGCCGCTCGTCTTCGGACCGAGCTGGAACGTGCCTGACCGGGTGCGCGGCATCGTGTCGCTGATCTTCATGAGCCCTTCCTTCCTCTGGCGCTGACGCCAATTCGACTCGGAGCACTGTCATGCACAGGACATCCCGCAGCCCCAATCGACGTCAGTTCCTCTGCGGCTGCTCTGCCGCCGTTGCCGCGCTCGCCGGCTCGCGCTTCAACTCTCTGGCCTTCGGCATGCCGGGGGCTCAGACCGACACGCTGATTGTCGTCTTCCTTCGCGGCGGCATGGACGGGCTGTCGCTGCTGCCGCCGATTACCGGAAGCGACCGCGGACACTACGAAGCCGCGCGCCCGGGTCTCGCGGTTCCGACGACCGGGCCCAACCGAGCGCTGCCCTTCGATGCGCAGTTCGGAGTGCACCCGAGCGCGGCACCGTTGCGCACGCTCTACCAGGACGGCGGACTCGCCGTCGTGCAGGCAACCGGCATGGCTGAGGTGAATCGCAGCCACTTCGACGCGATGAACATCATCGAGATCGGCGTCGGCACGCAGCCGAACGGCACCTCCGGATGGCTGACGCGGCATCTCGCTTCGAGTCCGACGCTGCCCGCTGGCGCGGAGATGCCGAGCCTGTCGATCGGCGACCTGCAACCGGTCTCTTTGCTGTCGAGCTACGAGACCGTCAACGTCGCCGACCCCAACTCGTTCAACATCAACTTCGGCCCGTGGAACTGGATCGACGAGCAGAAGGTCGCACTGCAGACGATGTGGAACAACGACTCCAGCTGGCTGCACACCAGCGGTGTCCAGGCGTTCAACGCGATGGATCTCATCGAATCGAACTTCGACGAGGGCTACTCACCGTCCAACGGCGCGGTCTATCCAGAGACCGACTTCGGCGATCAGCTGCAGATCGTCGCGCAGATGATCAAGCTCGACATCGGTCTGCAGGTCGCCACCATCGATTTCGGCGGTTGGGACACGCATCAAGGCCAGGGCGTCGGACCCGACGGCTATCTCTCGGGGCTCTTCGACGATCTCTCGCGCGGACTCGCCGCGCTCTACGCCGATCTCGACGTCGGCAGCGGTGCGGCCAACTTCCTCCAGCGCACGACGGTGACGGTGCAGAGCGAGTTCGGGCGCGAGCTGCGTGAGAACTCCGACGCGGGCACCGAGCACGGCTACGGCAACGTCATGCTCGTGATGGGAGGCAGCGTCAACGGCGGACAGCTCTTCGGCTCGTGGCCTGGCCTGTCGAGTGGCCAGCTCTTCGACGGCACCGACGTCGACGTCACGACCGACTACCGACAGGTTCTCAGCGAAATCCTCGAACGACGCCTCGGCAACCCGAACCTGGGCCAGGTCTTTCCGGGTTTCAGCCCCGGTCAGAACCTGGGAATCGTCGCCGGAAGCGCACCGCCCCTCTTTCGCAACGGCTTCGAGAGCGGCAGCCTGGGCGACTGGTCCGGGCATCAGAGCTGAACGTCCGGCAGACGGTGGCCGCCTCTCCTGCGGCACCCTCGAGTGACACTCACTGTCACTCCTGACGGGTCCGGTCGTGTAGGACTCCCGGAAGTACTGACGATTTGCGCCGACTGTCGGGCGGTACAGGTCTTGCTTTCTTTGACTGTCACTTGCGGTGTCGCTGCCGAGGAGGCTGAATCGAGCGCGGCGACGCCGATGACTTCGAGTCCTGCGATGTTTGTCGTGCCCTGCCCTGCACCGCTTCCGGCCGATCCCGTGGCTGCTCTGCCGCGCAGGATCACCAGGCTTGGCGCAACCCGCGACGGAACGCCGATGGGGAGCTAGGAGGGGGCATGGAAAGCATCGGAAAATACGAGATCCTCGAGGAGATCGGCCAGGGCGGCTTCGGCACGGTCTACCGAGGGAAGGACACGGTCCTCAAGCGGCTCGTCGCCGTCAAGACCTGCCTCAGCGACGAAGAAGAGATCCGCGCCCGCTTCCAGCGGGAGGCCGAGGTCGTCGCGTCGCTGCAGCATCCCAACATCACGATCGTGCACGACTTCGGTACGCACGACGAGGTGCCCTACCTCGTCCAGGAGTACCTCTCGGGCGAGGATCTCACGGACGTGATCGCAAGGAAGGAAGAGCTCTCCCTCGACACCAAGGTGAACTACCTGGTGCAGGCGGCACGTGGACTCGGCCACGCACACAAGCACGGCATCGTGCACCGCGACGTCAAGCCCGGCAACATCCGCCGGCTCGATGACGGCAGCATCAAGGTCATGGACTTCGGCATCGCGAAGCTCACGAATCTGCAAACCAAACTGACGCGCACGGGCACAATGCTCGGCACCGCCGCCTACCTTGCGCCAGAGCAACTCGGCGACGGCGAGATCGGGCCGCAGTGCGACATCTTCTCCTTCGGAGTGCTCGCCTACGAACTGCTGGCCTACCAGAGACCGTTTGAGGGCACGACGATCTCGGCGCTGCTCTACCAGGTCATGAGCCAGGATGCCGCACCCCTCCGGGAGGTCTGCGACTGCACCGAGAGCCTGAGCGTTCTGATCGATCACTGCCTGCGCAAAGAGGCCAGCGATCGACCGGCGAGCTTCGACGAGGTGATTCGCTGCCTGACCGAACCGGAACACGTCCAGACGGCGAACGTTGCCTCGGGCGAAATGCCGACGATCATCGCGCCGGCTCCCAGAGTCGAAGCGGCAACCCAGATCGTCGCTCCCGATAGCCAGCACACCGTGCTCGCCGACGCGCCAGAGACAGGGACAGGGACAGCGACGGCGACCGTGAGCACGATCAGTCGTCAGGACGTCTCCCGAGCCTTCGTTCCTGCTTCCAAGGGCCTCCTTTGGGTGGCGATTGCCTTCTCGGCGGCGACGCTCGTCGCGATGTTCCTCTTCCAGCGCAGCCTGCGAGAAGCCTTGGCGCCGGGTGACGTCGATCCCGCACCGCAGGTCGCGAAGATCGATCTGCCGACTGAGTCGGCCGATCGCGCCGACGACGCTTCCGAGCCGACGGGCGACGTCGAGCCGGCTGCGGTGCCCGATCAACCCTCGAAAGACTCTTCGACGAAGCCCACTGTGAAGGAAGCCTCGAAGAAGAGCGCCCCGCCCGCTTCGAAACCGGAAGCTCGCCGTCCGGTGAAAGAGCGAGACGAGCCGCGTTCCATCGTCCAAGAGAGCAGCGACGAAAAACCCGCAGCCAAAGTGCCCGAACCTTCAAAGCGCGAGCCCCGGATCGCTTCTGCCGCCACCGGCAGCGACTCCCCCAGCCGGCCCGCCGCAAGCGACACCGTTCCTCGGGAGCCCGTGAAGAAACAGGCGGCACCGATGCGCGACGCGCCGCGACCCGCGGTCGAAACCAGGACGCCCGTGCGTACCGCAGCGACAGCTCCGGTCGCCACGTCGAGCGTCGCAGCCGCTCAGCCCGCGACCCTCGACCGACCGGCGCCCAAGCCGGTGCCGAAGGCCGCGCTGCCCGTCGACGAGTCGCCCGCGATCCGGACGGCGCTCGACGCCTACCGCAAGGCTTTCGACAGTCGCGATCTGGGTGCCCTCAAAGCGATCTGGCCTTCGCTGACGGGCGATCAGCTGGACAAGATGGACCGCAGCTTCCGCTCCGTGCAAGCGCAGTCCATGACTCTCCAGAACTGTCGCATCGTGGCTCAGGCTGCGACCGCGACAGCCGACTGCTCGGTCTTCCGCGAGGTCAAGCCGAAGGCCGGAAGGCGTCAGAGCGCCACGACTCAGACAGTGTTTCGTTTAGTCAAATCGAATGGCTCCTGGTTCGTCGAGTCGATCTAGTCGGCTCGCGAATCGAGGCTCAGGGGGAATCTCGATGCACATCCGTATCCTGCAGTGCGCCCGCGGCGCGCTTCTCGTTCTCATGCTCTTCGCGCTCTTCGTGGCGGCGCCCGCTGCGGCGCAGTTCGAAGACCTTTCCAATCTCATCCCGGATTTGCTGGACCGCACGATCGTGCTCTTCCCAGCGGGACATGAGGCTCACTTCGTCGAGAGCAGCGACGCTCTGCGCGACGCCGGCATCCAGATCAATCGCAGCATCGTCGGTCAGCTGGCGACCTTTCCTCTGGGCACATCGTCCGGTGGTTTCACCTACACCTACAACGCCGAGCTCGGCATCTTCGAACGCAGTACCTCCTCGTTCGGGACGGTCTTCGGCGAACGCGGCCAGACCGTCGGCAAAGGCAAGTGGAACTTCGGTTTCAACGTCTTCACGGTCGACTACGACTCGATCGACGACCTCGATCTGCGCAACGGCGACATCAACTTTGGTTTGAATCACCTCGACACCAACATGGACGGGACGACGACGAACACCTTCTTCGAAGGCGACCTCGTGCTCGCCGACGTCGCGCTCGACCTTTCCACCGAAACGGCAGTGTTCTTCGGCACCTATGGGATCACCGAACGCTTCGACGTTGCCTTCGCGCTGCCACTCGTTCGCGTCGACCTCGACGCCCGGCTCCGTACGCGCATCGATCGCATCGCCAGCTCCGGCTTCAGCGATCCGCCCTTCCATCGCTTTCCCGACGGCAGCGACGAGCAGTCCTTCTTCACTTCGGACTCGGCGAGCGGACTGGGCGACGTACTCGTGCGTGGCAAGTACACTCTGGCCCGCAGCGAAGGTGCCGCCTTCGCCGTGGCGCTCGACCTCCGCCTGCCCACCGGCGACGAGGAGGACCTCCTGGGCTCCGGGGCGACGCAGGCCAAGCTCTTTTTCATCTCTTCCGGCCAGTTCGGGCGGTTCTCGCCCTACGCCAACTTCGGCTACACCTCGTCGAGCGGTGGCAGCGACCTCATCGGCGACCTGTCCGACGAGATCAACTTCGCCGCCGGCTTCTCCGTCGGCCTGCACGAGCGCGTCACCTTCGGCATCGACGCGGTCTGGCGCACTCTCCTCGACGCAAACCAGCTGAGCGTCGGCAGCGAGACACACCTCTTCCGCCGTCACGACGAGGACTTCATCCGCAGCACGGAGCGGGCCGTCCTGGAGACGGCGACGGACGATCTCAACATCCTGCTCGGCGCAGCTGGCTTCAAGATCAACGTCACCGGCGGCGTTCTGATCTCCGCCAGCGTGGCCTTCACGCTCAGCGATGACGGCCTCCGCGACGAGGACGCGATTCCGATTCTCGGGATCGACTTCAGCTTCTGAGGAGCGACCGCCCGGAACACAGCACGGACTGACAACGAGCGTCAGCCGAGGTGGCGGCGGGCGGCCTGCCGGCGCGGGAATCCCCGGCCGGCAGGACGCGTTGCAACCGGTACGACTCTTGCTCGTCCCACCTCGACGCATCACCGCGTCACCCTGCCGGAGATCTCCATGCTCGCTACCCTCAGCCTCCTCGCTCTCGCTCTGCTCGCCGGCCTCAGCGCCCAGGCTCTGCGACCCGCACCAGTCCGCGTGCCGGTGAAGCGTCGGCGCGAGCACCGCTGACCCCGTCCTGCACGTGCACACCACGAGGTGTGCACGGTAGTCTGTGGGAGTGACCAGCGACACTCCCCCCGCTCCTGCAGCTGACGACGCAACCGAGGCTCCCTTCCCGCCGCCAACTGCTGCCGAATCCAGCTCAGCGCGGCCCCGCGAGTCGCAGCGCATCGTCGGCCTCGACGTGGCAAGGGGCTTCGCCCTGCTGGGTATCTTCCTGGTCAACATCGACTTCATGTCGCTTCCGGTCGGCGCGACGGAGCTCATCCCTGAGGGCAAGGGAGACGGCCTCGCCTGGCTCTTCGTCGAGATGTTCTGCGAGGGGAAGTTCTATCCCCTCTTCTCGATGCTGTTCGGCGCCGGGCTCATCCTGCAGAAGCGCAACGTCGAAGGCCGAGGAGCAGCGTTCACGCCGCTCTACCTGCGAAGACTCCTCTTTCTCTCCGGCTTTGGGCTCTTCCACGGCCTGTTCCTCTGGTACGGCGACATTCTCTTCGTCTACAGCTTTGCCGGGCTGCTGCTACTCCTCGCGAGTGGCTTCGCGGGGAAAACACTGCTGCAGATCTCCGGGCTTCTCTGGTTCGGTGCCGTCGTCGTCATGGCGGGTTTTGCAGGCCTCGCATCGATCGGATCGGACGAGAACCCCTTCGAGACGTCGCGCGAGGCGGCTCTGGAGACCGCCCGGAACTTCGAGCTCCCCGAGGAGATTCTGCCGATCTTCGCGGAAGGCGACATCGAGTCGAAGGAGTGGATGGCCGCCGAGATCGGCGCCTACCGAGACGGCCCCTATCTGCGGACCGCCGGCTTCCGCGCCGTCAGCTTCGTCTTCGTCTCGATCATCACCCTCTTTGCGGGGCTCGACATCCTGGCGATGTTCGCCCTCGGCGCCGCTCTCGTGAAGATCGGCTTCTTCGAAGAGAAGGGAGAGCGCTGGAGAACACGGCTCGTCGGGCTCGCCATGCTCGTCGGCCTGCCCCTCAGTACGGCGTCAGCGGTTCTTCCGCTCGCCGTTCAGAGCTATACCGGAGCGGTGCTCAGCGAGGTCTTCCGCGTCGTTGGCGGCCCCATCCTGAGCCTCGGCTACCTGAGTGCCGCGCTGCTCCTCGCGCAGTTCGGGCTGTTCGAGAAGCTGCTGGAGCTGCTGGCCGCCGCGGGTCGCATGGCCCTCACGAACTACATCAGCCAGAGCCTGATCGGCACCTTCGTGATGTACAGCTGGGGGCTCGGCAAGTTCGCCAGCGTGAACGGCACGGAGCGAGTGCTGCTCGTGATCGTCGTCTTCTCCTGCCAGCTCGCGCTGAGCCGCTTCTGGCTCACGCGCTTCCGCTTCGGACCGCTCGAATGGCTGTGGCGCTCGCTCACGTACTGGCGCCGCCAGCCGATGCTGCGGACGGCCCGCTAGGCGGCGAACCGGCCGTCGGTCAGGCGTTGACGTCGATGACGACGCGTCCCCGCGTCTGCCCCTGGAGGATCGCACCGGCGAGCTCTTCGATCTTGGACATCGGCTCGACGCTCGTCATCTCCTCGAGCTTCGCCAGGTCGAGCTCGCGTCCGAGGCGATCCCACGCCTCCTGACGTCGCGCCTGCGGCGCCATCACTGAGTCGACGCCGGCCAGCGTCACGTTGCGCAAGATGAACGGGTAGACGCTCGACGGAAGATCCATGCCGCCCGCCAGTCCGCAGGCCGCAACGCAGCCGTCGTACTTCGTCTGCGCAATCACGTTGGCGAGCGTCGTCGAACCCACGGAGTCGACGCCGCCGGCAAATCGCTCTTTGCCGATCGGACGCGGCTTGGCCGCCAGCTCTTCGCGATCGAGGAACTCCTTGGCGCCGAGCCCGCGCAGGTATTCGTGCGTCGAGGCTCGACCGGTCGAAGCGATCACTTCGTATCCGGCATCGGCCAGCAGCGCGACGGCGACCGACCCAACGCCCCCGGCCGCGCCGGTGACGACGACCGGGCCGTCCTCCGGCGTCACGCCGTTCTTCTGCAGCGCCATGACGCAGAGCATCGAGGTGTAGCCCGCGGTGCCGACAGCCATCGCCTGCTGCGCGGTCATCGAGTCGGGGATACGAACGAGCCACTCGGATTTCATGCGCACTTTCTGCGAGTAGCCGCCCCAGTGACGCTCACTCAGGCCGAAGCCGTTGACGAGCACACGGTCGCCGGCTGAGAACGCGTCGCTCGCCGATTCGGCCACCGTGCCGGCGAGGTCGATCCCGCAGACCATGGGGAACTTCTGGCAGATCGGAGCGCTTCCGGTGACCGCCAGACCGTCCTTGTAGTTCAGCGTCGAGTACTCGACGTCGATCAGGACGTCGTGTTCCGGAAGATCGGAGACCTCGAGGTGGGCGATCTCCACCGTCTGGGGGGAGTCATCGTCTTTGCGGGCCACGACGGCGCGGAATGAATCGGTCATGAGGTCTCCGGGTTGATGCGGCGGGTTCGCCAGGAAAAGGCGCGAGAAGCGCCCGCATCATAGTCCACCCCCCGGCCCACGAAGCGCCGCTCGCACAGCCGCGCACCGACTCGTCGCCTGCTGACATCGTCCTGTCAGGATGAAGCGGCTTTCGAGCCACTCCTGACAAGAGGCTGTCAGGAGGGCGCTGCAACCCTCGAAGCCGCCTTCAGTAGAGACACACCATGCGCCGAGCCGACCGACTCTTCCAGATCATCCAGCTGCTGCGCCGGCGCCGGCGCCCGGTGACCGGTGAGCACCTCGCCGACCGGCTCGGCGTCTCGGTACGCACGATCTACCGAGACATCCGTGACCTCACACTCTCCGGCGTGCCGATCAACGGTGAGGCGGGCGTCGGCTACATGTTGAGTCGCTCCTATGACCTGCCGCCACTGATGTTCGACGAGACCGAGCTGGAAGCGCTGGCACTCGGCGCCCGCATGGTGCAGAGCTGGGCCGACCCCGGGCTCGCGGAAGCCGCGGACTCCGTCCTCTCGAAGGTCGACGCGGTGGTTCCGGAGCATCTGCGCTCGAAGATCGAGCGAGCGACGCTCTTCGCCTGGAACTTCCGTCAGAGCTCGACGTCCAGGGAACTGCTCGGCGAGCTGCGCGGCGCCGTCGATCGTCGGCGCTGCATTCGCTTCTCCTACACCGATCGCGAAGGGGGCGGCACCGAGCGCACGGTGCGTCCACTGGGCCTCTTCTTCTGGGGCTCCACCTGGACCCTGGCTTCCTGGTGCGAGCTGCGCGAGGACTTCCGCAGCTTCCGGGTCGACCGCATCGATTCCTTCGAAGAGCTCGAGACGGAGTTCGCCCCAGAGGCAGGACGAACTCTCGAAGACCTCTTCCGCAGCTACGAAGAGGGGGCCTGAGAGCCCTCCCTTCCCACGGCTCTGCCGGCTTCGGCAGAGTCACTCCCACAACACTGGAGGCCTACGCCATGTCAGCAATGGAAATCGGATCCCGTCTCGTCGCACTCTTCAACGAAGGCAAAGGCCAACAGTGCCTGGAAGAGCTCTACGGGGACAACATCGTCAGCATCGAAGGTCAGGGTAGCGACGAGATGCCGGCACGCATGGAGGGCATCGAGGCAATCAAGGGCAAGAACCAGTGGTGGTACGAAAACAATGAGGTGCACAGCACCACGGCCACCGGCCCGTTCGTCGGCGGCCACGAAAACCGCTTCTCGGTGAAGTTCGACCTCGACGTCACGCCCAAGGACGGCGAGCGCATGCAGATGAGCGAGATCGCCCTCTTCACCGTCGACGGAGGCAAGATCGTCGAAGAGGAGTTCTGGTACCTGATGGGCTGACGCCCCGGTGCGGGCACCCGCGAGGTGGTCAGGGTGCCCGCTCCCCTCGTCTCGAGTCGGCGGCTGACATGATGCGCGACACGCCATGGAACCGGTCACGACACAGACCCTGCAGCTCAGCGACGCGAGCCTGCATTGGGCACAGTGGGGAGCAGGAAGTCCGCAGGTCGTGCTCCTGCACGACGGTCTCGGCTCCTTGGCTCAGTGGCGTGATTTCCCGGCGTGCCTGAGTGAAGCCACGGGCCGGTCCGTGATCGCCTATGAAAGACAGGGGCACGGCTCCTCGACGCCCGTGCCGACAGGCCCCTGGCCGACCGACTGGCTCGACCGCGAGGCCGAGCGCCTCGGCGCGCTGCTCGATCACTTCGGCATCGAGCATCCGGACCTCGTCGGCCTTTCGGACGGCGGCACGATCGCACTGCTCTTCGCTGCCCGCCATCCGACGCGCCCGCGAACGGTCAGTGCCCTTGCCGCCCACAGCTGGGTGGAGCCGGTCTGCGCTCGTGCGGTGCGCGGTATGGCTCGACTGCCGACCCCGTTGATCGACTCCCTTGCCAGCTATCACCGGGATGCCGCCGCCCTCTTTACCGCGTGGAGCGGCGTCTGGGCGTCCGAGGAGTTCGCCTCCTGGGACATCCGACCTCAGCTCGGCAAGATCGCGGCGCCGACCCTGATCGCACAGGGCACGGCCGACGAGTACGCCACGGACGCCATGCTCACGGAGACCGCAGCAGCCGTCGGCGAAACGGCCTGGAGGCTCGCTCTGGACGGCTGGCCTCATCTGCTCCACCTGCACGATGCGGAAGCGCTGGCGCGGCATGTGGCCGAGTTTCTCAGTGAGGCAGGCGACTAGCTCGCGACGAACGTGCTGATCTCGTCCTTCGTCGACGCGCGACCACGCACGTCCATCCCAGCTTCGAGCAGCGCCTTCAGAGTGTCGGTCTCTTCGGAAGCGACCCTGGCGAGGAAACGAGCGCCGTCGCTCACCTGGCGGCCGACGACGAGCCCGAAGTCGAGCTCTTCCTTGTCGAAGGCGACCGTGAAGGTCTCGACGGTCGCCTCGCCGTCGGGCTCGAGCGTGATCGGCGGTAGCTCCTGCGCCGCGATCTTCTGCTGATCGAGCGCCGGGTCCTTTCGCTCCCACGTGCCGAGGATCGCCTCGGTCGAGTAGATACCCGCCGACTGCTTGTTGACGTTGCCACCGTTGGCGCTCACCCAATGGTAAGTACCCGGCGCCTCGCGTGCCCGACGCACGGCCTCGGCGATCGCGTGCAGCGAGTAGCTGTTCCCGGGGCCGCCGAAGTACGGCAGGCCGCCGGTCGTCGTCAGGCCGCGAGGATCGTCCTCGGCGAGGCCCAGCTCGCGGGTCACGATCTCGACGGCCGAAGGGAAGCAGCTGTAAAGATCGATCGACGCCATGTCGTCCATGCCGAGCCCGGCCATCTCGAGAGCCGTGACGCCCATCAGGCGGGCCGCCTCAGAGCGCTGATAGAGCGGACGCTCGAGGAGCAGCTTGTTCTCGGCGACGTCCGAGCAGCCGTTCAGGAAAACCCAGTTTTCCCGCGGCACTCCAAGCTCGCGCGCCTTGCTGACGGAGAGCAGCACGGCCGCGGAGCTCTGATCGACGCGGTCCCGTGCGTTCAGCAGACGACCGTACGGGTAACCGATGAAGCGGTTGCGTCCCGTGGGCTCCGTCAGATCGTCCACGGAGTAGGCCTGGGCACGGTAGGCGTACGGGTTTGCCGCGGCGACCTCGGAAAAGGGGGCGAAGAGCTCGGCCATGTGACGGAGGTGCTCTTCCACCGAGTGGCCCCGCTCAGCCCGAATCGCATGCTCGAGCAGTGGATAGCAGTGCACCGGTTGGGCGAAGCGGTGAGTCAACTGATGCTTGTCGAACCAATGATCCCCGAAGCCTTCGTCGACGAGCGAGCCCTCGACGTCTTCTTCGAAGTCGAGCTCCGCGCCGTTGCGCATCGCATGAACGACCGTGGCGATGTTCTCCACCCCGCAGAGCAGTGCAGCCTCCAGCTCACCGCGGGCGATGCGCTCGGCGAGCTGGTTCACGCGACTCTGCGGCGTCGCTCCTCCGGCCGAGCTGTAGACGGCTTCAGCGGGGTCGGCTCCGATGCGCCGGGCGACGGAGCGAGGCGGGTTGGAGCTGCGCCCGAACTCGTGCATGCGACGAGATCCAGAGTCCTCGAACATCCGGACCACGGTGATCGACTGCAGAGCGGCGGCGAGATCGCCTTTCGCGCCGGCTTCGTCCAGCGCCCGCCTCGCCGCGTCGGCGCAGAGGTCCATCGGATGAAGAACCTCCCCTTCGAGATCCGGCAGGTCGCCGAGAACGGCTTGCCCGCCCCCCACGAGCACGGGAGTTGTATCGAGAGGCTGCGAGCTGTCGGTCATGGCGGACTCCATCCGGTTTCGGGGCGCGCGAATGCTAGCTCAATCGCGACGGCCTCCGACGGATCGTTCGCTTCGCCCCCGCGGCCGGATCTTGAGGGCGATCCGACGGCGCAACGCCGAGCGCCCCGGAAGTCGCATGTTCATCTCCTCTAGGGGGCAGTCCGTGGCCGGCAGCGCAAAACCAACGAGCTGCGGGCCTGGCGAGCGTCCGTCTCAGCCGGTGACTGCGATCACTCGAGCTGCTCGGACTCGGCCTCTTCGAGCACGGCTTCCGCCGCTTCGACGATGGGCTGGCCGCCGACGATCACGTCTTCGAGAACCGCACGGCCGTCGCGCACGCGCACCACGGCGTAGCTCGGGTCGGTCGCCTCCTGGCGACGCAGGCGAGCCATCGCGATGTCGGCCGAAGGGGCTTTGCGCTCGTCCATGTAGAAGCGGTCGAAGGGGAGACGGACGTAGACGGACTCTTCGCCGGCGCTGCTGCTTCCTCGGTACTGGAGCTTCAGGTAGTCGCTCTCCGGGCGCCTGGCTGAGGCTTCCACCATCTGCGCCATACCGTCCTCGTCCACTTGGATCGAGACGTACATCGTCTCACCGCGTTCGAGGTCCAAGCCCGTCGCGGACGGTACTTGCGTCTGAGCGTAAGCCAAACGAACGTAGCGGCCTCGCAAGACGTCGACCGGGTCGACCGGCGCCGTCTCGAAGTGAAAGGCCTTACCTTCGCGCAGCGTCGCCTCCCGGCCCAGGATCATCGACACGGGCACGATGAGCTGCGCTGTGCTGGCCACCGCGAGTGCGGCCCACAGAAGCGTGCGCCCGGCGACGCGCGAGTCTTTGACGTCCGTCATGACAGAGCCCTCCGCCGCCGCACCAGCGCGGCGTTCAGTCCGAAGAAGAGGCAGCCCACCAGAATGAAGGCGACGCCACGCACGCTGAAGTCGATACCGCTGTCGAAGAAGCGAACGATCGCAAGCAGCGTGACGACACCGAGACCGAAGTTCAGCTGCAGCAAAGAGTGGCTACGAAAAGACAGCAAGATGCCGCCGATGCCCAAGGCGAGGAGCAGGAGGTTCATCAGGAGCTGGTACCCCTCTTCACCGACCGCCTCGCCAAGAAACGTGACGGTGACGAAGGCCAACGGCACCGCCAGCCAAGCCCACTCGAAGCCGAGCTCGCGACGTCGCTTCCAGAGCGGTCGAACGAGCACGGCGAACAGCAGGAAGACGGGGCCCAGGCCGCGCAGTGCGTCCATCCACTCCAGCTCAGAGAAGGCCTTCATCAGGGGCAGAGCCTCGTCGAAGCTCAGCGCCAGGAGAAAGCCGACAGTGCCCAGCCGTGCCGCGACCCACCAGGGCCGAGCCAGCACCCGCTGCTGCTCCGCATCCGCCGTACGGTCGATGGCCAGGAAGCCGGCAAAGACGAAGGCGGCCGCGAGGGCACCGACAGGATCCGGCAGCAAGCGCAGCGGTGAGACAAAGGCCAGGAAGGTCGGCAGCACGAGCGCCCAGGAGACGCAGCGACTGGCGACCCGACGACCGCCGTCGCGCCGCAGCAAGAAGAGGAAAGGCACCAGCAGAAGCACCAGGAGAAGCGGCATATCGCTCTTCCAGCCGTGGCCGATGTCGAACGACATCATTGTCCAGACGGCGATGCCCCAGCAGGCAAGGCAAGCAGCCGTCGCGGAGCGCAGCAGATAGACGATCGGTAGACCGAGGAGTAGCCAGCGCAAGAGCAGGCCGTCCGGCGGGCCGCCGAAGTGATACGTCTGCTCGATCAGAGCGAGTGCCGCACCGAGGGCGAAGACCCAGAAGACGGCGACGCCCTCGCACCAGGCGCGGCTGGCTCGGCGCCAAAGCGCCCAGCAGGCCGCCACCTGCGCAAGACAGAGCGGCGTCAACGCGATCACCGTGCGTGCCGCCCGGGAGAGATCGTCCCAGTTGTGCGCCAGGAGGAGAATGATTCCGCTCCCGATGAGTGCCGAGCCGAGCACGCCGATGACCAGGGTCACGAGACGCGCGCTGCGCCCCTCCTCCGTCGCGACGGGAAACCGCTGCCGGAGCTGCTCGGCGAGCTGCGGCGTCAGCAGGCCTTCCTCGACGAGGTTTGGCAGCTGACCGTGAAGCCAGCGCGCGTGCTGCATCTGGCTCACGAGCAGGCACTCCCCGCGGGTGCGCCTTTGTTCGATGTGTCGACTGGCAGCTGTCTCATCACGACCTCCAAGATCCAGAGAGGCCGCGACGGCGACCTCGCCCCGCATCAGAGCAGAGGTCGTGCCGGGTTCAAACCATCGAAAACATAAGGGTTTTCAGCGGATCCACCGCATTGGGGCGGCGAAGGGTTGCGCACTGGGAGTACAGCCAGTGCGCAGATCGCGCTCAGCGTTTGTCTTCGCTTTCGCCCGAACCCTTCGATCCCGAAGGCCAGCTCGTATCGCGGAGAACCCACCCTGCGGCGTCGCCGGACGAACGCAAGAGCGTCGCTGAGCTGAGACGCGATTCGCGCGGGCGAGAAAGCTCACGCGAGGCCCGGTTTCCTGATGCAGAGCTGAAAGATAGCTTCATGGGATGCTCCCAGAACGTTCGGAGGTCGGTGTCCTGTTTCGGAGGAAGCACGCCGCATGCCAGGAGCCTCTTCGCCGAAAACCAGAGGTTCTCTCGGGGGCAACGAGCGAGGAGAGACAATTTCGGAGGCTCTTCGACGAAAGCGTCCGCCGTCGCGGACGCGATAGGGTGACGCCTCCCCAAGCGTCCGAGGAGCAACACAATGTCTACGAACCGCCAGATTCTCGTCGCCGAGCTTCCCCAGGGACGCCTCGAAGAGCGCCACTTCCGACTTCACGAGGCAGCCGTGCCGGAGCCCGCCGACGGCGAGGTGCTCTGCCGCACCCTCGAGCTGTCGATCGACGCGGCGATGCGCGCCGGTCTTCAGGGCAGCGCCAGCTATGCCGGCAAGCCGACGACCGACATCGTCATGGGCGGCGGCGGCATCGCCCGCGTCGAGGCGAGTCGCCACGCCGACTGGAAGGAGGGCGATCTCGTCTCCTCCAGGCCCGGGTGGCAGGACTATGCCGCGCTGCCGGGCGACGACCTGCGTCGCATCACGCCGCTCGGTCCGCTCTCCTGGGAGCTCGGCATTCTCGGCGGCACGGGTATGACGGCCTACTTCGGGCTCTTCGACGTCGGCCGACCCGAGCCCGGCGAGACCGTTCTCGTCTCCGCTGCGGGCGGCGCCGTCGGCAGCGTCGTCGGCCAGCTCGCCAAGATCCACGGCTGCCGCGCCGTCGGCACGACGGGGTCGGACAACAAGTGCGCCAAGCTTCAGTCCGAGCTCGGCTTCGACGCCGCGGTGAACTACAAGTCCGACGACTTCCGCGACGAGCTCAAGGGGGCGACGCCGGACGGCGTCGACGTCTACTTCGACAACACCGGGGGTCACGTCCTCGGCTCCGCACTCTTCCGCGCGAACCAGCGCGGCCGCATCGTCTGCTGCGGCGTCGTCTCGCAGTACGACACGAGCTCACCCGAAGGCGGCCCGCGCGGCGTGCCCGGCCTGCTCGTCAACAAGCGCCTCCGCATGGAGGGATTCCTCGTCTTCGACTACGTCGACCGCTACGAGGAGGCGCGCCGCCAGCTCGCCGACTGGATCGAAGCCGGCAAGCTCAACGTCTTGGAAGACCGCTTCGACGGACTCGAGTCCGCCCCGCGCGCCCTCGTCGACCTGCTTGCCGGAGGCAACCTCGGCAAGCGCTCGGTGCACGTCGCCGACTGAGCGCTGACTCAGTCGTCGGCCGCTGCGCCGTCCTCTTCCTTCACTTCGAAGAGCAAGAGAACGTTGCCGGCGAACTCGCCCCACTTGTCGTAGCCCGAGTTGACGAAGAGCTGGTTCCCGGCGAGCACGACACCGTCCGAATCGAGCGTGCCGCCGCGCCCCTCGACGCCGTTGATCGTCTCGAAGTCGCGGCGCGTCTGGAAGGTCCAGAGACGCTCACCGTCCGCAACGCGGTAGATGCTGAGCAGGCCGTCGAGGCTGCCGGCGAAGACCAGCTCGGACGTCGTCGTGATCGCCATCGACAGGCCGTGGAAATAGCACTCGCGCTTGCCCGTGCAGGTCTTGGGATGGATCGTGCTCCACTGGGCGCGGCCCGTCAGCAGATCGAGCGAGTGCAAACCCGGACGCGGCTCGCCGGTCGTGAAGCGGTTCCCCGGCGTGTCCGTGATCGGCACGATGAGACGGTCGCCAGCGACGGCCATGCCCCAGTGCACACCACCGTTGAAACCGCCCATGCCCATGCGCTGCTCCCAGACGATCTCCCCCGAGTCCGGGTCGATGCCGAAGATCATTCCGGACTTCTGCCCAGCGAGGATCAGGTCGCGGTCGCCGACGCTCGCCAGAATCGGCGGCGCACCGAAGTCGAAGTCGGGCCCGTCTTCTTCGGGGCAGTTGACCTTCGGTCCGACGCAGGCTCCGTTCCAGGCGTCGCCTTCGATCGTCTGCTGCACCCAGACGATCTCACCGGTCTCCTGCTGGAGCGCGATGATTGCGTCACTCATGTCGTTGGCCGGCGTACTGTAGTTCTCGCCCGTACCGACATAGATCAGGCCGCGCTCAACGTCGACCGTGGGCGCCGACCACACCGGGGCACCCGACGGCCCCCAGAGCTGCACTCCGGCCGAATTCTTCTTGCGCTTCGTCGGCTCGTCGGTGGTGTACATACGCCACAGCGTCTTGCCCGTGGCCGCGTCGAGCGCGAGCACGCCACCCCGGAAGGTGCAGCACTCGTACTCCTTGTAGAAGGCGCTGACGATCTCGGTCGACGACATCGGTACGAAGAGCCGGCCGTCGTGATGCGCGACAGAGCCGGTGATCGTCGCGTCCTTGTGGTCGGAGACGTCGCGCTTCCAGACCTCTTCGCCGGTGTTGGCATCGATCGCGTAGACGCTGCCTTCGAAGTCGCCGAAGTGGAGCGTCTGGGGAAGGCCTTCTTCGCCGTCGACGCCTTCGCCCTCGACGAGGGTCAGCGAGCTGCGCACCTCTGCTTCGGCCTCATAGGTCCACCAGACGCAGCCCTCGTAGCGATCGAGAGCGAAGATGGTGCCCTCCTGACTGCCGACGATGACCAACTTCTCGGTGACGATCGGTTGAGAACGAGCCCTGACCGCGCCAGGAAAGCCAAAGGCCCACCGCAGCTCGAGACCGTCGAGCGACGCCGCACGGAACGAGTGCTGGGCGTCATCCAGGTGCCGGCGATTCTGGAGGTCGAAGCCCCAACCTGCCCAGACGGCACGGCCCGCGGCCGGGCGTGCGCCCGAGCAAGACCACTCGCCGCGATCGATGTCCGTCGCGCCCGTCAACTCACCGGCGAGATAGCGGGAGACCTGAAGCATCTGCTCTTCGCTGAGATCGGTGGCCTGCTCTTCCATGATCCCGGAGTCCATCGAGGCGAAGATGCGGTCGGCCGACATCGCGTTCATCGACTCGACCGTCGGCGCGCCGCCGATCGCCGGTTCGTGGCAGATGGAGCAGTACTCTTCGAAGAGCAGTGATCCGGGGTCCGGCGCGTCCTGAGCCATCGCGGGCAGACCGCAGAGAAGGCCACCGAGCGCAGCGCACAGAAAGCCAGGCGTCATCAAAATGGGGGCACTTGCGCTCACTGGGATCTCCTGGCTCTTGGGCGAACGGCGGCGGTCGCCAGCGCTCTCCCGACGCAACGCCAGCGATCAAAAATCGCTGTGCTACGGTGACTTCATGGTTGGAAAAACCGAGTGTGCAACAGCCCTTCGAGGCTTGCAAACGGCCGTCTCCTGCACCGCTCTGGCATTGGTCTTCGCGACGCCCACGACGGTTGCCGCACAGGAGGAGCCGAACACGATCGTTCGCGGCGTCAGCTACGTCGGCGTCACCGTCTCCGATCTCGAACGAACGGCGGACGACTACACCTATGCCGCCGCTCTCACTGAGGCGAATCGCTCGGAGTTGAGCGGCGTCGCCGCCTTCGATGCGTTCGCCGGCCAGGCCGTCACCGCGAAGACTCGCCTGCTCGAGAGCACGAACGCGCAGCTGCGAGTCATGAGCTTCACCGACGCGTCCGGCAAGCCCCTCGTCGCACCGGACTCGGGCGCCGTTGCCGTCAACGGCACGGGTCTGGCGCACGTCTGCTTCCAGGCCGATGACGACAGAGGGTTCTACCCCAAGTTCCTCGAGCGCGACGCGCAACCGCTCGGCAACCCGGAGATGGTGACCCTCAATCCGCGGAACCCCGTGCAGTACGCCTACGCCAAAGATCCCGACGGCGTGCTCTTCGAGGTCGAGCACATTGACGTGAGCCGCGTGCCGCCAGACTCTCTGAAGCCCGGCTTCCACAGACTGCGACACATCTCGCTCGCCACGCCCGACATGGAGCGCACGGTCGCCTTCTACTCCAAGCTGCTCGGCACGCCGAGCCCGCGGCGGGCGGGCGGCACCGAAGGGCTCTCCGGCCAGCCGTTCGACGAGGTCTCCGGGCTGCCCGGCACGCTGCTCCAGATGGCCTGGTTCCAAACCGGCAACCTGGAGGTCGAGATCATTCACTATCTCAGCCATCCTCCCGAGACGCTGAAGGCGCCGCGACCGCTTACGGCCCTCGGCTACAGCATGGTCGTCTTCGAGGTCGACGATGTGGCCGACGTCGGCAAAGCGGTGAGCGCAGCGGGCGGCACGATCGTCTCGGAGCCCGAGTCGATCGACGGCGGCACGATCCAGTTCGGCCGCGATCCCGACGGCAACCTGCTCGGCTTCTTCGTCCCACCGGAAGGCTCACCGCTCTCCGCGAGACGCTTCCAGAAGCCCGAGTAGCGGTCGAATCGGACTCGATCTCCACCTTCAGCGCTCACACACACCGCGCCGACGGTGCCTCTGAGGTCACCGCGGCGCTGCAACCTCGAGGAACCGATCCATGTTCGATCTTTCCGACAACGTCTCGATCATCACCGGCGGCAACGGCGGTCTCGGACTCGCCTACGGACGCGGACTCGTCCGGTGCGGCGGCAGCGTCGCCGTCTGGGGCCGCAACGAGGAAAAGAACGCTGCGGCCGTCGCCGAGCTGCGCGAGATGGGTGGCGACGTGGAGGCGTTTGCCTGCGACGTCACCGACGACGACCAGATCGCCGCCGCCTTTGCCGGTACGATCGAACGCTTCGGTCAGGTCGACTGCTGCTTCGCCAACGCCGGCGGCGGTGGCTTCCGCGGCCTCTCGCACCTGACGCCGAACGACGACTGGCAGGGCACGATCGACCTCAACCTCATGAGCGTGGTCAAAACGTGGAAGCCGGTGACCGAGCACCTCATGGCGCGCAAAGCCGGTGGCCGCCTCGTAGTCACGTCTTCGGCGGCGGCACTCATCGGGTCGGCCGGAGCGGCGGGGTACTCCACGACCAAGGCGGCCGTCGTCGGCCTCGTCCGCGCACTCGCCATCGAGCTCGGCCAGGCCGGCATCCGCGTCAATGCGATCCTCCCCGGCTTCATCGAGACCGAGATGTCGCTGACCTCGTCGGACGCCTTTCAGGAAGCGGCCCGGCGCCGCTCGGCAATCGGCCGCATCGGCGTGCTCGAGGACATGGAGGGCATCGCCGTGTACCTCGCGTCGAAACAGAGCGACTTCCTGACCGGCCAGGGCATCGTCATCGACGGAGGCCACACCATCCATCCGCTGTGACGGTGTGCTCACCTCGTGTCGATACTCCGGTCTGCTACGCAGACCTCCGCGAAGGCGAACGCAGTCAGACGTTCCTGTTGCAACTGTCTCCGTTCGCCCTCCGGCGAAAGACGGCCTCTTGCTGGAAATCGCAGAGGGCATTCGCCTCGTCCATGCGGGCTTCGCCCGCGTCGCTTGGCAGGCCAGGTGTGGTTCCAACCACACCAAGGCCGGTCATCCCGAGGAGCGAAGCGACGAGGGATCGGACCAAAGCCCGTCCCCGGCAATCGAAGCAACGCACCACCTCGGGACGTTCGCTGATGCATCCCCTCGGCTCAACGCAGCGACGAGGGGTCGGATCAGAGCCCGTCGTCGACGATCGAAGGGCACGCCTCACCGTGCTTCGTTCGCTGGGGCCCGAACTCTGAGGGGATAGCCGCGTCGGCAGCCTTTCTACGGCTGCGCCTCAGCGGCTTCTGCGCTCCTCGCAACGACGCGATGGGCCGGCGTCGCTTACGAAAGGCGTCGTTGCAGGGAGTGCAGAAGAGATTGCGGCGCAGCCGTAAACGAGTCTGCCGACGTAGCAATCTGATCCGAGTCCGCGCCCCAGCAGCCCATCACGCCCCCAAAGCCCCCCTTACTCCACCCCGACGACCTGCCGCCGGTATCCACCGCGCTGCGCCTCCCACTCCACCTCGGCGATCAGCTCACCGCTCGGCGAGATGTCCGGGTGCCGCAGCTCGAGGCGCACGCGCACGTCGATCGCCGGGAGTCCTCGGAGCTCGAGCACGTTGCCTCGCCAGCGCGGGCGGGGCGCGGGCAGCTCGCGATACGCCTCGTCCTGGGGCTTCGCGCGATCGGAAGGGCGACCGCCGCGCGCGTAGGTGATGTCGAACAGCTTCACTTCCGACTCGAGCTGCCCGTCGCGCAAGACGGCTGCAGTGGCGGGTTCGAGCACGAGGTCGAGGGCCGGCGCACACTCGACGACGAACTCACCGGCTCGCAGCAGCGCGCCGCGGCGCACATCGGCGGACTCGATCGTCAGCGCTACCGCCTTGGCGCGCTCGTTCGCCTCGAAGGCCCACGTCCAGCGATCGAATCCACTCGGCTTCACGGCGATCTCGAAAGCACCTCGATCCAGAGGCGCGACCAGCAGTCGCCCCGACTTCGAGAGCCGACGGCTCTCGAGCGCGAGAGCCGGCTCTTCGTCCGCGACCCCGAGTGTGACGTTGCCGACGGAACGCAGCGTTCGGTAGACCTCGACGTCAGCGCTCTCCGGCAGCTCGCCACCGTCGTCGCAAAGCACGCGAAACTCCAGGCTGGCCCTCGGCACGAGCCGCGCTTCGATCACCGCATCCTCGGCGTCATCCAACTCGACGAGCAGGTCTTCACCCGGCGGCTGCCATTCGCTCCCTGGCCTGCGGAGCTCGATCGCTCCGAGTACCGCGTCCTGATTCGCCGTGCGTCCCTGCAGTCCGTACAGACCGGCGACCAGACCCCGCAAACGAGCGACGCCGCCGCGTTTCGTCGTCACGGTGCGCCAGTTGGAGCTCTGCCGATTGCGCAGTGCGATCCACCGTTCGAAGTCCTCGTCTTCGCCGCCTTCAGAGGGTCCGTACAGCTCTTCCTCGACCGGCAGCGGCTCGCCCTGGGCATCGACTTCGTCGTCCTCGAGATAGCGAACGACCTCGAGCTCGACGCCTTGCAGCGGCCGGCCCGCGGTATCCAACGCTTCGACATCGAAACCTGCGCCCGGATCGAGCTGCACGCCCAGATGGCGGCCCATCGCCGGTTCGCCGGACTCCGGGTTCGCTCGCCGAGACTCGCTCGAGTGATAACGGAAGGGGACCCAGCGGGCGAGAGCCTGCTCATGGTCGACGATCACGTCGAACTGCTGTTCCGACGCGAGTCCGTAGAACGACGTCGCGCCGTACTTGTCGGCGATCTGCGAGGCGACGAGAGCCCCCTTCGTGAAGAGCTCGACTTCGGCACCCTCGGCACCGTCTCTCCTTCTGCGCGCCGAGGGAGGTCCCAACGCGGCCGTCACCTGCAGTTGCTGCAGAGCCTCGTCGCCACCAAGCGGTTCGATGTCGAAAGAGAGGGAGCGCTGCTCCCCGACACCGAGCTGGATGTCGACGAACTCCGGCTCGGAGATCAGAGGCACTTCGGCGACCGGCTCGACGCGCCAGACTCCGGACGGAACCGGCAGCACCGCCTCGTTGCGTGCGAAGTTGTAGCGACGTTCGACGACGTCGACGCGCGAGCCGCCGCGCGCCGAAATGTCGTCGCTCCATGCTCCACCCTCGATCAGTGTCGCCCGCAGCCTTGGACCCGGCACCTCTCTCGCTCCGGAAAGCAAAGCACTGATCTCCGCCTCGGCCACGAAATGAAAACCGACCCGAGTGTCGGCCGGGCGGTCCAACAGGTCGACGCGGGCCGTGCTGCCCAGGACGGGTGAGTTCTCGAGCCACACGTCGTTCAGAAGCAGTCCCGTCGGCGCCTCGGCACTGACCTCCCAGACGCCTGAAGGCAGGAAGGCCTCGGCAAGGGCATTGCTCGCCGTCCAGGTCCTTTCGATTTCGAGCCCGGTGTCTCGGTGACGGAAGTAGATGCGTACCGACGCTGGGACGTCGCTTTCGAGCAGGACATCGGCCGACACTCGGTGACCCCGCTCGAGTCGCACCGTCAGCTCCCGCGAAGCTTCCTCCGCGAGGACGACCTTCGGCACCGCTCCGTAGGGAAGGTTCGCGAGGGGAGCGAGCCCGCGGTTCCAGGCTCCCGCGACGTTGATGCGGTAGACACCCGGCGGTAGCTCTTCCCAGACGGCTCGTCCCGCTTCATCGACCAGCTTGCGCTGCACGAAGCCCGCAGCATTGCTCTGGTAGTCCAGCTCGACGGTGACGCCCTGGACGACTCCGCCGTCTTCGTCTTCGACCAAGACGGCGAGCCGCGCCGAAGACCAGAGCGGGGCCGCGCAGAAAAGCAGAAGAAGCTCCAGGACCTTCCTGAAAGGCCGCGCACGCTCGCAGTGCCGTCGCCACAGGTGCCCTCGCCGCATACGTCCCCCAACAGAGTCTGACGAAGAGTCTACGGCTCCGGGGCGCATCCCGTCACGGGCGCACGGGCCTCCGCCACCCGCAGGCCGAGCGGATCCAACCGCGACTCTCGAGCAGATTCAGGGCTTGAACTTGGCGTTGTAGTTCTCAGGCCCGACGTCGCGCACGGCTTCGAGCCAGCCGCTCTCGTAGGGCCACGCGTCGGGGTCTTCCTCGGACGGCCCCTGCCAGAAGCGAGCAAGCGGCCCCTCGGGACCGCCCTCGAGCGACCAGGCCTGACGCCGGAAGGTCCAGCTGTCCGGCACGAGTTCGTGGGCCGCGCGGAAGTGCTCGATCGCGCCGTCGTGATCGCCCTGCAGCTCGAGGTGACTCGCCAGTTCGAAGTGCGCGTGACCCAAAGCGACGTCCGGAGAGCGAGGGCGCGACCGTTCGAGGACCTCGTCGCGGCTCAAGGCAAACCGGCTCTGATCGTTCGTCGCCCAGTCGCGCAGAGCCTCGTGATACGACGTCGCATCGTTGGGAATCTTCATCGCTTCCTGAGCCATCTGACGAAAGCGCTCCGGCATCGGCCCCTCCGGCCGCGGTCGCGGCGCTCGTTCCACAGGCGGCGCTGGCGCGGGCTCCGGCGGCCGCACGATCTGGCCCTGCTCGTCGACCCAGAAGGCGCTGGGGATGTTGATGACGCCGAAGCGCTCGGCAAGCAGGTGATGCGTATCGAGGAGCTGAGGGTGCGAGCCGCTCGTGGCTTCCATGAAGCGTCGGCATCCCTCGTCGCCGAGAGTGTCGAGGCCGACCGTCACCAGCTCGAAACCGAGGGGAGCCAGCTCGTCTCGCAGCTCCTGCCACACGGGCAGGTCGGCGGAGCACCCTCAGTAAGGAGCCCAGGCGTAGACCAGAACCTTCTTGCCGCGCAGCGACGACAGGTCGAAGGGGGTGCCGTCGAGCCTCGGCAGCGTGAAGCCTGCCTCGGTATCGCTCAGCGCTTTGCCGGTGCGGTGGCTGGGGCCCAGAGCCCAGAGGCCTCGCTCTTCATCGTGGATCACGGGGAGATGCAGAGCCTCGGCGATCTGCTCGATCGCCACGTCGTCGCCGACGGCGATGTCTTCAGGAAGCGGAATGCACTCGCCGCCACGGCAGGCGCCCTCGGGTTTGAGCTCCCAGCCGGTGCTGCGACGAAAGTCCTGCTTGCTGACGCGCGGTGTCGAGCTGATCATCTCGGCAAGGTATCAGGAGACGACCAGGCGCCGAGAAGGCCTTTGCTAGATTCGACGGCGAGGCTCGATGGAGCAGTCAACGCAGCACCGGAATGGGGAGAGGGCGATGAGCAGGATCACAGTCGCGGCACTGACGTTTCTGGCCTTGTGCGCTCCGGCTGTTGCTCAGGACGGCACGGCGGTCGAAGGCCCTATGAGCGATCCAGAGCTCGTGGCTCGCTTCAATCGCTTCGGCGGCAACATGGGGGTGACGGGCGACCGGAGGTGGTGCCTGAACCCCGACGATTGCAGCTTCCGCAGCAGCTTCGTCACGCCGGAAGGCCGAGTCCTCTTCGACTACCTCTGGGCCAGAACTTCGGGCCCGGCTCCGCAGCACCGCGACAGCCAACGGCCGAACCGTCGCTCTCGGAAGCAGCGCGCGGCGAATTCGATTCCGAAGACCCGCAACGCCCACCGGTTCCTGCTCCGCTCTCCGAGCGGTCAGCCGATCGAGGGTGCCCAGTTCTTCCTCGGCATGCCCGAGCTGCAGAAGATGATCCCCCTCGCCTACCGGAGTGATCGGGACGGCCAGCTCGGTCTTCGCCTTCGTAAGCCGCGCCAGCAGCACGACCTCTTCATCTTGGCCGAAGGCTACTCGCCCGTGCGCTACACCCTGTCGGGCGGCAAGCTGAAGAGCGCGAATCACACGATTCACCTCGAGCCGGCGCCAGCAGCGG
>JBCCLJ010000086.1:0-26317 GCA_039026915.1 Acidobacteriota bacterium
ATGTTGCAGGGCGCTCCCACCGGCACGTAGAGCTTGCCGTCGGGGCCAAAGCGAATGAACTTCCAGCCGTGATGACGGTCGGAGGGGAAGGTGTCGTTGACGACGACGGGGGCGGGCGGCGACTCGAGCGATGCGTCGATATCGTCCAGCCGGAGCACCTTGTCCACCTCGGCGACGAAGAGATCACCGTCGTTCCAAGCCACTCCATTCGGAAGGTAGAGGCCCTCCAGCAAGGTCACCTTGCGATCGGCTCGGAAGTCGCCGTCGCTGTCGACGAGAGCATAGACGTTGCCGCCGTCGCGGGAGCGCATGTTCATAGTGCCGACGTAGACCACGCCGCTCGGGCTGACCGTCAGCGAGCGCGCGTAGGCGACGTCGGCGGCAAAGACTTCGATCTCGAAGCCGGGAGGCAGCTTCAGCTTTCCGAGGTCCGGCGCGGAGGACTGAGCTGTCACGGGAAGCGCGAGAGCCGCGAATACCAGAGCGAGACGGAGGTACTTCATGAGGTTCTTCCTGCGGTCGATGGGGGAAAGAAGGTAGGAGGGAGACGTTCTCTCGCCGCTTCCGGACACGGGCCGAAGTGGCGAGGGCTCAGAGCAGAATGACGGCGACGCCTGCCGTCATGATAGCAACCGCCGACCACTCCCTCAGGCCCGTCCGGTCGCTGAAAACGAGCGAGCCGACGGCCAAAGCGGCGGTACTACCGATCGCCCTTTTAGTCGTCTCCAGCAGGCCGACGAAGACGCGCTCCATCGCCATCAGCTGCAGTGCCACCGCCAGCGCACTGAGCGCGATCGCCGCCAGCAGGAGCCACTTGTGCTCGCCCAGCGCTCGCGGCCACCCGCCCGAGCGCATCAGAATCGGCAGCACCAGCACCGCGACGCCGGCCTGCAGCACGATCCCGTGGAACATCGGCGAACTCGCCTCGATAGAGAGCTTGTCGAGAGCCGGCGCGAGAGACCAGCAGACAGCGACCCCGACCATCATCAAGGCACCGCGCATCCGGTCGGCGTCCTCGTCTCCCGCCCCGGGCAGGTTCAGCAGGAAAGCGCCGGTGACGACCAACACGATACCGAGCCATTGCACTCCCACCGGCAGCTCACGGAGCAGGAGGGCGCCGAAGATCGCTGTGAACACGGGGGTCAGCGAGAGCATGGGAATCGTCGCGGCCAGGCCGCCGATCTGTACGGATCGCAGAAACAGGAGATTGGCCGCCACGTTCAGGACGACGCTGCCGGCGGCCGGGAGGAGGTAGCCTTCTCCCGCCGTCGCGCCGCCGACCGCCTGCCACCAGACGAGGTAGATCGGAACGACGCCCGCGGTCATCGCGAAGAGCAGCGGCACCAGATCGATGCGATCGGCGAGAAGTTTGCGCACGACGTCGAGGCCCGTAAACCCCAGGGCCGCACCGACGGTGAGAAGAAATCCGATGAAGTCCACGAGGTTCCGGGGCCGGCCCCGCGACGGAGAAGAGCAGCGGGTAGACTGAGAGGCCGGCCGACTCGGACCCTCTCACAGCTCCCGGCGCCGTCCAAGGGTCGCCGATCGGCTTTTCCCTCGTCTCTTTTTCTTGCCGCTCTCGGAGCTCCTCGTTCGATGATGCTCACCCCCGAATTCCTCGCCGACGTGCTCGTGCGCAACGGTCGCCTTTCGGACGTCGACGCCCAGCAACTGCGTGTCGAGGCCAGGCGCCAGCCGCGCAACAGCGGCTCGACGCGGACCTACGAACAGCGCTCGGTCGGCTACGAGCTCATCGAGCGCCTGCGCTTCGCCGACCAGGACACAGAAGGCAAGGTTCTGGACGAGGTCGCCATCGCCGAGGCGCTCGCCGCGGACGCTGGTCTCCACTACGTTCGTATCGACCCGCTCAAGCTCAACGCCGAGCTCATCGAAGCCAAGACGTCGCGGCCCTTTGCGCTGCGTCATCGCATGCTGCCCCTCGACATGACGCAGGGGCGGCTCCGCGTCGCCTGCGCCAATCCCTACGACATCGAAGCGATCGACTCCTTCCGGCGACTGGTCGGCACGAACATCGAGCTCGTCGTCGCTTCGGAGCCCGACATTCTCCGCGCGATCACCGAGTTCTATGGCCTGCGTCAATCGGTGCGGCGCGCCGAGCGCGATCTGGTGGCCGGCGTCGACCTCGGCAACTTCGAGCAGCTGGTCCACCTCAAGGACGAGAACGAGATCGAGTCGAGTGACCAGCACATCGTCAACGCCGTCGAATTCATGCTCCAGCACGCCTTCGACACGCGTGCCAGCGACATTCACATCGAGCCGAAGCGCGAGGACAGCCTGATCCGTTTTCGCATCGACGGCGTCCTGCACGACATCCAGACGATGCCCCGCGTCGTTCACCGCGCGGTCGTCAGCCGCCTGAAGACGATGTCGCGCCTCGACATCGCCGAGCGACGGCGGCCCCAGGACGGTCGCGTCAAGACCAGCCGCAGGGGACGGGAGATCGAGCTGCGCGTCAGCACGCTGCCCGTCGCCTTCGGCGAAAAGATGGTGCTGAGGATCTTCGACCCCGAGACCTTCATGAAGGATCTCGACGACCTCGGCTTCAACGAAGACGACGCACACAAGTTCACGAGCTTCATTCAGCGGCCGCACGGCATCGTGCTCGTCACCGGACCGACCGGCTCCGGCAAGAGCACGACGCTCTACTCGGCCCTGTCGACCCTGTCTCGCCCGGAGATCAACATCACCACGATCGAAGACCCGATCGAGATGGTGCACGAGTCGTTCAACCAGACGGCCGTTCAGACGAAGGCAGGAGTGACCTTCGCCAAGGCACTCCGCCACATCCTCCGTCAGGATCCCGACGTCATCATGGTGGGTGAGATCCGCGATCCCGAGACCGCTCAGTACGCGATCCAGGCGGCGATGACGGGACACCTCGTCTTCTCGACCCTTCACACCAACGATGCCGCCTCGGCGATTACGCGTCTCAGCGACCTGCAGATCGAGCGCTTCATGGTGTCCTCCACGCTCGCCGGGACGATGGCCCAGCGCCTGGTTCGCAAGATCTGTCCGCACTGCCGCGAGCCCCACGTTCTCGACCGGGACCAGATCGCGATGCTCGGACTGAGTGTGCCGGAGGATCGCCAGTTCGAGGTCCGCCGCGGCGCCGGCTGCCAGGAGTGCCGCGGCACGGGCTACTACGGCCGCACCGGCGTCTTCGAGGTCATGCCGCTCGACGACTCGATCAAACAGCTCGTCATCGAAGGCGCCGACGCTCCCCGCATCAAGCGCGAGGCGATCAAACTCGGCATGACGACCCTGCGGCAGAGCGCTCTGCGCAAGCTCGCCCGTGGCATTACGACGGTCGAAGAAGTCGTCCGCGTGACCGGCGCCTGAAGCGCCTGCGGCCGCTGCATGCGGCTGCTATTGTCTCCGCTCACACCCTACTCCGTCCCCCAGGGACTCGAGGTTCGTCAGAATGACTCACGCAAAAGAAGAGGCGGTGAAGACCGCCCAGACCGGCAGTGGTCTGCTCGCCGGCCGGCGCGGACTGATCGTCGGCGTCGCCAACAAGCGCTCCATCGCCTGGGGCATTGCCCGCAACGCCGCGGCCCAGGGGGCAGAGCTCGCCTTCACCTTCCAGGGCGACGCGCTCGAGCGGCGTGTCCGGCCGCTCGCCGAAGAGGTCGAGTCCCGGCTCGTCCTGCCCATGGACGTCACCGATGACGCGCAGGTCCAGGCCGTCTTCGAAGAGGTCGGCAGCGTCTGGGGCAACATCGACTTCCTGGTGCACTCCGTTGCTTTCGCCGACAAGCAGGACCTCGAGGGACGAACGATCGACACGTCTCGCGAAGGCTTCCTCAAGGCGATGGACATCAGCGCCTACTCGCTGATCTCGCTGTCGCGAGCCGCCGAGCCGCTCCTCAACCCGGGCGGCAGCGTCATCGCGCTCACCTACTATGGCTCGGTGAAGGCCGTACCGAACTACAACGTCATGGGCATCGCCAAGGCAGGTCTCGAAGCGACGATCCGCTATCTGTCGATCGACCTGGGCGCCAAGGACATTCGCGTCAACGGCATCTCCGCCGGTCCGATCCGCACGCTGGCCGCCTCGGGCGTGTCGGGCATGCGCGGTTTGCTCAACGACGCGGCGGACCGCGCCCCCCTGCGCCGCAACGTCGACACCGACGACGTCGGACGCGCCGGGCTGTACTTTCTCTCGGACCTGTCGAGCGGTGTCACCGGGGAGATCCATTACGTGGACGCTGGATTCTCGATCACCGCCTGTTGATCTCGTGGCGCGCAGGCTCCAGGCGCCGAGCCCAGCGGCGTTCGCGAGGGATCTCGAGCGACGCATCGTCGGCTGCACGGCGTGTCCGCGACTCGTCGAGCACTGCCGCCACATCGCCGAGGTCAAGCGTCGCGCCTACCGCGACGAGAACTACTGGGGACGTCCAGTCCCCACCTTCGGCGACCCGGACCCACAGCTCCTCGTCGTCGGACTGGCGCCCGGGGCTCACGGGGCCAATCGCACGGGTCGCGTCTTCACGGGCGACTCGAGCGGCGACTGGCTCTACCGCGCCCTGCACGTCACCGGCTTCGCCAATCAGGCGCGCTCGATCGGTCTCGACGACGGTCTACAACTGCGCGGTGCGGCCGTCACCTGTGCCGGCCGCTGTGCGCCCCCACAGAACAAGCCGGCACGTGACGAGCTCGAACGCTGCCGCCCCTTCCTCATCGAAGAGCTACAGGCCTATCGAGGCCTGAGAGTCGTGCTGGCGCTGGGCGGTATCGCCTTGGACGCCGTGCTCAAGAGTTGGAGCGCCGCAGACTTTCCCGAGTTCTCGTCGAAACCCAAGTTCGTTCACGGCGCGGTCTTCTCTCTCGACGGCGCTCCGACACTGGTCACCTGCTATCACCCGAGCCGTCAGAACACCCAGACTGGACGCCTGACCCGGCGCCAGTTTCACGCCGTCTTCCGCCGCTGCCGACGTCTAGTCGACGAGGGTCGAGCGAGAGAGAGACCGTGAAGTCTCAGCGGACCGACAGCTCGACGAGCTGCGGCGTGGCGATCCGGCGCGGCGTCAGCGGAGCGCCCACGACACCCGGCCAGGGTGCTTCCTCGCGAACGGCGGTGATGCGCACCGTGCCGACGTCTCCAGGACTTGGATCGTCGCCGCCGAAGCCCGGCTCGAGCACCACTCGCACGTAGTTGTCCGAAGTTCCGCGCAAGAGGCCATTCCGCTCCTCTTCCCAGAGCACACCGAGCTCTTCACCCACCTGGGCCGCGTTGAAGGCTCGCTCGGACGCAGCGGCCACGTCGATCAGCTGGCGCGTTCGCTCCTTCTTCACCGCGTGCGCTACGGAGTCGGGCATCTCGGCGGCACGCGTGCCGATGCGCGGCGAGAAGGTGAAGACGTGCGTCCTGGTAAAGCCGATGCGCTCGACGAACTCGTAGCTCTCGGCGAACTCCCTTTCGGTCTCGCCCGGAAAGCCGACGATCACATCCGTCGTCACGGCGATCCCCGGCACCTCCCACCTCAACCGGTCGACGAGCTCGGCGTACTGAGCGGCCGTGTAGGGGCGGCGCATACGCCTCAAGGTGTCGTCGCAGCCGCTCTGCAGTGAAAGATGCACGTGGCGGCAAAGGCGCTCCTCGCGCAGAAGCGCAAAGAGCCGCTCGTCGAACTGCCAGGGAGCGATGGAGGTCAATCGTAGGCGCTCGATGTCCGAGCGTTCGAGCATCGCCGCGACGACGTCGACGAGGCGATCTTCGCCGCTGCGGTAAGAGGAGATCTGGACTCCCGTCACCACCACCTCACGCACGCCGCTGCGCACGAGGCTGTTCAGCTCCTCGACGGACTCGTCGATCGTGCGGGAACGCTGACGGCCGCGAGTGTACGGAATGATGCAGAAGGAGCACTTCATGTTGCAGCCGTCTTCGATCTTGAGCGCGGCGCGCGAGTTACCGAAGACGAGTGGTACATACGAGACGTCGACGCCGTCCCGTTCGCGGGGCGCCGGAGCGTCGACGCCAAGGTGCTCGATGACGCGCGCCAGCAGGTCGTGCTTGACGTCGTTCTCGACGACCAAGGCAACGCCGTCGAGGCCGGCCGCTTCCTCGGGCATCTCGGTGGCGTAGCAGCCGGTCAAGACGGTCTGGATCCCGCCGAGACGCGCACCGCGGCGCGCCGTCTTGCGCGAGTCGCGAGCCGCGAGATGCGTCACCGTGCAGGTGTTGACGACGTGCAGCTCCGCCTCCTCCAGACGGCCGACGACCGTGAAGCCCGCGCCGTGAAACTGGCGCGCCAGCGACTCGAGCTCGGCTTGATTCAGCTTGCACCCGAGGTTGGAGAGACAGACCTTCATCCCGCGGACTCTACTGCGCTTCCGCGCCCTGGAGAACGTCGAGAAGCAACGTTTGGCGGGCAACGCTCGTCGTGGGTGGCGGAATATCTGAGGCCTCTCCGGCCCTTACCGGTTGCGTCCGGACGTCCTCCGAATGCCGTACACCCGCGAATGACCTCGGGAGCCTCGCTTTGACCCCACTGAAATCACGCCTCGCCGTTCTCTGTTTCGTCCTCGTCTCCGTCCCCTCCCTCGCCTGGGCACAAAGGGTCGAGATCACGCCTTCGGTCAACTACAGCTTCGGCTCAGGATTCGAAGTGGACGATTTCGACTTCGGCTTCATCGACATCGACGTCGACGAGACCGACGGACTCGGTCTCTTTCTCGACTTTCGGATCAACGAAAACTTCATGGTCGAAGTGCTCTACTCGACGCAGGAGACCGAGTTGGAAGCGGACGATGGACTCTTCTCCGAGTCCTTTCCGATCGCCGACGCGGACATCGAGTACCTCCACGGCGGCGTGCTGTTCGAAGCGTCCTTCGGCCAGGTCAAGCCGTACTTCGCGCTCACGGGCGGCCTGACCCGGATCGACGTCGCGCTCGAAGGCGCCGACAGCGAGACCTACCCTTCGCTGGGACTCGGCGGCGGCGTCAAGCTCATGTTCACGCGCAACTTCGGACTGCGCGCTGACGGTCGCTTCTTCTTCACGGCACTGGACGAAAACGACAACTTCTACCGTCGGCGGCGCGACTTCGACTGCTGCGGCAGCGACGACACTCTGACGCAGTTCCAAGGCTCTGTCGGCCTCACCTTCGCATTCTAGAAGGCGGCAAGCGTCGCGTCGGGCGGTGCGCAAAGAGCACCGCTCGAGGCAGACAAACCCCTTCGATTCATAGGTTTACGCCGAGAGGCGAGGTCCTCTCAAACCCCGTGCCCAAGGGTGCCATTTGTTGACAACCCAGATTCCGGTGCTATCCTTCCGGTGGGCATGGGGCACCTCCTAGCCGGATCTCCGGTTGGTTGTGTGCCCATTTTTTTTTGCCTCGCGTTGCGCCTTCGGGTCAAGACTCACTGAACTCCGAACGCTGCGCTCGACGCACCGTCTCCGCGAGCACGGCCGCACCGACGAAGATCGACTCCTCGGCTCCGTAGAAGCGTGGCGTGTGAGCACCGATCTCCTCCGCTCCCTCCTCTCGCGCCCCGACGCGCAGGAAGCAGCCCGGCATGCGCTCGAGGTAGAACGAGAAGTCCTCGCCACCCATGTTGACTCCACCCAGCGGCACCAGCGCCTCTTCTCCGAGCAGCGAGCGCACGGCTTCCGCGGCAAGTTCAGATTCTCGTTTCGTGTTGAGGATGGGGGGCGTCCCGCCGTGCACCTTCAGCGTCGCGCTGACACGATGACTGGTGCTGACCTCGCGCACCAGTTGACCGAGTTCCTCCACCAGCTGCTGTCGCACCTCGGGTGTGGTCGAGCGCAGCGTGCCGGAGAGCCGGGCTTCTTCGGGGATGACGTTGGCCGCCTCACCCGAATGGAACGAACCGACGGTCACCACGGCCGGCTGGCCCGGATCGACCCTTCGCGCGACGATCGTCTGGATCGCCGTCACCAGATGAGCACCCGCGACGATCGGATCCCGCGTCAGATGCGGCCGGGCTCCGTGGCCGCCGCTGCCGGCGATCTCGATCTCGAAGGAGTCGGTCGCAGCGGCGAGCGGCCCTGGCTGCGCGACGACCTCGCCGACCGCAAATCGCCGATCGACGTGCGCGCCGAAGATCGCGGCGGCGCCGTCGAGCGCGCCCGTCTCGAGAAGAGCGCTCGCCCCGAGTCCAAGCTCTTCCGCGGGCTGCAGGACAATGAGCACGTCGCCTCGGAGCGACTGCTGCGCCAGCAGAAAAGCGGCGCCGACCGCCCAGGTCGCGTGAATGTCGTGGCCGCAGGCATGCATCACACCGGCATTCACCGAAGCGAACGGCAGCCCGGTCTCCTCCTGAATCGGCAGAGCGTCGATGTCGCCGCGCACGGCGTAGACGGGTGCTTCCGGATCTTCCCCGGCGAGGCGGGCGACCAGACCGGTCTCTCCGGTCCGGACGACGTCGCAGCCGAGGGGCTCGAGGGCACTCAGGAGCCGTTCGGTCGTCGCGCGCTCTTCGAAGGAGAGCTCCGGGTGGCGATGCAGATCCCGCCGAAGCTCCACCAGTCGGTCGATGAGCTCCTGGCCGAAAGCGTCGCGGAGAGCCGCGGGGAGCGTCAGCATGTCGGCTCCTGTCCAGCCCAGCCGGTCCAGCCGGGACCGCGCACGACCCGGCCGGTCCGCGCTCCGGTCGGCTCACCGCCGCTGAGCACGTGACCGCCGTTGACCCAGACCTCCTGCACACCTGTGGAGTACTGGTGCGGCTCGGCAAAGGTGGCGTGGTCCTGCACGGTGTCCGGGTCGAAGACCACCAGATCGGCGAAGTAGCCCGGGGTCACCCGACCGCGACATCGTAGCGACAGGTTCTCGGCGGGCAGTGAGGTCAGGCGCCGCACCGCTTCCTGCAGCGAGATCACCTCTTCGTCCCGGACGTACTTGCCGAGCAGTCGGGCGAAGTTGCCGTAGGCGCGCGGATGAGTGCTGCTCTCGAGAAAGCCGCCCTCCGCGCTCATCGAAGCGGCGTCAGAACCGAAGGACACCCAGGGCAGGGCGATCTGCCGCCTCACGTTCTCCTCGCTCATCATGAAGAAGACGGTGTCGACGCGAGAGTCGTCCTCGACCACAAGATCAATGGCTGTGGCTTCGGGACTCGTGCCGCGATCCGCCGCGACCTCGGCCAGCGTGCGCCCTACGAGAGGCCGCAGATCAGGATTCCGAAAGCCGACGAGCAGTACGTTCTCCGCCCCGCCCGAGTCGTAGAGGAGGTTCTCCCAACCCACGGGCTTGCCCGCAATCTCCTTTTCGACCCGGGCGCGGATGATCGGATCTCTCAGGTTCGACATCCACGCGTCATGTCCGCCTTCCTGGGCCCAAGGCGGCATGACCGCATTGAGACCGGTCGCTCCGGCCGTGTACGTGTACATATCCGCGGTGATGTCGATGCCGCTTGCTCGGGCTGCCTCGATACGCCGGATCACCTCCTCCATCTTGGGCCAGTTCTCGCTGCCGCTCGCCTTGAGATGGTAGATCTCGACGCCGATGCCGGCCTCGCGAGCGATGCGCAGAACCTCCTCGACACCCTCGAGCAGCTGACCCCCTTCGCTCCTCATGTGCGTGATGTAGCGCCCGCCGGTCTCGGCGGCCGCTGCACTCAGAGCGATCAACTCCTCCGTCGATGCGTAGAAGGCCGGCGCATAGATCAGCGAGGTGCCGACGCCCATGGCACCCTCACCCATCGCGGTGCGCACCAGCTCCTGCATGCGCTCGAGCTCCTCCGCCGCCGGCGGGCGATCCTCGTAGCCGAGCTCGTGGATGCGCACCGTCGTTGCGCCGACGAAGGAGGCGACGTTGGTCGCGACACCGCGACGCTCGAGGCTCTCCAGGTACTCCCCGAGCGTCGTCCAGTCGACGTCGACTTCGACGCCGCTGCGCTCCCCGAACTCCGCGATCTGCGCCTCGTTCCAAGGACCCATCGAGGTTCCCTCTCCCATGACCTGCAGCGTCACACCCTGCCGAAGCTCGCCCTGGGAGCGTCCGTCCAGAAGGAGCGACACCGTCGACCAGCTGAGCATGTTGATGAATCCCGGACCGACGGCGAGGCCGCTGGCGTCCCACTCGACAGCAGCACTGCGGCCGGAGAGGTCACCGATCTCGGCGATGCGGTCGGCGCTGACGCCGACGTCCGCCACGTAGGGGTCCCCGCCAAGCCCGTCGTAGAGCAGGCCCCCCCGGAGAATCAGATCGAAGTCCGGAGACGGCGTGCACGCACTGAGCGTCGCTGAGAGGGCCAGGACGAAAGCCCATCGCCTCCGGGCCGGAATCCGAGCCCGCGAACCCGTGTTGAATCGAGGGAAGAAGCGACCATTCCATGTCTGATGCATAGGCCACACAGTACCCCAGCACCCGAGGTCATCTCGGCGCTAGACTTGGGCTCTCTTCCTGCCACGGTGCCTCGAGCCCGCGCCGCCCGCAGGACCCGTTCCAGCTCACACCGACGCTTTCGGAGACGCTCATGAACCGCTCCCGTATCTCTCTCCTCTCGCTCGCCCTCCTGCTGATCTTCGCCACAGCTCTGTTCGCACACTTCAAGGTCGAGCAGACGCTGCCCGAGGACGGAGCCACCTCCGGCAAGCCAGTGCGTAGCCTGCGCGTCTGGTTCACTCAGGAGCCCGATCTGCCTCTCAGCAAGCTGGAGCTCGAAGGCCCGAACGGCGCTCTCGAAGTCACCGGTCTCCACACGATGGGCGAGAAAGACCTGATGGGCCGCGTCGTCGGCGCCATGCCCGACGGCGCCTACACGGCCAAATGGACCGCCGCCGGCGACGACGGCCACGTGCTGACCGGCACGTGGAGCTTCACCATCCAGCGCGGCACGAACTGAGCCGACCGCTCCGACCGCAGCAATGAGCGGCGATGCGGCTGCCCGGCTGCTCCTCTATCCACCCGCGACCTTCTTGGTCGGCTGTCTAGGTCTCCTCTGGCTGGATCGCGGCGCAGGGGACGAGGCGCTCCAGCGCCGGGTCGCCGTTTGGGGCCTCGTCGCCAGCCTCCTTCTGCTTTTCTCCGTGTGCGCCCGCGCCCTCGTCCAGGCGTGGTCGGTGTTCGGCAACGAGCTCACGATCGAGTCGTTCCAGAGGGTCGCCTTGGAGAGTCGCTGGGGCAAACGGTGGCTCTGGCAGCTCCGCGCGGTCCCGATCATCCTGGCCGGCTACCTGCTGATGCGACGTGCACCGCGACCGGGCAGCGCCCTGGCAGGGCTCGGACTCCTGGCGCTCTTCGCCGCACTGCCGCTCACCGGGCACGCGGCGTCGGACGCACCGCTGCGCGCAGCACAGAGTCTGCACGCCGCGGGCGGTGCTCTGTGGGTCGGCACGCTGATTCTGGTGCTGCTTCTCGGCGGAGCCCAGCGCACCAAGCTCCTGCTCCGCTTTGCGCCCGTCGCAACGGTGAGCGTCGCAGGCATGCTGCTGGGCGCTGCCGTGCTGTCCTGGCGCACTCTGCCCGACCTGCAGAGCCTGTGGACCTCCCCCTGGGGACGTTGGTGGAGCGTCAAGGTGTCTGCCGTCGCCGTGATGCTCGCGCTCGGCGCGCGCAACTGGCGTCGTCTCCGCAGGGCCGGGGCGACGAACGACGTGCCCTCGAGTGCCGCAGCCGAGGCAATCCTCGGCACCTTCGTGCTGCTGATCACAGCCTTCCTCACCTCGACGGGTCAGCCGGGCATGGAGTGATCGATCCGCCTCACCCTCGACCGTGCTCCGACAAGGCGCAGCCGCTATCATCCGCTGACGCCAGCTCCCCAACGCAGTAGCCAGAGACGCAACCATGGTTTTTCGAGATCCCTACGGCCAGCAGCCCACCTTCGGAGGCCTCGGCGGCCCGCCGCCGCGCGACATCGCGATCCTCCTGGGGGTCGTGTTCGTGACCTTCTCGATGCAGTTCTTTCCAGGACTCGTCGAAATCGTCGCACTCCTGCGCATCACACCGCTCGCTTGGCAGAACCTCTTTGTCTGGCAGATCTTCACCTATCCCTTCATGGGATCCGGCGGCGCCAGTCTCTGGATCCTGCTCGAGCTGCTCATCCTCTACTGGTTCGCCGGCGACGTGTACCGCCAGCTGGGCCGCCAGCGCTTCTGGCAGCTGCTCGTCGCGGCCACCGCCGGTGCCGGCCTCGTCGGCGTGCTCGTGCACCTGGTGTCGACCCTCGCCGGCGCCGAGCCCCCGAACGCCTTCGTGCTGATGCAGGGCCAGCGCATCCTGACGCTCTTTGCCATCGCCGCCTTCGGCACGCTGCGCCAGAACGCCACGATCCTGCTCTTCTTCGTGCTGCCGGTGCAGGCGAAGTACTTCCTGCCGCTCGAGATCGTGATTGGCTTCATCGGCTTTCTCGGCTCGAAGGACCTCGCCGGTTTCGTCGGCGTGTGCACGGTTGTGGGGCTGACGTACGCGCTCCTCCGCTTCGGCGCCCTGCAGCGCTTCACTCGCGAGATGCGGCTGCGCACCGAGAAGAAGCTGATCGAGCGCAAGCTGGGCAAGATGCGCAAGAAGAGCAAGCTGCGCGTCGTGCGCGGCGAAGACGAGACGCGCAAAGGCCCCTGGGTCAACTGAACCCCAGGGAGCCATCGAAGTCAGAACGTCGAGGAAACGCCATGAATCGAGACGACGCCTGGAACATCGTGACGGAGCACATCGAAGCTCCGGGCCTGCGCGGTCACATGAAGTCCGTGGAAGCGGCCATGCGCTGGTACGCCGGCCAGCTCGGCGGCGACGCCGACGAGTGGGGCCTCGCCGGACTCCTTCACGACTTCGACTGGGAGATGCATCCGACGCTCGAGCAGCATCCGAAGGAGGGCGCGCCGATCCTCAGAGAGCGCGGGGTGCCGGAAGTCGTCGTGCAGTCGATCCTCTCGCACAACACCGAGGGGACCGGCGTGGAGCGTCAGAGTGCAATGGACTTCGCACTGCTTGCCTGCGACGAGATCACCGGACTGATCACGGCGACCGCACTCGTTCGCCCCTCGAAGGACCTGCGCGAAGTGCCTCTCAAGTCGGTCCGCAAACGCTGGAAGTCCAGGGCCTTCGCCGCTGGCGTCGACCGCGACCACGTCGAGGAGGTCACCGCCGACTTCTCGCGCGAGTGCTGGGACGGCAAGCTCGAGCTCTGGGAGCACGTCGGCAACGTGCTCGAGGCGATGAAGGACGTCGCCGCCGACCTCGAGCTCGACGGCCGGCTTGCCGCCGGCTGACGAGCTCCTGCTCCGTCAGGCCTTGGCCGACGGCCGCGCCGACACCTCGTCGTGCCAGCGCTTCAGATGGGTCAGCGGGTCGTCGATCTTGATGCCACTGACGCGGCCGAAGTCGATGCCGATGAGCGCGACGATGTCCGCGACCGTGTACTCGTCGCCAGCGATGAAGGGGCGATCGGCGAGCACTCCGTCGAGCCAGAGCATGCTCTCGGCCGCCGTCTTGCGACAGCGCTCGGCATAGTCGCCCAGCTGCTCGATGCGCTCGGCGAAGAACGGGTGGGTGTTCTGGAAGACGTGCATGATCGGCACCGCCAGATCAAGCTCCATGCGCCGGTGCCACATCTCGACCTCGGCGCGCTCCTGCGCGGAGGTACCGAAGAGCGGTGGTGAGGGCTGCAGCTCCTCGAAGTATCGGCAGATCGCCGCGGACTCCGACACAAAGGTTCCGTCATCGAGCTCCAGAACGGGGACCTTGCCCATCGGGTTCTTGGCGAGGAAGCCGTCCGAGCGGTTTTCCATCGACGTGATGTCGACCTCCACCGTCTCCACCTCGATGCCCTTCTCAGCGAGAAAGACGCGCACGCGCCGCGAGTTCGGAGTCGTCTTGGTCTCGTGAAGCTTCATTCGGCCACTCCTTCCGGTCCTGGTCCCACGCAAAGCAAGGTACCGCGCCTGCGATCCGAATGCCACAGCCGCCGAGCGCAGCGGCGTGCGGCACCGCCCGTCCTCAGCGCAGGAGACTGCGAAGCTCGTCCGGGCGCGTCGAGCGCGCCAGGGCGTCCGATTCGTGAATCGCGCCGGTCCTTACGAGTGCGGCCAGCGACGACTCCATCGAGACCATCCCATACCGCGCACCGAGCGTCACCTCGTTGTGAATCTTCTCGAAGAGGCCGTCGCGGACCTGGCGACGAACGGCAGGAGTCGCCATCAGCGTCTCGACGGCGACCACCCGTCCGCGACCGTCGGCCCGCGGCAGAAGTCGTTGAGAGACGACGGCGTTGAGGCTCAGCGCCAGCTGGTGCGCGACGTGGGACCGTGTCGTTCCAGGGAAGACGTCAACGAGACGGCGCAGCGCCTGCACCCCGTCCGCAGCGTGCACGCTGGAGAGAATCAGGTGCCCCGTCTCCGCCGCGGTCAGCGCCACTTCGATCGTCTCCAGATCGCGCATCTCCCCCACGACGAGCACATCCGGGTCCTGCCGCAGAGAAGCGCGCAGAGCGTCGGCGAACGACGGCGAGTCCCGCCCGACCTCGACGTGCTCGATGAAGCAGCTCGCAGACGCCTGCTCGTACTCGACCGGATCTTCGATGGTGATCACGTGCGCTCTTCGGCGTGCGTTCAGCACGCCGACCAGCGAGGCGAGCGTCGTCGTCTTGCCCGAGCCCGTAGGACCCGCGACGAGGAGAAGCCCCTGGCGAGGCTCGATCAGCCGAGCCATCGACTCGGGCAGGCCGAGGGCGCCGAGCCCGGGAACCCGTGCCGGCAACCGGCGGATCGCAGCGGCGAGCTCGCCCCTCTGTCGGTGCACGTTGACGCGGAATCGCTCTCGCCCCGTCGGCAGCGCTGCCGTCAGAGAAAAGTCCGCCGCACCACGCTCTTCCAGAAGCTGCTCTTCTCGAGCGCCCAGATGGGGAGCCAGCAGGTGACGGAGCTCGCCGGCGGTGAGCGCGTCGCGGTCGTCGAGGGGCGTCATCTCATCGTCGATGCGCAGCGCCCATGGCAGACCGACCAGAAGGTGAAGATCCGAAGCGCCTCGCTCGGCCATCAGCTCCAGAGCACCCCGCAGAGGCGTCTGTTCGGCGCTGCCGCGCCCTTCGAAGAGCCGGTCGAGACGCACGTCGGAAGCCGGGGCCTCCGGGGTTCTCCGCGGCGACTCGGCGTTGAGCTCGCGCACCAGGTCCTCGAGGTCCCGGTCGACCAGACCGCCTTCGGAGGCACCATCCTCTGGAGACTTCATCGGCTGATTCTACGGACGAGGACGGCGGGGCGCCCAAGCGCTCGGCGAGAAACTCGTTGCGGTGATCCACTCGACGGGCGCGCGGCCGGTCGGCTAGCCTTGCGCCGTGCCTCGCTCCCCCCTTGCGCTCGCCCCCCTGGCCGCCCTTCTGCTGCCCGCCCTCGTGGCGGCCTCAGGCGCTGATCCCGACCCTTCGGGCGGCGACTTCTGCAGCCGCGTCGGCGCCAAGCTGTCGAGCATCAGCGTCGAGGAGTGCCGCTCTTCAGGTCTCGAGCCGACGGGGGGCAAGTCGGTCGAAGGCGTCGATCTCATGGTCTTCGAAAGCCTGCCGAAGCTCCGCCGCACCGGCGGCGAGCCCGACTGGCTCGTCGATCTGCTGGCGCTGGGTCCGGTCGACCCCAAACGCGTCCTCTTCGTCGGCGGCTGTCACGGCGACGAGTTCGCGACGACGACCCTCCTCTTCAAGTGGATCGCCAAGCTCCAGGGCCGCTACGACAACGAGCTTCACCTGCGCATCGTTCCATTGATGAACCCTGACGGCATGCTGCGCAGCCGCGGCACGAGACCGAACGCGAACGGCGTCGATCTCAATCGCAACATGCCGACGCGACGCTGGGACACGGAGGCCATGGACGCTTGGCATCGCCGGGCGTCGAGCAGCCCGCGACGCTTTCCGGGGCGCCGACCGGCTTCGGAGCCCGAGACGCGTTGGCTCCTCGACGAGATCGACACCTTCGCGCCCGAAGTCATCGTGTCGCTGCATGCGCCCTACAACGCGGTCGACTTCGACGGCCCTCCCAAGCCACCCGGTGACCTGGGTCCACTGCGTCTGCGGCTTCTGGGCACCTTCCCCGGCAGCCTCGGTCGCTACGCCGGCGAAGAGCGCAGGATTCCGGTCGTCACCATCGAACTCCCGTCAGCGGGCATCATGCCGCCCGCAGCCGAACAGCAGGCCCTGCTCGACGATCTGCTCCGCTACCTCGACGAGAAGGTCGACGCCGAGCGCCGCGCACGGAACGACGAGTAGTCGCCGCGCAGACTCGCTCCGCTCAAGGTCGCCCTTCCCAGACGATCTTCCAGCCGTCCGCCTCGAGTCGCCAGTACTGGTGCTTGAGGCGCGAGCGCTCGAAGTTGTGGGAACGGTAGTCCTGCCGAAAGCTGGCGAGGACGAGCGCCTCCTCGCCCGGATACGAGTAGAGCGCGAGCTTTTCGATCCCGATCTCGATGAACTTCTTCGACGGATTGACCCGGCTCTTGTGATCGGCCCACCGCTGGCGCGACATGCCGTCGGACGCGAAGTCCGCGGCGTAGTGGCGCAGGTAGCGCTCGGGGTCGCGGCTCTCCCAGTCCTGGCGCCAGAGCTCGATCGCCGACAGGACGGACTCGCGCTTCTCGACCACCTCGGCGGGAGTCGCCCAGTCGATGCCGTGTCCGACGATGACCGGCATGTCGCCGACGGCCGCGCCTTCGCGAATCTCGAGGAAGTCCTCGTCGAGCACCGTCAAGCAACCGCGGCTCGAACGTGGCATGAGCGTCGCGTCGTCCTTGTCCGTTCCGTGAAGCCAGATTCCGCTGCCGGTCCGATCGAGCCGCCGGTCCCAGGCGTTCGGATAGTTCACCGGCAACGCTCCCGCTCCATAGATCGGCGGCAACTCGCGACCCTCGATGAAGCGCGTCACGTAGTACACGCCGATCGGCGTCTTTTCGTCTCCCTCGATGCGCTTGTCGGCTCCGGCCTTGCCGATCGCGACGTAGTGATCCTGGACGATCTCGACGCCTCGCTCGGAGCGTTCGACGACGAGAAGTCGGTTCGTGTCGACGTCGACGACGACCGCGCGCCCGACCTCGTCTGGAAGAAGCAGGAGGCTCGCGGGGATCTGGCCCGCGGGCGCAACGATCGGGCGGTCGACTCGCACGGCCGCTTCGCCATCGGATTCATCGGCCGCCCGGAGCGCCGAGCCGAGGAGAACGGCGGCCGCGAACAGCACGGTCAACCCGGGGCGAGCGGTGCCCGACCTCGACGAGAGCAGCGTTGAGAGACTCAGGGCGACGACCTCACGGCCACGGCGTCCTCACGCTGGATGCGCCACCCGGCGTCGGTCTGGCGCAGCTGCAGGGTCTTGCGAACGACGTCGCCGAACCGGTCCGATTCGTAGATCTGACGGAAGCTGGCGGTGGCGGTCTCCCCCTCGACGACGACCTGAAGGTCAAGCAGCGTCAGGCGAATCGACGACGGAGCCAGGATCCGCTGGCGCCGCGTTGCTTCCCAGGCGCTTCGGCTGGCCCCTGAGCTCGGACGGAAGCCTTCGGCGTAGGAGGCGAGATAGCGGTCGGGATCCTGCTGCTCCCAGCCCTTGGCCCACCGGGCGACCGTCTCGATCACGCGAAACGAAGGATCCGCTCGCAGCTCAGCGCTCGCCTCGCCCGACGCCGCCAGCTCGAGAAGCGCCTGCTCCTCGCCGGCGGGGACTTCGACCCGCGCCATGGGTCGCTCGACCGGCTGTTGCGCTGCGGAGCTGCCCGCGAGCCAGAGGACGGCCAGAGCGACAGCGAGCGTGCTTCCGCGGCGCGGCACCGACGGCAGCTCGGCGCGGGCTTCTGCGGGCTCGGAGCGGGCGTTTTCAGGCTCGTAGCGGCCGGGCAACGGAGGCCTCCCTCGTGATCGTCGCAACGGGCGCGACGGCGTCCAGATCCGTCGAAATCGTAACACGCTCAAGGACTTGCGGGCTCTCGATACACTGGACCTACGCACTCACCACGAGAGGGAGGCCTACCCGTGAAAGGACTCGAACATCCCGGTCTGACCCGTCGAGACTTCGGACGGCTCGTCGCCACCATGGGCGCTCTCGGCTGCATCGAACCGCACACGGTCGCCCGGGCCCTGGGCAACAGCCCGAAGCGGCTCAGCTGGATGGCCTATCGAACGGCGGGCGCCGAAGGCACCTGGGAGCTCACGGACGTCGAAGGTACGGTACCGAAAGATCTCGATGGCACGCTCTTCCGCGTCGCACCGGGCCAGTCCGAGAATCACGGCGTCGTCCTCCAGCACCTCTTCGACGGCGACGCCTTCCTCTCCGGCTTCGGCTTTCGCGACGGCAAGGTGAGTCTCACGGCCCGCTTTCTCGAGACGCCGCAGCGGCGCGAGGAGCTCGACGCCGGACGGATGCTCTACTCCGAGTTCGGCACGGCCCCTCCGCCCTCGCCGGATGGCGTGAAGCCGGGCCTGCGAGGCAAGAACCAACCGAGCGTCAACGTCGTCCCGTGGGACGGCCGGCTTCTGGGTCTCAGCGAAGGCGGTCATCCGACCGCGATCGACAGGGACACGTTCGCCTATCAGGGCCCGTGGGACTTTCACGGCACGCTGCCTTCCTACATCCCGTTCACCGCTCACCCCAAAGTCGACCCGGCGACCGGCGAGGCCTATGGCTTCGGCGTCATGCAGGGCCCTGCCCTGACGCTCCACGTCTTTCGGATGGAGCCCGATGGCAAGCTCACCGAGCTGCACGCCGTACCGCAGGGCGGCTACTTCATGATCCACGACATGCTGCTCAGCGAGAACCACTTCGCGTTCATCATTCCGCCCGTGCGCTTCGAGCTCGCCGAGCTCTTCTCCGGCAAGGGCTCGCCCGCCGACGCTCTGCAGTACTTCGAGAGCGAGCCGACGAAGATCCTCGTACTCCGCAGGGACGGGACCGGCGACCCCATCGTCGTCGAGCAGCCGGCCAACATGGTCTTTCACAACGGCAACGCCTGGGAAAAAGACGGCAAGCTCTACCTGGACACGATCCTCTCGCCGCACGGCGACGTGCTCGAGCTGCTGCACTCCTTCGCCAAGGAAAAGCTCGTCCTGCCCGAGGCCGATCAGCAGCTGACGCGCCTCGAGATCGATCTCGCGCAGGGCAAGCTGCTGAGCCGGAACGTCTTCGCCGAGGACCAGGAGTTCCCGCGCTACGACATTCGCGACACCGGCAGGGATGCACGCTACCTCTACACCATGGGAAGCGGCATCGAAGAAGACCCGCTCGCTTCGACCTTTCTCGCCCGCCACGACCTGCACGCCGGGACCACCGCCCGGGTCGACGCCGAGCCCGGGCGTGCGCTTGGGGAGACTGTCTTTGTTCCGCGCAGTCAACGCGCCGATGACGGTTGGCTGCTGCTGCAGGGATACGATGCCCGTCGAGACGAGAACTACCTGGAAATTCGTGACGCCGAGACGCTCGACTTTGCGTCGCGCGCTTGGACCGGTCAGCATTTTCCACTGGGCTTCCACGGCAACTTCGTGTCGGGAGTCCACGTCGGCAACCCCTGAGGAGGTCACGATGTCCATCGCAGAAGCCACACCCGTCGACAGCACGCGCGTTCAGGAGATGCAGGAGGCTCTGGACCTGCAGAAGGAAGCCTTCCGAAATCAGGGTCCCCCCAGCTACAACCAGCGGATCGACCGGATCGACCGAGTCGTCGCGCTGCTCGTCGACCACCAGCAAGACATCGTCGATGCTCTGGACGCCGACTTCGGGCACCGCAGCGCCGAGCAGACCCTCCTCGCGGACGTCGCCGGATCGATCGAATCGCTCAAGCACGCCAAGAAGAACCTGCGCAGTTGGATGCGCCCCGAGAAACGGAGCGTCCAGTTTCCGCTCGGCGTTTTCGGCGCGCGCGCCCACATCCAGTACGAGCCGCTCGGCACCGTCGGAATCATCAGCCCTTGGAACTTTCCGGTGAATCTGGCGATCTCCCCGCTGGCCGGCATCTTCGCTGCGGGCAACAGCGCGCTGCTCAAACCGTCCGAGCTCACTCCGGCAACTTCGGCGCTGCTCGCCGACATGCTCAACTCGGCCTACGATGCGGAGGAGCTCCGCGTGTTCACCGGTGGGCCGGACGTCGCAGGCGCCTTCTCCGGGCTGCCCTTCGACCACCTGCTCTTCACCGGCAGCACCGGCATCGCGCGCAAGGTGATGGCCGCCGCGGCCCCCAACCTCGTCCCGGTGACGCTCGAGCTCGGCGGCAAGAGCCCGGTCGTCGTGGGCCGCACCGCCGATCTGCAGAAAGCGAGCGATCGCATCCTGGCCGGCAAGACTCTCAACGCCGGTCAGATCTGCCTGGCCCCGGACTATCTCCTCGTTCCGGACGGCGAAGAGAGCGCGTTCGTCGAAGCGGCGAAGCAGTCGGTGAGCAAGATGTACAAGACGCTGCGCGACAACCCCGACTACTCTTCGGTGATCAACGAGCGGCACTACGAGCGCCTTCAGTCGCTGCTCGATGACGCCGCCGACGCCGGCGCAGAGATTGTCGAGCTCAACCCGGCACAGGAGAGCTTCGACAAGCAGGAAGCGACCCACAAGATGCCGCCGACGCTCGTCCTGGGCGCCACGTCCGAAATGCGCGTGATGCAGGAGGAGATCTTCGGCCCGGTCCTGCCGGTGCTCTCCTACAAGCACGTCAAGGAGGCGATCGCGCACATCAACGGCGGCCCGCGGCCGCTCGCGGTGTACTACTTCGGCAACGACAGCGCCGAGCAGACTCGCCTGCTCGATCAAACCACCTCGGGCGGCGTGACGGTGAACGACGTCATCATGCACGTCTCCATGGAGGATCTGCCGTTCGGTGGCGTCGGTCCGAGCGGCATGGGTCGTTACCACGGCGTCGACGGCTTCAAGAACTTCTCCAACGCCAAAGCGGTCTATTCGCAGACCAAGTCGGAAGTCGCCAACATGCTGCGGCCGCCGTACGGCCGACGCATTCGCAACCTGCTGTCCAAGCAGATCTCGAAGTAGCCACCCGAGGCAGACTGGCACGGGGCGCCTGCGCCACGGTGGCAGGCGCTTCGGACGTTCTTCCGTTCCACCGCATCATCGATCCGAGGAGCTCCCACGATGTCTCGCTACTCACTCGACGAGTTTCTGTCGAAGACGACGCAGCAGGATCAGGGCCAGGGCTTCTTCGAGCTCGAGGGCGACCGCATGCTCGAGGTGAACCTGGGCGATCCCGGCCTCGTCTGGGCGAAGGTCGGCGCCATGACGGCCTATCAGGGCACGATCAGGTTCACGCGCGAGAGCATGCTCGAGCACGGCCTGGGCAAGCTGGTGAAGCGCTCCTTCACCGGCGAAGGGACGCGCCTGATGAAGGCGGAGGGAAACGGCCGCCTCTATCTCGCGGATTCCGGCAAGAAGATCTCCCTCCTCGAGCTGACCAACGACACGCTCTTCGTCAGCGGCAACGACCTGCTCGCCTTCGCGCCACAGATCGACTGGGACATCAAGATGATGCGTAAGGCGAGCGCCATGTTCGCCGGCGGCCTCTTCAATGTCCGGCTCAGCGGCACCGGGCTGATCGCCATCACGAGTCACTACGACCCGCTGACCCTGCGGGTGACGCCGCAGGCTCCGGTGGTGACCGACCCGAGTGCCACCGTCGCCTGGTCAGGCAGCCTGACGCCGAGCTTCCGAACCGACATCACGCTCAAGACGCTCGTCGGTCGCGGTTCCGGCGAGTCGATCCAGATGGAGTTCCAGGGCGATGGCTTCGTCGTCGTGCAGCCCTACGAGGAGCGCGTCGTCGCTGGTACACCCGGCTGAGGCATCGCCTCGGAGAATTCTCGGGAGGAGCCACGTGTTGGCATTGCTGAGTCCCGAGGTTGCGCTTCGCCCCCTCTGGACGTCCGCTCGCCCCTTCGACTGTCCATGCCCAGGAGTTCGCCTTGCTCTTCTTGAACCGTGACACCTTCGAGGCTCGGTCTGTGCCCGTTCCCTCACGGTCCGTCCTGATGGCCGTCCTCCTCCTCGCCTCGAGCGGTCTCCACGCCCAGCCACTGACGCTGCTGGAGCCGGCGACGGCCGCCCGCGGCGCCGCATCGAGCGGCGAGCAGCGGCTCGTCGAGGCGAGCCGGGACCGCCTCCTGCAGCTCGGAAGAGAAGCCGAACAGAGGGTCTGGCTGCCGCTCGACGGCGAGAGCGTCGCGTTCACGGTGCGCGATGCAAAGGTCCTTCCGGAAGAGTTGGCGCAACGCTTCCCCGAGATCCGGGCCTTCGTCGGTGAGAGCCTCGAGCCGCCGACGCGCCGCGTCCGCCTGGAGACGGGGCCGCGAGGCCTGCGCATCCAACTGCACGACGCCGAGGGCCGACGTTCCTGGCTCGAGCCCTCGACGCCCGCCGCGGTGCGACCCGTCGCCCGTCCGGCGAACGCTCCGCGTCCCGCCTGTGGAGCCGACGGATCGTGGGAGACGCCGCAGTGGCAGCGGCCGGTGGCGAGGTTCGAAAGCACGACGATCCGCTCGGACGCGGCCGTCTCGGTCCGTCGTCGGGACTACCGGCTGGCAATGGCGGCGACGGGCGAGTACACGCGCTTTCATGGCGGCACCGTCGCCAGTGGGCTCGCGGCGGTCGTCACGGTCGTCAACCGCCTCAACGAGGTCTTCGAGACGGAACTGGCCATGCACTTCGAGCTCGTGCCGAACAACGACCTGCTGATCTACACGAATCCGAACACCGACCCGTACACCGGCAACAGCCCGTCGGCACTCATCTCGGAGAATCAGGACAACCTCGACGCCGAGATCGGCAACGGTGCCTACGACGTCGGCCACGTCTTGAGCAACGCCGGAGGCGGACTCGCCTTCATCGGCGCGGTCTGCGACCCGGACTTCAAGGCGGGCGGCATGACCGGCACTTCGACACCCGAGGGTGACCTCTTCATCGTCGACTTCGTCGCGCACGAGCTGGGGCATCAACTCGGTGCCCGGCACACGTTCAACGGGACGACCAACGCCTGCGGTGGCCAGCGCGATCCCCGCGCCGCCTGGGAGCCCGGAAGCGGCACGACGATCATGTCCTATGCCGGACTGTGCGGCGCCGAGAACGTACAGGAACAGGTCGACCCGTTTTTTCACGTCGGCAGCATCGAGGAGATGCTCACCTACGCCGAGAGCTTCGGCACCTGCAGCGCGACGCGCAACATCAGCAATCAAAAGCCCGAAGTCAGCGTGCCGAGCGAGGTGGTGATTCCCGCCAGCACGCCCTTTCGACTCACCGGCAGCGCCACCGACAATCCGAGCCAGAGCCTCAGCTACAGCTGGGAGCAGTTCGATCTCGGTACGAGGTCGCCGCCCGACGTCGACGACGGCCGCAGACCCCTCTTTCGTTCGTTTCCTCCCGAGGCCGACGGCACTCGCACCTTCCCCCAGATGGATAGCGTCTTCCTCGGCACGTCCGAGCTCGGCGAGACCTTGCCGACGCGCTCGCGTGACATGAACTTTCGCCTCACCGTGCGCGACAACGCCCGCTTCAGTGGACTGCAGTGGGAGGACTACAGCTTCCGCGTCGATCGTCGTGCCGGGCCCTTCCGTGTGCTGCGCCCCGCCTCGGGCGACCTCTGGAACGGCAGCAGCGCTCAGGTGATTTGGGACGTAGCCTCGACCGACGTCGCACCGGTCGCCTGCACTTCGGTCGACGTCCGCTACTACCCGAACCGCACCGCTGCTCCGCAGACCCTGGTCGCCGGCACGCCGAACGACGGCAACGCAGTCGTGGCGGTGCCGGGCAGCGCCAGCAGTCAGGCGCGCGTCGAGGTGTCGTGCTCCAACGGCACCTTCTTCGCCGTCAATCCAGGTCCCTTCACCGTCGACCGCCCGCTCGACTGCGGAGCCTCGCAGGAGGACCTCTGCCTCGACTCGGAGCGCTTCGTGGTGCAGGCAACTTTTCGCACGCGCCAGGGCACGACGGGCTCGGGCCGCATCCTGCCACTCACCGGCGACACCGGCGCCTTCTGGTTCTTCGATCCGGCGAACCTGGAGGTCGTCGTCAAAGTGCTCGACGGCTGCGCGATCAATGGGCGCCACTGGGTCTTCGCCGCCGGACTGACCGATGTCGAAGTCACGCTGACCGTCACCGATCGCACGACCGGTGAGTCGAAGACATACGTCAATCCGCTCGGCACACCCTTCGCACCGATCCAGGACGTGCAGGCGCTCGGCGGGTGTTGAAGCCCCGGTGCTGAACGTGCGACGCTACTGAGATCGTGGCCAGGGAACCGCTCTCTCAGAACCTGCAGGACCATTGCCGCTCGCTGCCGGCCGTGACCGAGGACATCAAGTGGGGAAACAACCTCGTCTTCTCGGTCGGCGACAAGATGTTCGCGATCTTCGATACCGAGCAGGGCGAAGCGCTCAGCTTCAAAGTCGACGAGGAGGCGTTCGACATGCTGACGAACCAGTCCGGCATGCGACCTGCCCCTTACCTGGCGCGGCACCTCTGGGTCACAGCCGACCGTCCCGATGCGCTGCCGCTCGAGTTCCTTCAGGAGCTGCTCGAAGAGTCTCATCTTCTCGTGGCGGCGAAGCTGCCGAGAAACAAGAGGGCGAAACTCGGCCTCGACTGAGCCCGTACCGCCGGCAGCGAAGCCGGTGCGGCAATCGTTAGACTGCGGCCTGAACACGAGATCCAGGAGCCAGCTGAGCCATGGCCTTCGACCGACTCCCCGAGCCCGAAGAGCTCGACTTCGACCCTGACGTACTCCGCGCCAAGTACCGCGAAGAGCGTGACAAGCGGCTGCGTCCCGATGCCAACGAGCAGTACCAGGAAGTCACCGGCGACTTCTCGCGGTACGTCGACGACCCGTACGTCGAAGGAAGGCTCGAGCGCGAGCCGCTGACGGATTCGGTCGACGTCGTGATCGTCGGCGGCGGCTTCGGCGGCCTGATCACCGGAGCGCGCCTGCGCGAACAGGGCGTCGAGAGCCTGCGCATCCTCGAGAAGGGCAGCGATTTCGGTGGCACCTGGTACTGGAACCGCTACCCCGGCGCCGCTTGCGATACCGAGGCGTACATCTACCTACCGCTGTGCGAAGAGCTCGGCTACGTACCGACCCAGAAGTACGCACAGGCCCCCGAGATCCTCGCGCACAGCCAGAACCTGGCAAGGCACTATGGCCTTTACCGCGACGCCTGCCTGCAAACCCAGGTCACCGGCCTCGAATGGCTCGAGGACGACAAGCGCTGGTTGATTCGCACCGATCGCGACGACGCGATGAAGGCGCGCTTCGTGGTGATGTCGAACGGGCCGCTGAACCGCCCGAAGCTCCCGGGCATCCCCGGCATCTCGTCGTTCGAGGGCCACACCTTTCACACGAGCCGATGGGACTACGAGTACACGGGCGGCGGACCGGAAGGCGGCCTCGACCGTCTGAGCGACAAACGAATCGCCGTGATCGGCACGGGCGCGACGGCGGTTCAGTGCGTGCCCCATCTTGGAGCCGGAGCCAAAGAGCTCTTCGTCTTCCAGCGCACGCCCTCGAGCATCGACGTCCGCGCCAACCGCCCCACCGATCCCGAGTGGGCGTCTTCACTCGACGAAGGCTGGCAGCGCGAGCGCATGGAGAACTTCAACACCCTCTGCTCGGGCGGCATCGTCGACGAGGACCTCGTTCAGGACGGCTGGACCGAGATCATCCGCAATCTGATCTCGCTCGCCAACTACCGTGGTCCGGACACGGACTGGTCGCTCGTGCCTCAGCTGATGGAGATCGCCGACTTCCAGAAGATGGAGCAGATCCGCGCCCGCGTGGAAGAGCTCGTCGAAGACCCGGAGACCGCCGAAGCGCTCAAGCCCTACTACCGCCAGTTCTGCAAGCGCCCCTGCTTTCACGACGAGTACCTGCAGACCTTCAACCGCTCGAACGTGTGTCTCGTCGACACGGACGGCAAGGGCGTCGAAGCGATCACCGAACACGGCGTCGTCGCGAACGGGAGAGAGTACGAAGTCGACTGCATCGTCTTTGCGACGGGCTTCGAGGTCGGCACCTCCTACACGCGCCGCGCCGGCTGCGACGTGCAGGGACGAGGCGGCCTGCTCCTCTCCGAGAAGTGGTCCGAAGGCCTCCGCACCCTGCACGGCCTCACCTCCCACGGCTTCCCCAACCTCTTCTTCATCAGCGCCGCTCAGGGAGGCTTCACGACGAACTTCCCTCACTACATGGACGAAGCCGCCCGCCACGCCGGCTACATCCTCGGCCGCTGCTTCGAAGAAGACCTCGACACCATCGAGCCCAGCCGTGAAGCCGAAGACGCCTGGGTCGAAGAGATCATCAAGCTCTCCCGCTTCAACGAGGAGTTCCTCGAAGCCTGCACTCCCGGCTACTACAACAACGAAGGCAAACCCAACCCCGTGAGCCGCCAGAACTC
>JBCCLJ010000087.1:0-26278 GCA_039026915.1 Acidobacteriota bacterium
GCTCTACAGCCTGGTCCTCGGCAAGCTCTCAGAGCACTTTCACGACACCAAGGACCAGGAGCCGACGGCGACGCTGGTCGCTCTCCAGTGGGCGTCGACCGGCTTCCTGTGGGCTCAATGGCTGATCCAGGACCTGGCGAATATCTTCGTCTTCCTGCCGCGCCAGGTCGAGCTGTGGCAGCTGCTGCTGGCGATCTTCGCGCTCGTCGTCATGCAGGCGATCATGTTCTTCCGCATGGGCGGTGCGATTCAGAAGATCGTGCTGTCGAAGACCGGCACGACGGACATTCGCGCGGCGACGATCGTCGACCTCATCTTCGGTGTCATCCTGCTCGTCTTCAAAGAGTGGAACAACATGCCGATGAGCACGACCTGGGTCTTCCTCGGCCTCCTGGCCGGTCGTGAGATCGCGATGTCGCGCCTCCTCGGCGAGAAGACGCTCCAGGAGACGTGGCGCCTCATTTTCACCGACGCCGGCAAGGCCTTCCTCGGTCTCGTCGTCAGCGTCGCGCTCGCCTATCTCGCGGTGACCTTTGGCTAGCTGAGTCGAGCCGCCGCTTTGCGAGCGGCGACTCGTTCAGGCGACGCCGGCGAGCTCGGCTTCGGGCTTGGCCGCAACGGCGGCTTGGGGCTTGGTGAACTGCAGGACACCGTCCTCGAGCCTGCCGAAGCGGAGGATGCGGTAGTCGAGAAGGTAGTTCTGGTAGAGGCGCCAGGGCGGTTCGGTCCCCTGCTTCGGCAGCAGCTCGGCGGTGCGAGCGACATAGCCGCTCGTCAGATCCATGAAGGGCTGCGTCGGCATGTTCGGGTCCGTGACTTCGGCCATCACCTTGGTCGCGCCGGTCTTGTCCATGTGCTTGAGCACGCGACAGACGTAGCCCGAGATCAGATCCGCCTTGAGTGTCCACGAGGCATTGGTGTAGCCCATCGTGTTCGCCATGTTCGGCATGTCGCCGAACATCACGCCCTTGTAGCTGATCAACTTCTTGAGGTCGCGCACGTCGCCATCGACGGTGAATTCGATACCGCTGAGGAGCTGCATCTGCAGACCCGTCGCGCTGACGATGACGTCGGCCTCGAGGTGTTCGCCCGATTTCAGCTGGATGCCGTTCGCGGTGATGCGCTCGATGTGATCGGTGACGACGTGGGCTTTGCCGGCGTTGATCGCCTCGAAGAGGTCGCCGTCGGGCAGCAGGCAGAGGCGCTGATCCCAGGGACCGTAGGTCGGAGTGAAGTGAGTCTCGACGTCGAAATCGTCGGGCAGCTCTTTGCGGACCTCGTCGATCAGGCGCTTGGCCATCTTCTCCGGCTTGTTCTGGCAGGCGCGGTAGAGGATCACGGACATCACCGCGTTCTTCCAACGGTTGATGCGATGCGCGATGCCGTTTGGCAGCAGAGTGAAGAGCGCCTTGGCGATGCGGTCGCGGTTGGGCCTTGCAACGACGTAGGTCGGCGAGCGCTGCAGCATGGTGACGCTCTCGACGTCCTTGGAGACGGCCGGCACGATGGTCATCGCGGTCGCCCCCGAGCCGATGACCACCATCCTCTTGCCTTGCAGTTCGAGGTCTTCGGGCCAGAACTGCGGGTGCACCCACTCGCCTTCGAAGTCGCTCTGACCAGCGAAGTCCGGAGCGTAGCCCTGCTTGTAGTTGTAGTAGCCCGTGCACATCTGCAGGAAGCGGCAGGTGAGAACCGCCGGTTCGGCGTCGGCTCCCCGCACGACGTGAAGCGTCCACTGCGACTCTTCCGACGACCAGGAGGCGCGCAGCACGCGGTGCTGATAGCGGATGTTCTGGTCGATCCCGTTCTCGCGGATCGTCTCGCGCAGGTAGTCGAGGATGCGTGGAGCGTCGGCGATCACCTTCTCGTCGGTCCACGGCTTGAAGCCGTAGCCGAGCGTGGACATGTCGCTGTCCGAGCGGATGCCGGGGTACTTGAAGAGATCCCAGGTTCCGCCCAGGTTCTCGCGCCCTTCCAGAATCGCGTAGGACTTACCGGGGCAGTGCTTGCCGAGGTGGTAGGCCGCGCCGATCCCGGAGATGCCGGCGCCGACGATGAGCACGTCGAAGTGCTCACCGGATCCAGAGGTGGCTTGAGGAGTGTCGCTTTGCGGGTGGTAATTCATAGCGGACCGATGTTACCAGTCCGGCAGCGACCGTCCTTGGGCGAAGGCGCACCTTCGTCGCGACTTGGCGGCGCATAGAATGCGCGTTCGCTCCGCCGCCGTCGAATCGCACTCCTCCGATCATGTCCACCCCGGCCAGCCTCTTCGCCTCCAAGCTCGAAGGTCACCTGACGCGTCTCTACCCGGACGAGGACGTCGCGGCGCTGGTGACGGAGATCGTGACGCGGGTCGAGCGGCTCGGTCCGCCGTCGAACGAGCCGGCCGAGAAGTGGTCACAGAACGATGTGGCGCTGATCACCTACGGCGACAGCGTGACCGTCGACGGGGAGAGTCCGCTCGTCACCCTGCGAAATCTGCTGCAGTCGCACCTCGAGGACACGGTCTCGGCGGTGCACGTCCTTCCCTTCTACCCCTACAGCTCGGACGACGGCTTCTCCGTGATCGACTTCGTCGCGGTCGACCCGCGTCTCGGCGATTGGGAGGACGTTCGGGACCTCGCCGGCCAGACCAAGCTGATGGCCGACCTGGTGATCAACCACGTGTCGTCGCAGAGCGCGTGGTTCCAGCAGTTCCTCGCGGACGAGGTGCCGGGCCGCGACTACTTCATCGCTCTCGATCCGGAGACCGACGTCAGTGAGGTCATCCGTCCGAGGTCGCACCCACTGCTCGTTCCCTTCGAGACGGCGGCGGGAAGGCGCTCCGTCTGGGCGACCTTCAGCGAGGATCAGATCGATCTCGACTTCTCGAACCCCGCCGTTCTGCTCGAGATGATCCGCGTCGTCGTCTTCTACCTCGAACAAGGAGTGCAATGGCTTCGCCTCGACGCCGTCGGCTTCCTCTGGAAGGTGGTCGGCACCCCGTGCATTCACCACGAGCTGACGCACGAGGTGGTGCGGCTGCTGCGTACCGTCGCCGAGGCGATCAACCCGCACGCGGTTCTGATCACCGAGACCAACGTGCCTGCGCTCGAGAACCTGACCTACTTCGGCAACCGCAACGAAGCGCACGCCATCTACAACTTCAGCCTGCCTCCTCTGCTGATCGACGCGCTGATCCAGGGGCGCTCGAAGCACCTGCGGGCGTGGTTGATGAGCATGCCGCCGGCACCCTACGGCTGCGCCTACTTCAACTTCACGGCGTCGCACGACGGCATCGGGCTGAGGCCCACTGAAGGCCTCCTCAGCTCCGAAGACATCGACCAGTTCATCGAGACGCTCCGCGGCTTCGGTGCCGAAGTCAGCATGCGCACCGACGGTACAGGTCGAGAATCGCCCTACGAAGTCAACATCTCACTCTTCGATGCGCTCAAAGGAACCGTGCGGGGCGAGGACGAGTTCCAGGTCGAGCGCTTTCTCTGCTCGCAGATCGTCATGCTCGGCCTCGAAGGCATTCCCGCCGTCTACATTCACAGCCTTCTGGCCACGCCCAACGATCACGACCAGGTCCGTGCCACGGGCCGCAAGCGTTCGATCAACCGTCACCGCTGGTCGCTCGAGCGTCTCGAAGAGGAGCTTGCGGATCCGGCGTCGGACTCGGCCCGGGTGCTCGCGGCTCTCCAGCGGGTCCTTCGGATTCGCCGACGGCAGCCGGCATTTCACCCGGACGCCACGCAGTACACGCTACAGCTCGGCGAGAGCCTCTTCGGCGTCTGGCGACAGAGCGTGCGTCGCGAACAGAGCATCTTCGCCGTTCACAACCTGACGCGCACGAAGCGCTCGCTCGACCTCTCCAAGCTCAATCTGTTGGCGACCGACGAGTGGTTCGACCTGATCGACGGAGCTCGGCTGACGTCGCTGCAGGACGAGCTCGAGCTGTCGCCTTACCAGTGCGTCTGGCTGACGAACTACGAAGCGTGAAGCGTCGTCAGGCTTCCGCTGCGTCTTCGGCGACGGCAGTGCGCAGGCGCTCGTAGATGTCCGGTACCGCCGCGACGACGCGATTCCAGCTCGGCAGGAAGGGCGTCTCCAGCGGGTTCTCGAGGAAGCTCTCGCCAGCGCGCACGAGCCCCTCGGCAAAGACCTCGATGGCGAGCTCCTCGCGATGGCGATCGAAGCTGAGATCGTTGTAGTCGGCGTCGGAGCTGTACTGCTCGACCATGTCGAGAGCTTTCCGGTAGTACGTCGCTTTGAGCGTGCGGAAGATCCCTGAATCGAAGACGACGCCGTCGATCGACAGCTTGCGAAAGAAGGCGGTCGAGATGTGCACGCTCATCCGGGCGAGGCCCTGCTCGAGGTCCTCGGGCGACAGCGGCTGGTGCTTGTGGTCGTAGGCGTCGGCGATGTCGACCTGACAGATGCGCTGTTCTGAGAAGAGTCGACGGGCCTCCGAGAGGATGCCGATCTCGAGTCCCCAGTCGCTCGGGATGCGCATGGAGTGCACCATGTCCCAGACCATCGAGAACTCACCCGCGAGCGGATAGCGGAAGCTGTCGATGTAGCGGATGTAGGGATGGGCGCCGACGGTGGATTCGAGCGCCCGCAGTAGTGGCGTCACCAGGAGACGTGAAACGCGTCCGTGCAGCTGACCGCGCGCCGCTCGGTAGTAGTAGCCCTTGCAGAACTTGTAGGTGAAGGTGGGGTGCGCGATCGGGTAGAAGAGGCGCGCGAGCAGCTCGCGGTCGTAGGTGAGGATGTCGCAGTCGTGCACGGCTAGCGATGCGCAAAGGTCGCTCGCCAGGTAGTAGCCCATGCAGTACCAGACGTTGCGGCCTTTGCCGGGGGCGCTGTCAGCGAGCCCCGCCTCCTCGAGCGTCTTCGCGACCTCGCGCAGGCGAGGGCCGTCGTTCCAGAGGATCTGGTGATCCTGCGGCAGTCGAGAGAAGAACTCGCGCGCCCTGAGGTACTCGTCCCGGTCGGCTCGGTCGAGGCCGATGATGATCTGCCTCAGGTAGGGGACCTTCTCGAGCTCGTCGAGGATCTTCGGCAGGGCTTCCCCTTCGAGCTCTGAGTAGAGACTCGGCAGGACGAGGCACATCGGCCGCTCCTGACTCCAGACGGCCAGCTGCTTCTCGAGGTCCTCGACCGGCCGCTCCGTCAGGTTGTGGAGCGTGGTGATCGTTCCACTCTGAAGAAAGTCAGACATTCAGCCTCTCGAAGAGTTCGTCCATCGCCTGCTGCCAGCCGGCGGCGCCAGAGCGGTCCGCGCGAAGCACCTGCGGCGACCGGCCGTCGCGGCTCACTTGCTCGTCGGTGAGGCTCGGACCGCCAACCCTCGGAAGGACCACGGCGAAGTGCGCGGAGCGTAGCATTTCGATGTCGTTGGGACTGTCGCCGACGGCGACGGTCGTCACCGCCCCGTGGCGGTCCTCGTAGCGTTCGATCAGCCAGCGCACGGCCAAGCCTTTGTCGAAGAGTCCCATCGCGTGCAGGAAGCGCCCTCCCGCGACCAGACGAAGGCCCTCTTGCTCGAGCGCGCGGCTCAGTTCCTCGACGGGTCGATCGTCGGTCCACAGAAGGGGCTCGGTCGCGTCGCGCTGCCGAGCCGCCTCGGCCGCGGAGATCGAGAGCCCCGTTCGGCGAGCGACTTCTTCGGCGGTCCAGTCGGCAAAGCCCTCGAACTGGAAGTTCCGTTCCTCCCTCAGCTGCGTGAGCACCTCGAGAATCGAGCTGCGGTCGACGCCGAGAACGATGCGCTCGAGCGGCGGCCCTTTCCGGGACTCCGAGGGAAGGTAGATTGCGCCGCCGTTCTCGACGACGAAAGGGTGGTCGTTGCCGAGGTCGCGACGCAGCGCTTCCATCTCCAGCCGCGTCTTGCTGGAGACGAGAATCAGCGGGATGCCGTCCGCTTTCAAGCGTGCCAGCGCGTCGGCGGCGCCCGCCCACGAGTAGTCGTCGTGGTTCAGCAGAGTGCCGTCGAGATCGGTGAAGACGAGAAGCCGCGGCTTACTGCGCCCGCCCGTGCTTTCGATCGTCACGCTTCTCGGTCGCCGTCTACGGACGATCGGCGTTCTCTGAAGCGGTGTTCTCCCGAAGGGAGTAGAGCCTTGTCTGCGTGCGGATGAGGAGTCGGTCGCCGACGATCGCCGGGGTGGCGAGCACCATTTCGTCGAGCTCGTTGGTGTGCAGCTGATCGAACTCGTCGCCCGTGCCGAAGACGAAGGTCGTGCCCTCCTCGTCGATGCCGAAGACGCGGTCGCGGTAGGCCCACGGCGAGGCGGTGAAAGCGCCGGCGGATCCGTCGATGCGTGCGCGGAACGTACGCTCGCCGGTTGCGGCGTCGTGGCGCGCGAAGATGCCACGGTCGTAGAGAACCCAGAGGGCGCCCTTGTAGGCCACCGGCGTCGGGATGTAAGTGCCGGCGACGCGATTGAAGAAGACGACCGACGGATTCTCCGGCCCTTCCTTCGAGAGGGTCAGGTCGCCGCTCGCTCCCGGCCGGATCGCGGCGATCGGTCGGTTCTCGTCGCCGTGCACGCCGGAGACGAGGTAGAGCAGGCCGTCATAGGCGAAGGGGCTCGGCGCGGGCAGGATGGAGTGACCGGACATGCGCCAGAGCTCTTCTCCTTCGAGGTCGTAGCTGATCACCGTGTAAGGGCCGTGTGTCACCAGCTCGGTCCGCTCCGATGTCTCCCAGACGAAGGGGGTCGTCCAACCGCTGCGTCGGTTCTTCTGATCCGGCGGAGCCAGCTCGCGATGCACGCGCCACAGCTCTTCGCCGGTCTCGGTATCGAAGGCGGCGACGAACTGGTCCGACTGATTGTCGTTCTGGATGAAGAGCTTGCCGTGGGCTGTGACGGGCGAGCCGCCGGTGCCGAAGTCGAGGTAGATCGGGAACGACTCGAGCAGCGTCGACCAGTTCTCCTCACCGTCGAGAGAGAACGACCAGAGCCCGAGGTTGCCGACGTAGACGAAGACGCTCTTGCCGTCGCTCACCGGCGTCTCCGAGGTGAAGGAGTTCTTGCGGTGACGTCCGCCCGGTGGCGGACCGGCAAAGAACTTCTTGCGCCATGTCTCTTCGCCGCTCTCGAGATCGAAGGCGAGCAGCCAGTATTCGAGTTCGATCTCGTCCGGCATCTCCATGTCCCGCGCCTCGACGCGGGCCATGACCTCTTCCTGGCTCAGCCCTTCCTTCATCAGCTCGGCGACGTAGTCGTTGCTGTACTCGGTGCCGATCTGCGGCTCCTTGAAGGTTGTCTTGCTCGTCGCCGTGGTCAGAAAGACGCGTCCAGCGACGACGATCGGCGACGACCAGCCAAGGCCGGGCACGTCGGTGACCCACTCGACGTTTTCCTCGGTCGACCAGTGGAGTGGAAGGCGAGCATTGTCCGAGGTGCGGACGGCTTCGGGGCCACGGAACGAAGGCCACGCAGCGTCTTCGCTGGCGCCTCCGACGCTCGGCGCCGAGAGGCAAAAGGCCTGAAGAAGGAGAAGTAGAGGAGGGAGCGGAAGGGCGAGAGTCGGGCTGCGTCGTTTCATTCAGGGGTCGTCCGTCCAGGGGTCGTCCGTCGGAGATCAGGCGCTCGGCCGGCTGTAGACGTCTTTGACGGTCAGCCGGCCGTCCCGGAAGGCGTAGCGCTCGATTCCCACCCTCTCGAAGTGCTGACCAGAAGCCACTTCGACGCCCGTCATGCGGTAGGTCATGAAGGTGGCCGTAGGCGCGTGATGGTAGACGACATCCTCGAAGCGCACGTTCTCGAAGCGCCCCTGACGCTCTTCGAAGAAAGCGGCGATCTTCTCCCGGCTGTCGAGACGGCGGATCTCTCCGGCTTCCTCGAGGGTCCAGGTGAAGTCCTCCGTCACCACTTCGTACATCAGGTCGAGATCTCTCTTGAAGAAGGCTCGCCCGAAGGTCTTGAAACAGGCGTCTCGGTCGGCGGGGGATGGGTCCATGGACGAAGCCTCGTGGTGGCAGTCGAGAGAGGTGCTCTGCGCCCGTGCAGAGGAAGGGAGGCCAAGTGTAGACGAGGCGGCAACGCGCTCACTTCCGGGTCATACCGCGCACGAAGACCTTGCCTTGGATGATCTTGTGAGCGGGCTTGCCGGCCATGCCGCGCGGGCGGGCGAACTCCTGGCCGCACTCGTGGCACCGCAGGTCTCCCTGGGTTCGGTCTTCCAGGATCCGGTCGACGAAGCACTTGACCAGCGATCCGGTTCCGCCCTTCGCGTACTTGTAGAGGAGCGTTCTGCAGCTCTGGCAGTGAATGGAGATGGTGCGGCGTGCCTTCGCCACGGAGTACCTCGGGTCAGTTGTCTGTCGACGCAGGCAGCGTGAGGGCCAGTAACTCCGATGGCTCGCCTCGTCCTCCCGCCGGCACGAGGATCCACTGCCGGCCTTCGTGCACGAACGTCATCGGATTGCCGCTGAGCGTCGCCGGCAGAGTCGTCTCCCACACCGTCTCGCCCGTCGCTTTGTCGAGGGCGCGGAAGTTCGTCTCTCGTTCGCCGCTTTCGTCTGAGCCGGCGCTACCCGCGAGGAAGAGCAGCGTCTTCGTCACCAGATGGAAGTTGCGGTCGAAGCTTCCGAGCGGCTCGAGCTCGAGGTTTGCGATCGCGGGATGGTCAATCGGCCCGTCACCGATCGGCACCTCCCACAGGTGATGGCCGATGTTGAGGTCAATCGCCGTGACGTGCGCGTACGGGGGCTTGAAGAGCGGCAGTCCACGCGGGCCGGCGGGACCCCGCCCGAGCTGACCGACGTAGTCGAGGTTCGAGCGCGCCGGATCGGGTTTGCCGAGCGAGTAGGTGCTGACGCGGTGATTCACCGAAGGCACGTAGAGCACGCCGCTCTCCGGATCGAAGGCGCCCCCCGACCAGTTGGCCGACCCGCCCCAGCCCGGATTCACGAGCGTGTCCTTGTTGGCCTCGGCGAGCAGTGGCGGCGTGTAGATCGGACCGTAGTTGTACTGCTCGAGGATCGCCATCGCTTCCTTGCGCAGTTCCGGTGTGAAGTCGATCAGGAGGTCCGGCTCGCTGCCGCTGTAGGAGAAGGGTGCTGGCTTCGTGGGAAAGGGCTGCGTCGGCCACGTCTCCTCGCCGGGCACCGTCGTCTGCGGTACCGGGCGCTCTTCGATCGGCCACACGGGCTCACCGGTGCGTCGGTCGAGCACCCAGACGAAGCCCTGCTTGGCCACCTGAGCGACGGCCTGGACCTTCTTGCCGTCGACCGTGACGTCGACCAGATTCGGCGGCGCCGGGAGGTCCCAGTCCCAGACTCCGTGGTGCGTGCTCTGGAAGTACCAGATGAGCTTGCCCGTCTTCGCCTCGAGGCAGACGAGGCTTTCGGCAAAGAGGTTTTTGCCCTTGCGCTGGCCGCCGTAGAAGTCGTTCGTCGGCGTGCCAAAGGGGAGATACAGGAGACCGAGCTCTTCGTCGTAGGACATGTGCGTCCAGACGTTGGTGTTGCCGGTGTAGTCGGCCGAGCCCTCCTCCCAGGTCTCGTAGCCCGGCTCGCCTTCGAGCGGCGGGTTGTGGAAGGTCCAGACGAGCTCGCCGGTCTCGACGTCGAAGGCGTGCACGTCGCCGGGCGCCATCTCTTTGTTGTTCGGGCGGTCGTTGATCGAGCCGGACTGGATGATCAGGTCGCCGGCGATGAGGACCGGCGAGTTGAGCATCAGGTCGCGACGCTTGATCGGGCGCCGGTAGTGCGGCACGAGATCGAGCACTCCGCTCTCTGCAAAGGCGCCGACCGGCTCGCCGGTGAGGGCGTCGAGCGAATGCACGTAGGCGGTGTTCGTGCCGAGCAGGATGCGCGCGTGCTCGCCGTTGCTCCAGTAGGCGACGCCCTTGTGGTTGAAGCCGAGGTTGCCGGGGCGTCTTCCCTTCCAGACCTCGGGGTCGTATTTCCAGCGGGTCTTGCCGGTCACCGGATCGATCGCCACCGCCATGCCGTACGGCGTACTCGTGTAGATCACGCCGCCTTCGAAGAGCGGTGTCGACTTGTTGCTGTTCGGCAGCTTGATGCGCTGTGTAATGCCGAGCTCGTTGTCGGGGGCCGACCAGCGCCAAGCGAGCTCGAGCCGGGCGACGTTCGATGCGTCGACCTGCGCCGCGGGCGAGTAGTGCGTGGCTCCCTTGTCCCCAGCGTGCGAGGTCCAGGAGGTCTCCGAAGCGCCCCGCTGCGCCCCGGCGGTCGTCGCCCAGAGCGACAGAACGCTCAGCAGAGAGGCGATCACGGTGCCCCTCTTCAAGGCTCGTAGCTCCGCAGTCGCTCGTCGAGCAGTTGGCCCCACTCGTCGTCGAAGGGGTGCACGGCTTCGACGGCCTCGCCTCCCCGACGCACTTCGTGCCCCGCGTTGGCCCATTCGAAGATCGAGCCCTCGAGGTTCACGACGTTCCTGACGCCGCGCTCGAGGAGCTTCTCGGCCTCACGCGACGAGCGATAGCCCACGGAACAGTAGAGGACGATCTGCTCACCGGGCTCGGCCTGCTGTGCGAGCTCGAGCACGGCCTCTCCCTGGGCGTGAAGCGCTCCCGGCAGATGGCTCACGGCGTACTCTTCGGCTTCGCGGACGTCGAGGATCAGAGGCGTGTCCCCGTTGGCGAGGCGAGTCGCGAGCTCCTCGACGCTCATCTGCGGCGCTTCGGGGAAGGTCGAACGCACGAGCTCCTTGGTGCCCGACCAGGTGATCTCGGAGCCGCCGGCCCGTGCACAGGCGACGACGAGCACGAGGAGGAGGACGGCGATCGCGAGCGCGACGGGCACTCTCAAGTCAGCGCTCCTCGGCGACGAATCGGTCGTCGCGGCGGCTCGCTATGGGTGGAAGGAGACATGCAGCGACTCTACCGTCTGCAGAGCCGAGAGATCTCGAGCCGGCTGGGATCTGGACGACTCTTTCGGTCAGTTCGCCCAGGCGGAAGCCGGCTCGGGGCGCCCGAAGAGGTAACCCTGTGCGAGATCGAAGCCCAGCTCGGCGCAGGCTCTTGCCTCGAGCTCGGTCTCGATGCCTTCAGCGAGGCAGGAGATCCCTTCTTTGTGCAACATCTCGACGAGCGATCCGACCATCGAGACCTTCGACGACGCGGCGACGTGCAGGCCGCGCACGATCGCCATGTCGAACTTCACGACCTCCGGTGGGACCTCGAGGAGCTCGGCGAGGCGCGACTGGCCGACGCCGAAGTCGTCGTAAGCGAGCTCGATGTCGAGGGCGCGCAGCTCGTTGCGAAGGAGCTTCATCGAGCTGGCGTCGAGGGCTGCGCTCTCGTGCACCTCGAGGACGAGCACGGTGCTCGGATGTCGCTCGCGCAGGGCCGCAAGAGAGGCTAGAAGCTCATCAGGCTGACGGAGCTCGGCAGGGTGCGTATTCAGATAGAGAGCCTCCTCAGGGTCGAGTCCGGGCGCTTCGTCCGTGCCGATGTCTCGGAAAGCGGCGCTCAAGTCGGTCTCTTTCCCGACCTCCTCGGCGACCTTGAAGAGCTCGCTCGGGGAGCGGGGAAGGTCGCTGTGAGCACCCCGTCCGAGGATCTCGAAACCCCGTCTCTCGCGCTGCTGCAAGCAGACGATCGGTTGAAAGTGGGGGAGGACGCGACGATTCTTCAGCAGGTCATGAAGCTGGCGGGTACCGAGCAAGAGCTGATTGGGAAGACTGCCGTGAGAGAGGTGAAGCTCCACCGTTCCTCCCCCTCCGAGCTTGTCGGGAACGGAGTCGTCTTCACGCACGAGCCGCACCTCGAGTCGACCGAAGTGCAGGATGTCGCCCTCGTCGCAGGGAGTCGGTCGGTCGACGCGTCGGTGATTGACGAAGGTTCCGTTGGTGCTCCCCAGGTCACGGACGAAGAGCTGGTCGCTCGACAGGTAGAGCTCGGCGTGCTCGCTGGAGATGCTGGCAAAAGGAAAGGTGATGCCCAGCCCGCCGTTGCGGCCGATGCGACAGGGTAGATCGAGCACGGCCGTGCGCACCTTGCGCCCGCTGCCGTCGAAGAAGCCTTCGAGCAGCCACTGGCTGACCTGTACCTCTTCGGTGCCCTCGTTGCGGGTCGACTTCTGTTGAAGGTCTTTGATGGTCACACGCGTCCCTCGTCCGATTCCCCCACAGGCACCGGTACCTTGAAAGTCAGCAAGACTCGTACCACTCGTATTTGCCGCGTAAGTCGGATCTGAGGCGGCAGCGCCCGTCCGAAATGGGTCGCTCTCAGGACGCGGAGGTGCCGAGAATTGGCAAGCTGAAGAGGTTTTTGCGCTCCGATTCGCCGGTCGACCTCCGCAGTCTTGCGTTGTTAGACCGGTCGGTCTATACTGGTGGTCTGCACTGCAGGTACAGATGCCCAGAAGCCGCTTCACCAACCTCCCTGACGACCGCCGGCGAGAGATTCTCGACGAGGCGGCGGGAGAGTTTGCGCTGCACGGCTACGAGCGGGCGTCCCTCAATCGGATTCTGTCCGCGGCCTCGCTGAGCAAAGGCTCGTTCTACTACTACTTCGAGGACAAGGCCGACCTCTTCGCCACCGTTGTGCAGGACACGGTCGCGTCGTGCTCCGAGGCGCTTCTGGAGTTCGATCTCGATCTGAGCTCCCTGCGCGCCGACTCCTTCTGGGAACAGCTCCAGAGTTGGTCCGATCAAACGACGGAGCGCCTGCTGCAGATCCCACATGCGCTGGGGCTGGCGAAGCTCGCCTATCAGCCGCTCTCGGTCGAGGGGGCCTCGGAGGTGATCACGGAGCAGTACGCCCTGGTTCAATTCTGGCTGGATCGGCTCGTCGAGCGAGGCCGAGAGCTTCGAGTCATTCGCGACGACGTGCCTCTCGGCCTGCAGCAGAGCATGGTGATGGGCGCTCTCCAGGGTGCGGACCGGTGGTTCGTCGAGCACTGGGACGCTCTCGAGGCCAAAGATCAGGACGAAGCGAGTGCCAGCGTCCGGAAGGGTCTGCAGCGCATGCTCGGGTGGCAGACGAGTGAAGCTCAGGGCCGGCAGGCGCCAGCGACTCTGGAGGAAAGACGATGAGGCGAAGAGAGTTCTATCGATCGATCGCGGCCCTCGGTTGCGCGCTGCTGACGGCGAGCGCTTCGTTTGCCGAGGAAAGCGCGCAGGAGCTCGTGCGCAAGGCCTGGGATCAGCAGCGCGGCCAGACGTCGGTCGCCGAGATCACGATGACGATTCATCGGACCGACTGGGAGCGGTCGATGTCGATGCGAGCGTGGACGGCAGGCCTCGACGATGCGCTGGTACGCGTCACGGCGCCGCGCAAGGATGCGGGCAACGGTACCCTCACCAAGGACGATGCAATGTGGTCTTTCGCGCCGAAGATCAACCGCGTGATCAAGATTCCGTCCTCGATGATGAACCAGAGCTGGATGGGCTCGGACTTCTCCAACAAGGACGTGTCGCGCTCGACCGACATCATCGATCAGTACGACCACGTTCTGCTGGAAACGAGTGAGCACGAGGGCAAGAAGGTCTACGTCATCGAGTCGACACCGCACGAAGATTCGGCGGTCGTCTGGGGCAAGGAGGTCCTCACGATCCGCGAGGACTTCGTGCTGCTCTCGCAGGAGTTCTTCGACCAGGACGGCGTGTCGGTCAAGCGGATGGAAGCACAGGAGGTCGGTCTGCTCGGAGGGCGCCCGATGGCGACGCGCCTGCGCATGGCCGAGACCGACCAGACCGAGGAGTGGACCGAGATCCTCTACGAGAGTCTCGACTTCGATGTCGATCTGGCGGACAGCATCTTCACGCTGTCCAACCTGCGGAACCCGAGGGAGTAGAACCGGCCGATGGGAATCGAACTGCAGATGGCCTGGCGCAACCTGTGGCGACAGCCGCGCCGTACCTGGTTGACGGTGGGAGCCATGGTCTTCGCCAACGCGCTACTCGTCTTCCTGCTGTCGCTGCAGCTTGGGATGTACAAGATGATGCTCGACGCCGGTCTGCGGCCCTTCACCGGTCATCTCCAGGTCCAACAAGCCGACTATCTCGAGGACCAGAAGCTCCGGCAGAGCGTGCCCGCAGTGGCCGACCTCGCCGAGACCCTGCGCAGCGAGCTCGGCGTCGATGCCGTCTCGGCGCGGGGCGCCGCCTTCGCCCTCGCTTCGAGCGAGGAGCGCAGCTACGGAGTGCAGGTCGTCGGCGTCGATCCAGATCATGAGCGCAGCGTCTCGACGATCCCCTCGCTCGTTCGCCAAGGTCGATTCTTCGAAGACGGTGACGCCGCCGAGGTGGTCATCGGATCCCTCCTCGCAAAGAACCTGCGCGCCGATCTGGGCGATGAGCTGACCCTGCTCGGAACGGGTCACGACGGATCGTTCGCTGCGGGTGTTGCGGTCATCGTCGGCATCTTCGAGAGTGGTTTGGCCGAGATGGATCGCAACCTGATCGAGCTGCCGCTCGGCTACTTTCAGGACACCTTCGCCATGAACGGAGCCGGGCACTCGGTCGTCGTGCAGGTCGACCGGATCGCCGAGGTACCGAAGCTCGTCGCTCGGGCGGAGGAGCTGCTGCCCGAGGGGCAGGACCTCGCCGTGCGCGACTGGGACGCCCTCCAGCCCGGACTGCGTCAGTCGATCCAGAGCGATCTGACGAGCGGCATGTTCACCTACCTGATCCTGGTCGTGCTGGTCGCTTTCAGCGTTCTCAACACGCAGCTCATGTCGGTGCTGGAGCGCACCAAAGAGTTCGGCGTGATGACAGCGCTCGGCGTCGGTCCGCGCCGGTTGGGCCGTCTGGTGTTCCTCGAGACCGCTCTGCTCGGTTTCCTGGGAGCCGCGCTGGGAATCGCCCTCGGTCTCGTCCTTCTGGCCTTCTTTGCACGGGTCGGAGTCAGCTTCCCGGGACTCGCGGAGCTGACGGCGAAGTTCGGTCTTCCGGGGCGCATCTATCCCCAGTTCTCGTGGATCGGCGCCGTGGCGGGTCCGGCGTTCGTCTACCTGGCGACCATGGTCGCCGCGATCTACCCTGCCGTTCGGCTTCGCTTTCTCGAGCCCGTCGCCGCGATGAGGACCGCCTGACGTGGCCACGCTCCGACTCGCTCTGCAGCTCGGCTGGCGCAATCTCTGGCGGAACAAGCGTCGTACCGGGATCATGCTCGCTGCGATCGGGGTGGGCGCCTGGGCGATGATCTTCGTCACGGCTTTCTCCCGCGGCATGGTCGACCAGGTGGTTCGCGACGGCATTCGCGCTCTCCCGGGCCACGTTCAGATTCACCACCCTGGCTTCCGTGACGATCCGAGCGTAGCGACGCTGATCGACCGACCCAGGGCCGACCTCGTCGCCGCGCTCACCGATGAGGCGGTGACCTCGTGGACGAGCCGCGTGCGCGTTCCGGCCGTCGTGTCGAGCGAGCGCGAGACGCGGGGCGTCACTCTCGTCGGCATCGACCCGGAGACGGAGCGCGACATCTCGTTCGTTGCCGACGATCTGGTCGAAGGGCGTTTCCTCGAGAGCCCCGAAGACAAGGGCTTGATTCTCGGGCGCAAGATGGCCGAGCGCCTGGAAACCGGCCTCGGCAAGCGCGTCGTCGTCATGTCGCAGACGCCGAGCAACGACATCGCCGAGCGCGGCTTTCGCATTGTCGGGATCTTCGAGTCGGAGCTCGAGGCGCAGGAACTCGGCTTCGCCTTCGCCGGAGAGGAGCAGGTGCAACGCCTTCTCGAGATCGGCGACCGCACGTCCGAAATCGCGATCGCCGTCGCCGACCTGGAGAAGGTGAAGCCGGTCTTCGAGACCGTCGAGGCGGCAGCGGGAGAGGAAGTGGAAGTCGCCCCCTGGTTCGAGGTGGACTCGTTCCTCTTCTCGCTGCACACGATGATGGACAGCTTCGTCTATCTCTGGGTGATCATCGTCTTCCTGGCGCTCTCGTTCGGTCTCGTCAACACCCTGGTCATGGCTGTCTTCGAGCGCGTGCGCGAGATCGGTCTGATGCTGGCTCTCGGTGTAACGCCGCGCAACATCCGCGCGCAGATCGTCGCTGAGGCGCTCTTGCTCCTCGTCGTCGGTCTCGTGCTCGGCAACGTTGCGGCTTGGGTGACACTGTCGCTCTTCAAGGACGGCGTAGACCTTTCGGTCGTCTCCGAGGGCCTGCAGCAGATGGGTGCTGCAAGCGTGCTGATTCCCTCGGTGACCCTCGAAGACGTGCTCACCGCGAACGTTCTCGTTCTCGTTCTCGGCTTCTTCGCGAGCCTCTCGCCGGCCTGGCGTGCGTCGCGCCTCGAGCCGGTCGAAGCGATCACCAAAGTTTGAACCTCGCCCAACGGAGAAAGGCCTAGCCATGCCCGCTGTCGAATGCCGCCATCTGAACAAGACCTATCGCCAGGGAGATCTGGAGGTCGTGGGCCTGCGCGACGTCGATCTCGTCATCGAGAGCGGCGAGTTCACCTGCCTCTCGGCTCCTTCCGGCGGCGGCAAGACGACGCTGTTGAATGCGATCGGCGGTCTCGACCAGCCGGACAGTGGCGAGATTCTGGTCGATGGCGAGCGCGTCGACACGATGAGCAAGGCCGAGCGCGCCTCCCTGCGACTTCACAAGATCGGCTTCGTCTTCCAGGCCTACAACCTCATCCCCGTGCTTTCGGCGAGCGAGAACGTCGAGTTCGTGATGCAGGTGCAGGGCCTCTCCAAGGAAGAGCGCAGGCAGCGATCGACGCAGGCGCTCGCCGACGTCGGTCTCGAGGGTCTCGGCGACCGCCGCCCCGCTCAGATGTCGGGCGGCCAACAGCAGCGCGTTGCCGTCGCGCGCGCGATCGTCTCAGAGCCGGTCCTGGTGCTCGCGGACGAACCGACGGCGAATCTCGACTCACAGACCTCCGAGCAGCTGATGGAGCTCTTCCAGTCGCTGAACGAGAATCGCGGCACGACGTTCGTCATCGCGACACACGACGAGGGAGTCATGGCCTACACCCGCCGGCGCGTCCGGCTGCTCGACGGCCGATTGGTCGGTGACGGCCCGCCCGAGGCTGCACCCTCTTGAGGCGAGGCGCGAGCTTCGTGCTCGCCGGCTTCCTGGCGGCGTCGTCCGCCCTGGCAGAGAAGGCCCCGTCGACTCAGCCGAAGATCGACACCGAGCGACTCTTCGAGGCTTTCGACGAGGAGCCGTCGGCGAAGAGGAAGGAGCCGATCGTCGAAGGCCGCTTCGGAGGGCACGCCAAGCTGCAGTCCACCGTCACGCACTATCCGGGGGACAGCCTCCTGCGCGATCTGCAGGGCGCCACCTGGGAAGACGGTGGCCTCGACCTGCGGCTCACCGGCTCGCTCGACTTCGGTCGCATCGATCTGGTGGCCGAGGGTCAGCTCGTCGGCCTCTTCGGCGATCGCATCGAGCTGACGCGCAGCTTTGGCACGGCGCCGGGCGTGGCGCTCGTGCGCTTTCAGGACGATGCGATTCGCGGCTTCGATCTCACCTCGGTGCGCCGTGACCGCGGACGGACGGCGCTGCTGACGCGCTTCGACCGCCTCTCCGTCGGCTACACGGGTCCGCGCAACGTCCTGCGCGTCGGCCGCCAGGCGGTCACCTGGGGCAACGGCTTCGTCTATACGCCGATGGACGTCTTCAATCCGTTCGACCCCGCCGCGGTCGACCGCGAGTTCAAGCCGGGCGACGACATGGTCTACGCGCAGCATCTACTGCCACGCGGCGACGACCTGCAGGCCGTCTGGGTCGTGCGGCGCGATCCTCGAGGGGATCGCACCAGCGACGTCAGCTCTCTCGCCCTCAAGTACCACGGGCTTTTCGGTGCCGGAGAGATCGACGCGCTCGTTGCGCGCCACTACGGCGACGATCTCTATGGCGTCGGAGGCTCTCTCTCGATCGGCGGTGCCGTCTTGCGCGGCGACGTCGTCGTCACCGAGAGCGAGCTCGGCACCACCGTCTCGGCGGTTTCCGGAATCACCCGCTCCTGGGTCCTCGGCGGAAAGAACGTCTCGGCCTTCGTGGAGCTTCATCGCAACGGCTTCGGTCAACCGGGGCGTCGCTACTCCGGCGACGAGCTCGCAGCCAACCCCGAACTGCTCGAGCGCCTGGCGCGTCAAGAGATGTTCACTCTCGGCCGCAGCTACGCCGCCGCAAGCGTCACCGTCGAAGTGACGCCGCTCTTTCTTCTGACGCCGAACCTCTTCGTCAACGTCGAAGACACGAGCGGTCTTCTGCAGATCGTCGGCCAGAACGACCTGTCCCAGGACCTGGTGCTGCAGACGGCGATCGGCCTCCCCTTCGGCGACGCGGGCACGGAGTTCGGTGGGCTTCCGACGCCGATCCCGGGACGCTTCGTGGCGTCGGGTCCGAGTCTCTTCGTGCAGATCGCGCGGTACTTCTGAGCAGGCGTTGGCGCTGCCGAGCCTCGCCCGGATCGGCTGCCGCTGACGTCGGGCCGCTTCGAACGGCCGGATTCGGCCCTCGCTTCCGCCGGAAGCGTGCCGCTCAGGGATTCCCTGGCTGCGCTCACCCCTCGAGCCTGCTCGATTGCCGCGATTTGGATACGATTCCAGGGTTCTCCGAAGCCGTTCCGCTGCGGATCGTCGATCGGAGCGGCCTCGGCCACGCGTGAGGGTCCGAGCGTTCCCAACCGGCGGAATCCGCCGGCCAACGAACCGCCGAATATACGCAAGGGCCCGTCCGACGGGACCGCCCGGAATCAGCAACGCTCCCCTGGACGATTTAGATCATGAGTACCGCGATCATCCTTTCCACCTACGGCGAGCCGACGGAGAACACCTTCGCCGACCAGTGGATGTACTCCTACCGCATCCTGCGACGACTGACGCGCAAGATCGCCAAGATCCCGACACCGATCCTGCCGATCATCGCCACGAAGCGCGCCTTCGACCGCGTCTCCATGTGGAAGGAGCACGACTTCACCTCGCCTCTCGAGCCACTGACCGACGAGACCGTCGTCGCTCTGCGTGAGGCCCTCGAGGCCCGGGACGCCCTGCACGACGCCGACGATCGCCCGCTGATCATCGCGCGCTCTTACGAGTTCCGCAGGCCCTCTCTCGCCGACATTCTCCCGGGCCTGCGCGAGCAGGGTTGCGACCGCTTCGTCCTCGTGCCGATGTACATGGGCACCGGCGACTTCACCCTCGGCATGACGGAGATCGCCACCGAGGACGCTCTGAAGAGCGTTTCCTGGCTCGAGCCCGAGATGATCGAGTACTGCGTTTTGACCGACTCCGACCTCTGGATCTCGCGGATGGCCGACGCCTGTGCGGCCTTCGTTGCCGAGCAGTGCGCTGAGCGCGGCATCGAGCTGCCGGCGACGGACTGGGCGGCCTGCCTCGGCGCCCACGGTTCGGTGCAGACGCCGACCGCTGGAGTCGACAACGGTGTGCTCGCCTTCGGAGAGCTCTGCTGGAAGATCTACAGCCAGGTCCGCGGCAACTTCGGCATGGCGCGCAACGGTTGGCTCAATCACGAGCGCGGCGGCCGCTGGACCGAGCCGAGCGTCGAGCGTTTGCTCCCGCGTCTGCGGGAAGCGGGATACGACAAGCTGGTCTACTTCCCCTGGGGATTCACCACCGACAACGCCGAGTCGGCCCTCGAGGGCCGCATCTTCTGCGACGAGATGGAGAATCCCTTCGAACGGGTCGAGTACATGCCCTGCCTGAACACGGCGCCGCAGCTCATCGATCTGCTCGCCGATCGCGTGCGCGCTCACCTGAAGACTGCGGACGTCGAAGACGTGGCCGTCGCATGAGCGCGATCATCTACGCCAGCATGTCGGGCAACAGCGAGTTCGTAGCCGAGGAGGTCCAGAGGCGGATCGACGGATCCGAGCTGATCCACGCGGACGGGCTGACCCCCGAGCGTCTGGCCACGCTCGGTCGCGTCGTCGCCGTGATCCCGACCTGGGGTCGCGGTGAGATCCCGGCCGACGCCGAGCGGATCGCCCAGGCCTTGGAGGGCTGTGGTGAGGACGCGCTCGCTGCGCTGGAGTTCGCGCTGATCGCTCCGGGCGACCGCACGTATCCGGACTTCTGCGGCGGCGGCCTGCGCTTCGCGAGTCTGCTGAAGGCCCACGGTGCGCGCGAGCTGCAGCCACCGCTGACTCTCGACGGCATCCCGATGGAACGCCACCTCGACGACATCGACGCCTGGTTGGCGGCGCTGCCCCAGTCGGTCGAGAACTAGGGCGGCCCTCGGAGTCGGAGTTTCCGAGGACCGCGGGACGACGTCATTCCGCTTTCAGTACCGCGATGGGATCGACCTTCGACGCTCGCAGCGACGGCACCAGACAAGCGACCACGGAGACGCCGAGAAGCAGCGTGCCCGTGCCGGCGAAAGCGAGCGCGTCGGTGGCTGAGACATAGAGGAATTGGCTGGCGAGTCGCGTCAGTGCGAACGAGAGACCGATGCCGGCCGCAAGACCCACGAGTGCAAGCTGGACCCCGTCGCGCAGAACGAGTCCGACGACGCTGCCCGGTTCCGCGCCGAGCGCCAGGCGAATGCCGATCTCGCGCTGCCGTCGTCGTACCGCAAAAGCCATGACCCCGTAGATGCCGATCGCTGCCAGGATCAGAGCGACGGCTCCAAAGGCGCCGAGCAGTGCGGCGGTCGTCCGTTGACCGCTCAGAGAGTTACTGACGGCGGTCTTCAGAGTGCGCGCATTGATCACGAGGTCCGGCTCGAGCGCCTGGAGCTCTCTTTCGGCCACGAGCAGCGCCGCCGTCGGGTCACCCTCGACGCGTGCAATCACGTTGGCCGCCGTCGAGTAGTTCTGCAGTAGCGGCAGGTAGGCGTAGGGCTGCGGATCCTCTCCGGGAGAGTTGTAGATGGCGTCCCGCGCCACCCCAACGACCTCCACCGGATCCATTCCGAAGAAGGAGAAGCGCTTGCCCAGAGCGGACTCTCCCGGCCAGAAGCGCTCGGCCATGCGCTGGTTCACGATGACCACTCCGACCTGGCCTTCGCGGTCGGTGTTGGCAAAGCCGCGCCCCTCCTCGAGCGCCACGCCCACCGTCTCGAAGTAGTTCGGTCCGACGTTGTTCACCTGCACGAAAGTGCGTTCCTCGGGGTTCTCACCCTCGAGAATGACCGAGCGTAGGAACGTGCCCTGCATGGGTGCGGCCTGTGCCAAGGCGACCTCGGTGACGCCGGGCACGGCCGCAACCGTGCTCTCGGCCCGCTCGAAGAAGAGTTGGCCTTCTTCCGTTCCGTAGCCCTGCATGCCGACGTTGAAGCCCAGCGCCAGAACTCCCTCGGTTTCGAAGCCGAGCTCGAGGTCGAGCGCTTCTGAGAAGCTCCTCAGAAAGAGGGCCGCGGCGACAAGAGCCAGGACGGCGAGCGCCATCTGTCCGACGACCAGCGCACGGCGCGCGGTGAAGCGCTTGCCCGGGAGCGAGCTGTCGGCCGAGTCTTTGAGCGACTGCACCAGCTCGGGCTTCGACGATTGCAGGGCCGGCACGAGGCCGAAGAGCAGCCCGGTGGCGAGACTGAGCAGTACGCTGAAGAGCAGAACGCCGCTGTCGAGTTCGAGATCGAGCGCCAGGCCTTGGGAGTTGGCCAAGACACCCTGCACCGGACTCCGCAGGGCGAAGGCCAGCACAATGCCCAGGGCGCCGCCGAGCGCGGCGAGAGCGACGCTCTCGGTGAGCAACTGCTGCACGAGTCGCCAGCGTCGCACGCCGAGGGCCAGACGCAGAGCGATCTCCTTGCGGCGTTCGTTGGCTTGAGCCAGCAGGAGGCCGGCGACGTTCGCGCAGGCGATGAGCAGCACGACGCCTACGGCCGCCATGAGCAGTGCGCTGCCGCGCGTCGTCGCGTCGCGGTTGAAGAGCGTCATCTCACCGAGAGAGCGCGCGACGAAAGAGCGCCCCTTGTTGTCGTCGGGAAAGTCCGCCTCGAGGCGCGAGCCGAGCACTTTGAGGTTGGCTCCGGCGTCGTAGAGAGACTTGCCCTCCGCAAGGCGACCGAAGCCGCGCAGAAAGAGCCCGCGACGTTCGTCGTACCAGTTGAACTCCGGGTTGTTTCGGATCGTTGCGTTCATCGCCATCGGTACGAAGACGGCGGGTTCGAAGCCGATGTTGAGGCCATCGAACGCGGGCGGCGTGACGCCGATCAGGGTGAAGGGCTGGCCGTTGATGCGCACGGTGCCGCCGATCGCAGCGTCCTGACCCCCGAGCTCTTCGAGCCAGAAGTCGTGGTGCGCGACAGCGACGGGGAAGGCGCCCGGTGCGTCGTTCTCGCGCGTCTCGAAGAAGCGGCCGCGGTACGGCTGCACTCCCAGCGTCGTGAAGTAGTTGCCAGAAACGAGCAGCCCTGGCCGGATCGATGGCTCGGAGGCGCTAGGGGCGATCGACATGCCGGCGAAGTCGTAGCCGGCGAAGGAAGAGAACACCTCGTTCTGTTCGCCGATGTCCTTCCAGTTCAGGTGCGACAGCGTGTCGCGGATGCCCGCTTTGCCGTCGGTCGTACTGACGTTCAGTAGCCGGTGCGGGTCGGCGATCGGCAGCTCCTGCAGAAAGACCTCGTCGATGACGGTGAACATGAGCGTGTTGGCGCCGATGCCCAAGGCGATGGAGACGATGGCGAGTAGCGTGAACGCCCAGCGCTTGCGCAGCGTGCGCAGTGCGAAGCGCAGGTCTTGCAGAAGTCGGTGCATGAGTTCCCCCGTCGGCGGGCAGTGTGCCGGCCGTCTCCAACTCTACGAGCTCGAGCGGCGCGGCGTTGAGGAGTGGCAGCTACACTGGTTGCTACCCCTCCAGATGATCTCCGGGACTCGGGCTCCGGCCCGGAGGTTCCGACGAGGTGACGAAACGATGCGCTGGTTCTCTCTGCTCTGCCTCGCACTCTGCGCCGCGCCGCTTGCGGCGGAGACGCCGCGTCGCCCCGACGGCAAGCCGGACCTGCAGGGAGTCTGGACGAACGCGTCGCTGACGCGGCTCTCGAGACCGGCGTCGATCGAAGAACTCGTGCTCTCTCCCGAGCGAGCCGCGGAGCTCGCCGGCAGCCACTTTCACAACGTGCGCGCGGCGAAGGACGCACTGCCTCGCAGCGCCGATCGCCAGGCTCCGGAGAAGCTCGAGCGTCTGCCGCCGGTTGGCAACTACAACACGTCCTACGTCGAGCCTGGGACGGCGTACGGAGTCGTTCGCGGTGAGATCCGGTCGTCGTGGATCGTCGAGCCGAAGGACGGCGGGGCTCCGTATCGAGACGACCTCCTGGACCGCGTACGCGCGCGGCGTGCTGGCAGGGACACACCGGACGATCCGGAGTCGTTCTCGCTCGGTGAGCGGTGCCTGCTCGGCTTCGGAGGGACGGCGGGTCCGCCGATGCTCAACGTGCTCTACAACAACTACTACCGCATCGTGCAGACCGAAGACCACCTGGTGATCCTCGTCGAGATGGTGCACGACGCCCGGATCGTGCGCCTCGGCGACGAGGCCGCCAGCGAGAGGAGCGGCGTGCCGCGCTGGCTCGGCGACTCGGTGGGTCGCTGGGAAGGCGACACGCTCGTCGTGGAGACAACGAGCTTTCACCCGTCCCGCGAGCTCAGCGGCCCGGTCTACCACCGTCGCGATGCGCGCGTCGTCGAGCGCTTCACGCGCGTCGCCGAAGACGAGATGCTCTACGAGTTCAGCGTCGACGACCCGGGCTCCTACACCCAGCCCTTCAGGGGTGAGATGACGTTTCGCTCGGTCGAGTCCAAGGTCTACGAGTACGCCTGCCACGAGGGCAACTACGCCATGCCGACGATGCTCAAGGGCGCGCGCCTGCTCGAGCGAGAGGCGGGCGAGCAGTGAAGCCGAGTCGTCGCGAGATCCTTCGAGCCGCCGCCTGGCTGACGGCCGCCGGCTGGGCGCCCCGGACCGGCTCTGCCCAAAGCGACGGAGACGGCTGGAACGCAGGTGACGTCGTGCATCTCGTTCCCGCGGCCAACCACGAGCGCTTTCACATCAAGTGCTCGTTCGCGTCACCACGGGAGCGCGCTCCTGCTCTGCGCTGCGGCAGCGCCATCGCTGAGGGAGTGCAGACGGATTCGGGCGGGCGCTTCTTCAGCTTCGACGTCTCGGGCCTGAGTGCGGACACCGAGTACGAGCTGAAGCTGCTCGCCAGCAGTCGCTCGTCGCAGGCGCTCTGCGACCCCTGGCCCCTGCGCACGTTTCCCTGGCCGGACGATCGCCCCTTCCGCGCTCGACTCCTCGTCTACACCTGCGCGGGCGGCCATCCCGAGATGGGGACTCCGGAGCGGCGTTCGTTTCAACCGCTCGAAGTGCGCCGTCGCCTTCTGCAGCGCGGGCTCTCGTTTCGACCCAATGCGGCGCTTGCCATCGGGGACCACATCTACTGGGATCAGCGCACCTGGCTCGAGTCGAGCAACGCAGCGGTTCGGGAGGGGATTGCGGCCTTCTACGCACAGGTCGGCGAGCTCGACCGCAGCAAGGGTGCGCTGGGCACGAGCAACGAGGCGGTGATTCAGCGCGCTGTAGGTCCGCAGATCGCCGAGCTCTACGGCACCCTGTTGCGCTCCGTGCCGAGCTACTTCGTCAACGACGACCACGACTACTTCGAGAACGACGAAGCCACGGACCGCTTCGTCACGCTGCCGCCCGCCAGGTATCAGCTCGACTTCGCGCGCTTCGTGCGACAGCTCTACCTGCCGGAGTTCCTCCCGGACCCCGCGAGGCCTGTTTCGCTCTCCGGCACGGGAGCGGGAGACCGCGCTGCCGGGCTCTCCGAGTCGTTCGGCACGTTTCGGTGGGGCCGCCTCGCGGAAGTGCTGATCTATGACTGCGGTCGTTACCTGTCGCTCAAAGGCAAGGTGGCCGGTCTCGTACCGGACGAGGTCGAGCGCTGGCTGCAGGCGCGCACGCGCGACGAGCAGGTGTCACAGCTCGTGCACGTTCCGTCCCATCCGTTCGGATGGACCGCCGGCAAGTGGCGCGAGTGGTATCCCGACGTCGCCGCAAGCGAGGACGGGGGCACCAGCGTCTCGGCCATGCTCGTTGCCGAGGACACCCGCCATCGTCTGACGACCGACCAGCCCAAGTTCCACTGGCAGGAGGGCTGGTGGTTGCAACATCAACGCCTTCTCGAAGCGTTGGGTTCACAGAAGCGACGTCCTGGCGTCGTGCTCTCCGGAGACTTGCATGCCATCGGCCACTCGAAGCTCGTGCGCAGCGCCGACCTCGACCTCGCGACGAACCCCGTACACGCAATCATCGCCGGCAGCCCCGGCTGCAAGTCAGGCTGGCCGTCGCGCGTGCGCGGCACACCGCCGCTCGAAGCCACGGGCGTCGTACACGAGCCGGAAGCACCGATCGCCGAAAAGAACGGCTTCTCGATCATCGACCTGACGCAGGACGAAGTGACGGTGAAGCTCTTCGCTTGGAGTGACGATCAGCCGGTCGAAGCGATCGACGGACTGGAGCCGTTCCATACGGCGGTGATTCGGCGCTGAAGGTCTCGCTAGACTCGATCACTCATGTGGCTGCACTCACTGATTCTGATCGCCTCGGCGCTCGAGATTCCGCAGACCACGGTTCGCTTCTGCGTCTCCGATGAGCGGACAGGAGAGGGGCTCCGTTCGACGATCAGTCTGCGACCTCTTCGCGATACCGACGAGCGGGGTCACATCGTCGTACACCGGCCCTGGTCGAGTCTGAGCACCGGAGCCGACGGCTGTATCGATGCCGACGTCGGCGAAGAGTTGTACCAGTCGACGATCTTGGGGCCGCAGCACTATTCGCGCGAGATTCGTTTCGACCCTCGGGACTCAAACCGAGTCGATGTCGAGGTCGAGCCTTTCGAGGCTAGCCCTCAGGCGATTCTGATCGTGGACGAAGTGACAGGTGAGCCGGTCGACTCGGCCCGAGTCCTCATGGAGTACGGTGGCGAGCGTTCCGGGCCGGGAAGCCCGGAAGCGAGAACCGATGTTCACGGTCGCGTGGTCTTCCCGTCATTGGCCGATGGTCCGTACTGGTTACAGGTTGCTGGTCAGCCGCGGATCGAGTTCCGGTCCGTGGAGGTAGATCTCACCTCTGAGAGGAGCGAGATCGAAGTGCAGGTGCGAATCAACCCTCGAGTCCTGGTCGTGGGACGCGTGGTCGATGAGACAGGTGCCCCGATCGAGGGAGCCCGGATTCGGGCGGCGAGGTACCGATCCAAGACCCGGACGCAGGCGGACGGCGGCTTCGAGGTGTATGCCTTCGCGACGTCGACAGCCTTTGTGACAGCTTCGAAGGCGGACTTCGAGACGACGAATGCACCGCTTCGCTCCGAAGGAGTCGACTGGGATGTCGTCGACGTCGGAGAGTTGGTGCTGAGGAAGAGGCCAACGCCGCCAAAGCCCGCCGCC
>JBCCLJ010000088.1:0-26147 GCA_039026915.1 Acidobacteriota bacterium
CTCGAGCGACAGCACTCCGAGCTCACGCACGTAGCGCGCGAGCACTCGTGGGAAGGAGCCGAGGCTCCTCGGATGAGGGTGTCCCTCGCCCAGAGTCAGCAGGTCGCCATCCGTCTCGATCATCGACGGGGGGTGCTGGAGGATGGTGATCAGATCCTCTTCGTTGATCGCGTGGAAGATGCCGATGAAGCCGCCTTCGAGCTCGAGATCAAGCAGGATTTCGAGCCCCGCCTCCAGAGACACATCGTCCGAGCCTCGCTCCCGCTGGAGTGCGACGACGTACTCCTGCAGTCTCTTGCCTTCCCACTCCGGGTGAGCGGCGAAGTCCCGGAACTGGATGTCCTGTAGGGACCTTCCGCCCTGTTCTTTCCAGAAGGAGACCATGCCCTCCAGGATGCGCCGACGCGTCGCTGGGTCTTCGGCACGCGCGCGGAGTCCTTCCGGGCCGCCCGCGAGAGCCCACTGCGGAACGACGATGGAGGAGTAGGTGGAGTAGGCCGTGTAGGGGTAGAGATCGTGGCTGATCTGCACGCCGCGGTCGCGTGCCGCCTCGATCAGCGCCACGCTGTCGGCGCTGCGTCCGACGTTGCCGGCGCCGAGGATCTTGTGGTGGTTCACCAGCGCCGGCAGCCCGGCCCGCTCGGCGATGTGGATCGTCTCTTCGATCGACTCGAGGAGTCCCGGACCCTCGTCGCGCATGTGCGTCGTGTAGACGCCGCCGAAGGTCGCAGCGACGCTTGCCAGCTCGACGATCTCTTTCGTCGTCGAGTAGAACGCCGGCACGTACTCGAGCCCGGTCGAGAGACCGAGTGCGCCATCCTCCATCGCCTGCTCGACGATCTTCGCCATCTCGGCCATTTCGGCCGGCGTGGCTTCGCGATTCTCTTCCCCGAGTACGCGGCGCCGCATCCAGGTGTGACCGGCGAAGAAGCCAATGTTCAGTGTGCTCTCGATTTCCTCGACCGCCGCGCTCAGCGGGTAGGGCTGGTCCTGGGAGTGCAGCGTCGCGAAGGTCGTGGTGATGCCCTGGCGTACGAAGTTCTCGGCGTCGGGATACTCGGCGAGATTGCCGGTGTGAGCGTGGCTGTCGAGAAAACCGGGCGCGAGCACCAGCCCCGAGGCGTCGACGACTCTCTTTGCGCGAGACGGGTCGAGATCGGGTTCGACGGCGACGATGCGGTCGCCCGTGAAGGCGACGTCGGCCCGAAACCGATCGGCGCCGGAGCCGTCGACCACCGTGCCCCCGGCAAGCAGCACGTCGAAGTCCTGCGACGCCGGGCCGGCGCAGCTGCCAGCGCTGATGAGCAGCAACAGCAGAACGAGATCTCGCACGGGACGCATGCCGATACCCTACCGTTTCGTGGAGGCCTCGAGGCAGCGAGGAGCCGTTCGCAACGTGCGCGGCTTCTCAGGTGTTCGACCGCCTGGCCTTGGGGTAGATTCACGCCCATGAGCGACCCATCCGCGCCGGCCGTTTCCGCGATTTTCGACCCCGAGGCCTGGAGTGAAGTCGAGGGCTTCGACTTCACCGACATCACGTACCACGTCTCCAACGACCGCAAGACGGTGCGGATCGCTTTCGATCGGGCCGAAGTGCGCAATGCCTTCCGGCCCCATACGGTCGACGAGCTCTACCGAGCGCTCGACCATGCGCGCATGTGGAGCAGCGTCGGCTGCGTGCTGATCACGGGCAACGGCCCGTCTCCGAAAGACGGTGGTTGGGCCTTCTGCTCGGGCGGCGACCAGCGGGTGCGCGGCGCGGACGGCTACCAGTATCAGGCCGAGGACGGCGAGCCCGACCCGGCGCGCCTCGGCCGTCTGCACATTCTCGAGGTGCAGCGACTCATCCGGTTCATGCCGAAGGTCGTCATCGCGGTCGTGCCCGGCTGGGCCGTCGGCGGCGGCCACTCGCTGCACGTCGTCTGCGACATGACTCTCTGCTCGGAAGAGCACGCTCTCTTCAAGCAGACCGACCCCGACGTCGCCAGCTTCGATTCGGGCTATGGCTCGGCGCTGCTGGCTCGTCAGGTGGGCCAGAAGCGGGCGCGCGAGATCTTCTTCCTCGGCCGCAACTACTCGGGGCAGGAGGCCTTCGAGATGGGGATGGCGAACGGCGTCGTTCCGCACGCCGAGCTCGAGTCGACCGCGCTCGAGTGGGCCGAGGAGATCAACTCCAAGAGCCCGACGGCGATGCGCATGCTCAAGTTCGCCTTCAACCTGCCCGACGACGGCATGGTGGGGCAGCAGATCTTCGCCGGAGAAGCGACGCGCCTCGGCTACGACACGGCGGAAGCTCGCGAAGGGCGCAACTCTTTTCTCGAAAAGCGCGACAGGGACTTCAAGAAGTTCCCCTGGCACTACTGATTCCTCCGAGATCCAGCGGCGTCGAATCAGCGGCGCGGCGACCGAATCAACAGCGAAGGACTTCCCCGTGACCGAACCAAGACGCGAAACTCTCGAGACCTTCGAGAATCCCTACCCCGAGCGGAACTACGTCATCGAGACTGTGGCCCCCGAGTTCACGTCGCTGTGCCCGAAGACCGGCCATCCCGACTTCGGCACTCTGACGATTCGCTACGTGGCGGACCAGAAGTGCTTCGAGCTCAAGTCGTTCAAGCTCTATCTGCAGGAGTACCGCAATCACGGCGCCTTCTACGAGCGCGTGACGAACTCCATTCTGGACGATCTCGTGGCGGTCACGGAACCGCGTTGGATGGAGATCGAGGCGGCGTTCACACCGCGCGGCGGAATTCGCACGACGATCACCGCGGAGCACGGAAAACGGCCCTGAGGGGGCCAAAGGGCACCGTTTCGGCGCGAAATCGACTCCAGCGCGCTCTGTGAGTGTCAAGAAGTCCTGACACTCCTCTCACGCGCGGGACACTCAGGCGAACGCTGGGGCCATAGGATCCCGGGGAATCCGGGGTACGCGTGAGCGTGCCCGGAGGAGAACCCCGATGCACCGAGTCCTCGAAGAAGCCCACCTCTCCGAATTGACCGAAGCCTGCGCCGACGTCGCTCCAGGCCAGACGGCCCTGGTGCTGATCGCCGACGAAGGTCATCCGCCTCTCGACGAGATGGTCCGGGTGCTTCGCGGCACGGGGAGGCCGTTCTTCGGAGGGATCTTCCCGGGAGTCATCAGCGGCCCCCGCTGCCTGGACCGCGGCGCCGTGGTCGTCGGTATCGACCTGCTGGGCGAGCCCCGAGTCTTCGAGGATCTGGCGTCCTGGCAGCACCGCTCGATCGGCGACGAGCTCGAGTCGGAGGGGACGACGGCCCGCTCGGGACTCGTCCTGATCGACGGCCTCGCTTCGTCGATCGGCGGTTGGCTCGGTGCGGTCTACGACTCCGTCGGCACTTCGATCCCCTTCGTCGGCGCGGGCGCGGGATCGATGTCGCTCCAGCCCTCACCCTGTCTTTTCACCGATCGCGGCGTGCTGCAGGACGCGGCGATCGTCGGCTTGCGATCCGCGGAGATCGGTATCGGAGTGCGTCACGGCTGGCAGACGGTCTCCGGGCCGATGGTGGTCGACTCCTCCGAAGGCAACGTCATTCGTTCTCTCAACTGGGACAACGCCTTCGACGTCTATGCCGCTCTCGTGCTCGAGGAGTCCGATCTCCGAGTCGACCCAGAGGACTTCTTCGAGGTTTCCAAAGGATTTCCTTTCGGCCTTCAGAGGTCGGGGCACGAGGTGATCGTCCGCGACCCGATTCGGGTCGATGCAGGAGGAGCTCTCGTCTGCGTCGGCGAGGTGCCGGAGAACAGCGTTCTCACTCTCTTGAAAGGGGAGGCATCGGCCCTCATTGGGGCCGCCGGTGAGGCCGCGGCCTCGGCTGTCGACGGCCTGAACCGCGTCGACTCGGTCTTCCTGGTGGACTGCGTGTCGCGCAGCATCTTTCTCGAGGAGCGCTTCGAAGAAGAGCTGAGGGAAATCGCGGCGGCGCTTCGGCCGAAGGCCCACGGTTCTCTCTACGGCGTGCTCAGCCTCGGGGAGGTTGCCTCTTCGGACGATGGGCCTCTCGAGTTTCTGAACAAGACCTCAGTCGTCGGAGCTCTCGGTGTCGAATAGCGCTTCGCTTTCGGTCGCGGAGATCGCCTCTCTTTACGAACTCGCGCTTTCCGTCGGTCGGTCGCTGGATCTGGAGGAGAGCTGCTCGGCGTTCCTCTCTGTGCTCGGTTCGAGGCAGGCGCTGGACTTCGCATCGGTGTGGATTCGAGCGGACCGTCTTGCGGCGGCTGAGGGTCCTTGGCACGCGCAGACGGGACCTCTGCGCTGGATCGCGTCGAAGCCACGTCTCCCCTTCGGTTCGGAGGCCCCGGCGGTTCCGACGCACGATCTCAGGGCTCTTGCCGCGAGCCCGGACGGCTTCGAACTGAGACTCTCCGCGGCGCCCGATACGGTTCTCGAGAGGGTCGGAGAACCGGTCGACGTCGCGACGTTTCCGTTGGGCGATCACGGTTTGCTGCGGGTCGCCTGCCGCCGACCCGGCCGCCTCGACGCCAAGGAGTGTCGCAAGCTTCTGCGTCTCGTCGACCGGTTTTCGCTGTCGGTTGCGGCCTGCCTCTCTCATGCCAACGCCCTGGCTGAGAACGAAGAGCGTCGGCGCGTCCAGGATCGCATGGCGGCCACCTCCGAACTGCTGGCGACGCTCCTCGACAGCCTGCCGGTTGGCGTGCTCGTGACGGCGGAAGACGGCACCATCGCCAATGTCAACGCGACGTTCTGTCGCCTCTTCGGCAGGCCTCGAGAGGAGATCCTTGCGCTGGATACGAGCGAGGCAATTCGTCCATTCGCCGCGCTCTTCGCTCAGCCTGAGGAGCTGCTTGCATGGGTAGAAGCGCTACTGGCCGGCAGGGAAGCGAGCGTACGACGCCGCCTTCGCTGTCTCGACGGACGGAGCTTCGAGGTCGACTACGCGCCGTTCGGCGATTCGGCCCAGAGCGGGCATCTCTGGCAGTTTCAAGACATCACCGAGAGCCAGCTGGCGCGCCGCCGTCTGGAGGACTCGGAGCTGCGCCACCGTCTGCTTCTCGCGAACGCGCTCGATGCGGTGGTCACCATCGACGACCAGGGTCTGGTCCTCGACTGGAACCCCTTGGCGGAAGCGACCTTCGGCTACACCCGAGAGGAGGCACAGGGGCGGCGGATGTCCGAGCTGATCGTCCCGGAAAAGTACCGCGAGGCCCACGAGCGCGGCATGGCGAAGTACCGTGAGACCGGCGAAGGGCCGGTCCTCAGTCGGCGGATCGAGATCGAAGCGCTGCGGCGCGACGGTCGTGAGTTTCCCATCGAGCTGACGATTCACCCGGTCGAGACCGGCAGCGCGACGACCTTCACCGCCTTCGCCCGGGACATCACCGAGCGACGTGTCGTCGAGAAGATGAAGGACGACCTCGTCGCCACCGTCAGTCACGAACTGCGAACGCCACTCACGAGCATGCAGGGCTTCGTGGAGATGCTCCTTCGGCGCGAGCTGACCCGGGACAAGCAGAAGGAATACCTCGAGATCGTCCACTCGGAGTCGGTGCGTTTGGCGCGGCTGATTCGAGACTTCCTCGACATCCGCACGCTCGAGGCCGGAGAGGTCGAGACCAAGCGGGACCTCGTATCTCTCGAGACGATCCTCAGCGAGATGGTCGACGTCTTCGACGGCAGCACAGACTCGAAGAGCTTCGAGGTACACGCCGAAGAGGGCGTGCCGCACGTCGCCGGCGATGCCGACCGCCTGCGTCAGGTCGTCGCCAATCTCCTCTCGAACGCCGTCAAGTTCTCCGAGGACGAGCCGGAGGTCGTGGTGTCGCTCGGACGTCGAGGTGAGGAGGTTCACTTCACGGTCCGCGATCGAGGCCTGGGAATCGCTGAAGAGGAGCTGGGACAGCTCTTCGACAAGTTCTCCCGGAGTGAGGACGCGCGAAAACGAGCGATCGGCGGCAGCGGACTCGGCCTGGCGCTGGTTCAGGAGATCGTCGATGCACACGACGGGCGGATCGAGGTCGAGTCCACCCTTGGAGAGGGAAGCTGCTTCACCGTCTTCCTGCCGGCTGCCTCAGCCAGCGATGCCTAGCTCCCGCGCTCGTCCTCCGGCCTCGGACGGTTCAGGAGTCGAGCAGGTCGGGATTCAGCCGGTAGCCGACGCCGCGCACGCCGAGGATGAGCTCCTGCGTGTCGAAGAGACCGATCTTCTTGCGCAGCGAAGAGACGTGCGTGTCGATGGTGCGCGACGTGACGTAGGTCTCCGGCCAGAGCTCGTCGAGAAACTCGTCCCTCGACACGGTGCCGCCCTGCGCCTCCAGGAGCATTCGCAGAATGCCGAACTCGCGCTGCGTCAGATCGATTACCGTCTCCCCGCGGTACGCCTGAAAGCGTCGGACGTTGAGCCGGAGGTCGAGGAACTGGAGGCCGGGGGCCTCTTCGCTCTGCATCTCGCGCTGACGCAGATGAGCCCTGATGCGCGCCATCAGCTCGGCGACTCCGAATGGCTTCGTGACGTAGTCGTTGGCGCCGCTGTCGAGCCCGACGACCTTGTCGGCTTCCTGGTCCCGCGCGGTCAACAGCAAGATCGGCGTGTTGATGCCCTCCGCGCGGAGCGTGCGGCAAATCTCGAGGCCGCTGACGTTCGGCAGCATGAGGTCGAGCAGAAGAAGGTCGGCCTGCCATTCCAGGGCGGCGCGCAGCCCCGCCTCCCCCTCCACCTCGACACGCACGTCGAAGCCCTGGTAGCCGAGCTCGTCCTCCAGCAGGAGCCGGATCGAGGGGTCGTCCTCGACGAGGAGGATTCTGGGGCGTGTCGGCATGGGCGGAGGACGCAGGGTCAGTCCTGTGCGTCGTCATCTTGCGTTGCGCGCTGGGCCTGCGTCAAACGAGAGCTTTGCGGTCGCTCGATCGCGGTGGGTCGAGTGCTGTGAGCCTGTTCGCGATCGTCTTCCTGGCGTCCTTCGTCTTCCTTGGCGTCGTTCCGGTCGTGGCGGGGCTGTACCAGTACCTGCTGCTGCCGTTCTCGGCCTTCGCGACGCATCTCGAGAAAGCGGACGCCTTCCTGCCGCGCGTCTCCGTCCTGATTCCTGCGTGGAACGAAGGAGCCGTCCTCGGTACGACGATCGAACGGCTTCTGGCGCTCGACTATCCGTCGGATCGCCTGCGCATCTTCGTCGTCGACGACGCTTCGACCGACGACACTCCGGCCGTCGTCATCGAGAAGGCGAAGCTGTATCCCGGACGAGTTCAGCATGTTCGTCGAGTGTCGGGTGGGGAGGGGAAGGCACACACGTTGAACTACGGTCTCGACGTCCTCTGGCAGAGCACCTGGACCGAGGCCGTCCTCATCATGGACGCCGATGTTGTCTACACGCGGGATTCGCTGCGCAAGATGGCTCGTCACCTCGCCGATGCCGAGGTCGGTGCGGTCACCGCGTACATCAAAGAGGGCAGTCGTCGCCCCAACTGGCTTCAGCGCTGCGTCACCTTCGAGTACATCACCGCCACGGGTGCGTCGCGGCGTGCCCAGAATGTGCTGGGGTTCCTGGTCTGCCTTTCTGGAGGCGCACAGCTGCACTCGCGCGCAAACCTGCAGTCGCTCGGCGGTCGGATCTTCTCGGAGACGTTGGCTGAAGACACGTTCACGACCTTTCTCTCTCAGCTTGGTGGGCGCCGGGTCCTCTTCGAGCCGAACGCCGTCGTCTACGCCGAGGAGCCCGACAGCCTCCTCGGCTTGTGGAAGCAGCGACTGCGCTGGGCGCGCGGCAACGTTCAGATCTCGGGCGAGTTCCGGCGGCTCTGGCTGCGTCCGGAAGAGCATCGCAAGCTCGGGTCGCTCTCGTTCAGTCTGCTCTGGTTTTCGATCTTCCTGATGCCGCTGTTCCAGGTGTCCACGGCGGCGTCCCTGATCGCGCTTTTCTTTCTCGACGCCGCGCTCGCCTGGACCTGCTTTCGGTTGCTTTGGATCCTCTCCGGAGTGGTCTATCTGGTCGTAACCCTGTGCTCCTTCGTCGTCGACTTCGAGTCGGCGGCCAAGTCGTGGCGCGAGGGCATTCTGTTCCCCGGCCTCGTCTCGCTGGCGGTGATCTCGTACTCGTTTGCTCCAGGGATCGTGGATCTTCCCGTGGTGCGCGACGGCGTCACGCAGTTGACCCCCTACAACACGGTCACCACGCTTTTCCTCTATGGCTGGGTCGCCGGTTCCATGCTCGTTGCCTTCCTTGCCCTGCTTCTGGAGCAGCTTGGAAGGCTCGCTCTACTCTCGCCCTGGGTGCTGCATCTCGGGGGCTACGGTGCCTTTCTCTGCGCGGTCACCTTCGGTGCCTACGTCGAGGAACTGCGCGGCGCCGAGAGGACGTGGGACAAGACGGAGAAGACCGGCAAGGTGGTGTGAAGGTGGACGGGTCCGTGTGAACGCCGCGGTCTTCCGGGCAACTCACGCTTCGGGGTGATCGAGGATGAAGGTCACGGCGCCGCCCGTGCGCGGATCGGTGACGTAGCGAAACTCGATGCATCGGTCCCCGAACTTCCAGGAGTCGAGCTCGAGGCTGACCGTCCGCAGTCCGTGGTGCTCGCCGATCTCGAGGAAGTAGCGTGACGGCTCACCTTCCTGATCGACGACCTCGAGTACGAAGCGTCTGTTGGGAGCGCGAAGCTCGTATTGCGTGCTGCCATAAGTTGCGCGGTTGCCCGAGACCGTGCTGCGCGTCTTGTGCAGCGAGTATCCACTCCTTGCGAGTGCGCGAGCTGTCGTCTCAGCGTAGTCGGGCGACATTTCCATCGTCGAACCTCTCGTCTCGAACGGGGCTGGAAGCGACTAGAACGCTGGGAAGGGGAAGAGCGACTCGAGGACGGCGTGACGTACGATGAGTCCGAGGGCAATGCTCTCGAGCACCAGACCGAGCCGGTACAGGAGTTGACGCTCGGCCTCGATGTCGAGTCGAACCTCGAGTCGATTGCGAGCTTCGTCTTCGCTCACCAGCTGAGCTGCCGACTGACGCGTGATGTGGCGCACTCCGCCGATCTGAAGGCGCGCGAGCTTCTGCGACGCGACCAGAGCCTCGATTGCGTCCTCGAGATCGCGCGGCGAGATGCCGGGCGGTGCCCCTTCGATCTTGACCAGGAGCCCGGCGTGATCTGGCAGCGGATCCGGCGCCCTTTCGAGAAGCCACGACTCGGCCACCTTCTGGCGTTCGAGAGCCGGCCCGTTCGCGACCAGCCGGAGTCCGCTGCTCTTCTGCTGTCTCACGGCGCCAGAACGTGCGCTACCCAGAGGGCCGAGACGAGCACCGTCTCCGCGACGGCCGTGCTCAGGCAGGCTCGGCGCAGCCAGCGGGTACGAGCAAGCTGCCTGCGCAGCTGATCTTGCAGAGAGGACAGGTGCTCCTGGCGATCGGGGCTCACGGCGTCAGACACCGAACCGGAAGCCGAAGCGCGCCGACTCGAACGAGTCCTGGCTGCGGTGCGCTTGGAGGTCGAGGAGAAGCCACAGACGCTGCGCAAGGCGCCACTCGGCCGAGACGGAGAGGGCATGGAAGCCCTGAAACGGGTCGCTCCCCAGCGTTCCCGTCATCCGGGTACTGAGGCGCCTGTGAGGTTGGGCCTGGAGACTGGTGACGGCAGCGACCCCATTACCGGCGGGACTCGAGCTGACGAAGATCTGAGTCTGTAGGCGAGTCGAGCCCCTCGTGCCGAGCGGTGCGGAGAACCCCAGGTTGCCGATTTGCGCTTGCGCCGAGCCGCGTCCGCCAAAGCGGATCCCAGAAAAGAACGCCCGGTCTCCGAAGCGCCGCGAGAAGCTCATGGCATAGAACCTCTGTGCTTCTTCGCCCGTTCGGCGATTCTCGATGCTGAGAGACACCGTCGATCTGCGCCCCCATTCGGCCTTCGCACTCAGAGTCGAGGACGACTGCAGAACGTCTTCCTCCTCGGCCGTAGCAAGGAGTGGATCCTGGGTCTCGAAGGCGTCCTGGGTGTGTCCGTAGGAGGCGGTAATGCCTGGGCTCAGTCGAACGCTGAGAACGGCCGCCGTTGCACGGGTCGCGCGCCCGGTCGCCCCGAAGCTCGCTTGCACTCGTGTCCTCGACGACCGAGCGAGCGTCTCGACTCCCAGAAGAGCTTCGGCGTTCCCCGGATCGGCCTCGAGGACCTGGTCGTACAGGTCTCGTGACGCGGCGAACCGCAGTCGGGCGCGGAGAACGAACGCGAGGCCGTTGAGAAGCTCGAGGTCGTCCGGATGCTGATCGAGAAGCGTGCGGTAGCGTTCCTCGGCGGATGCCAGCCGGCCTTGCCAGGCGAGGACGCGGGCGACTCCCGCCGCCGCCGCGACCGAGTCGGGTGACAGTTCCAAAGCCTTCCGAAAGCGGTCCACTGCGTCGTCCAGGCGTCCGTCCCAGGAGAGCGAGACGGCCAGCTCGAAGTTCATCGGGAAGTGAAGTGGATGGTGGCTGACGCCTCGCTGCAGCGTTCCGATGGCTTCGTCGAGTCGGTTGCGCTCGCGCTGAAGGAGGCCTGCGTAGAGGGTAGTGCAGGGGGACGATCGCGGATCCTCGGCGAGGAGCAGGGAGACGATGCCTTCGTCCCGCCGGCCGCCTTCGAAGAGTTCGCAGGCGGTGCTGGCGACGGCTGTATCCGTCGCACCAGCAACGGTGAGGACGAGAGGTACAAGGGGCCTACGGACGTAGCGAAGAGGCTCGATCCAGCTCATGAACGGCAGGATCGCAGATGGTTGTCGGCTGCCTGCACGGCCATGGTCAGAGCCGTGTCAGGAATTCTTGACGGCGTTGTGAGCGAGCGTTGGCGCGTCCAGCCTGGCGACTCCCTACACTCCCACTCGACGCGGCATGACGCCCTGTCTCCTTTGCACTCGGAGGAACAATGCCCGAAGAACTCCCCCCGCTTCTGATCACCGGCGCTGGAGGCGCCGCCGCCGTCGCGGTCGTCAACGAGGTCTGGCCGCTCTGCTCTGAGCTCCACGCCGTCGACATGGACCCCTGTGCCGCCGGCCTCTATCTCGTTCCCGAACAGAACCGCCATCTGATTCCCTCGGCGTCCGATCCGACGTTCGTCGATCGGCTTCTGAATCTCTGCGTGCTCTACGGAATCGAGGTGCTCGTGCCGACCGTGGACGCTGAGCTGGTGCCCATCGCCCGGCGGCGTGCCGACTTCGAACACATCGGCGTCCAGGTCATGGTGGCGAGCTCCGAAGTTCTCGAGACGGTGCTCGACAAGGCGCGGCTCATGGAAGCGGTCGCCAGCGAGGTCCCCTGCCCCAGAACCGTGGTCTACGATCGCGGCGTCGATCTCTCGAGCTGGCGGTGGCCCGCGCTCCTGAAACCGCGGCGAGGAAGCGGCTCGCGGGGCGTCCGCGTCCTCGGTCGACCTTCGGAACTCCTCAACCTGCCGGCCGACGGCTCTGCGCTACTGCAGGAGTATCTGCCGGGCGATGAGTACTCGGTCGATGTTCTGGCGACCCCTTCCGGAGAACCGCTCGTCGCCGTTCCACGCGTACGCCTCAAGGTCGATTCGGGCATCGCCGTCTGCGCTGCGACGGTTCGTGACCCGGAACTTGAGGAGTTGTCCAAGAGGGTCGTCGGGCGGCTCCGTTTGCCCTTTGTCTGCAACGTGCAGTGGAAGCGTGATGTGCACGGGGATCCGCGCCTGCTCGAGATCAACCCTCGTTTCCCCGGCACGATGCCGCTCACTGTGGCGAGCGGCGTCAATATGCCGCGCCTGGCGTTGGCGCTGCTTCTCGGCTCCAAAGTGAGAGTGCCCGAGCAGTTCGCTCCCAAGGCGGTCGTCCGGACGTGGAAAGAGACCTGGGTGCCCTATACGGAGCTGGCGATCATGTTGGAGCGCGGCGCGCGGTCGACTCAGACGGCTGAGGTGGCGGGATGATGCGCGTCGTCACGGCGGAGGAGCGCCGCGAGCGCCGCAACCTCCTGTCGCTCTTCTTTCTCTGCAAAGCACGAGAGGATCTCTCTCTCGCAGTGAGGGACTTGGACAGGGGGCATCAGCAGACGGCTGTTGGAGTTGCTCACCAGTTGAAGGGTGCTGGCACGACGCTCGGTTTTCCAGAGGTCACGGCTCGGGCTTCGCGCGTGCTGCGCCAGCTCGATGAGCCTTCGAAGGCGAGGGCTCGCGACAGCCTCGCCAACCTGCAGCGGGTCGTCGAACTTCGCCTCAACGATCTGGACGACACCGTACAGGAGGAGGTCAACTAGCGTGACCAAGAGACTCACGACCGCTATTGCCAGGTCCCGGGAGTCCAGCGTTCAGGCGGCACGCGCCTGCTCGCCCGCCGTCGAAGAAGGGGAGAGGACCACCGCTTCGACTCTCCAGGATGTCCGGGTCTTGCTGATCGAAGACGACCCCAGCCTGGCCGCAAGCGTCGCCTGGTGGCTCGAGGACCGCGGAGCCCAAGTCTCCGCCGTCGACTCCGGGACTCGCGCGCTCGCCGACTTCGGGACGGCACGCTGGGACCTCGTCGTCAGCGACATCCAGCTGCCCGACGGCAGCGGCCTCTCTCTGATCAGCGAGTTCAAAGAACGACAGCGGGACGTCCCGGTGCTCGTCATGACGGCTCACGAAAGAGTCGACTGGGCGATCGATGCGATTCGCCTCAAGGTCGACGACTTCGTGGTGAAGCCGCTCGCCGAGACGACCTTCGTGGCTCGCGTCCAGAATCTGATCGAAGCCTCTCGTCGTTCGACGTCGGTCGAGTCGGTGCTCGCCGTCGGAGCTCATCCGGATGACGTCGAGATCGGCTGCGGCGGGGCGCTCCTGGCCCATCGCGAAGCGGGCCACAGGATCACCATCCTGACGCTGTCGGCCGGCGCCGTCGGAGGGCCCGCTGACCAGCGCTCGATCGAGTCGCAGCGCGCGGCCGATCGACTCGGAGCGGAACTCATCCTGGGTGACCTGGCGGACACCAGGATCACCGGCGGACGGCCCACCATCGCCTGGATCGAGTCGGCGATCGAGGCCGCGAGCGCCTTAGTGATCTACACACACACCGAAGCCGACAACCACCAGGACCACCGAGGCACGCATCAAGCGACGCGCGTCGCGGCGCGGCCGGTCCAGAACGTCTTCTGCTACCAGAGCCCGTCGACCACCGTCGGTTTTCGTCCCGGTCGCTTCATCGATGTGACGGATCATCTCGACGAGAAGATCGAGGTGCTCGGCGAGTTTGCGACTCAGGTGTCGAGCCGTCGCTATCTGACTCCGGAGATGATCCGTTCGACGGCGACCTATTGGTGGCGGTTCAACGGCTATCGCCCCGTCGAGCCGCTGGAGGTGCTCAAAGCGTGCTGAGCTCTCGCTCCCTCGAGGAAGTCGACCTGAGCGAAGACCTGCACATGCACTCGACGTTCTCCGACGGCAGGAACACTCTCGAGGAGATGGTGCGCGCCGCGCAGCGTGCCGGACTCCGCAGAATCTGCTTCAGCGATCACGTTCGAGTCGACACGCACTGGCTCTCCAGCTACGTCGATGCGGTGGCGTCCGTCCGCGACCGAGGTCAGATCGAGGTGCTCTGCGGTGTCGAGGCCAAGATTCTCGACGCCTCCGGGCGCCTGGATCTGCCGCCGTGCCCGGCGGGTGTTCAGGCGCTCTTGGTGGCGGATCATCGCCTTCCCTGGGGAAGCGACTGTCTCTCGCCGCGAGCCGCTCTTCGCCTTCTCGAACGGAGCGAGGCGAGCCCGCTCGACATCTTCGAATCTCTGGTTTGCGCCACCGTCGGAGCGGCGGAGAAAGCCGCCTCGCTGGGTCGGAATCGACTTGTGATCATCGCGCATCTGTTCAGTTTCCTCCCCAAGATCGGACTGTCGGAGGAGGAGGTTCCTTACCCACTCCTCGATCGGTTGGCCGCAGGCCTTGGCGCTCGTCGTGCCGTGGTCGAGATCAGCGAGCGTTGGCGCTGTCCCGGCCCGCGGACGCTGTCGGCTCTCGAGGCCGGGGGCGTGCGTTTCTGCGCCTCGACGGACAGTCACTCCGCGGAGACGGTCGGCCGCTACCGCTGGGTGGCGCGGACGTTGGCTCAGGCTCGCACGCTGCAACGAGTTCGCGTGAGCGGTCGGGCCGTGCGATGATTCCCGAAACCCACGGGAGTTCGTCCATGCGCAGATTCAGCGTTCTCGCTTTCGCCGCGCCCTCTGCTGCGCTCGTTCTGGGCGTCGCGGCCGCTGCGGCGACCGAGTCGGCACCGACCTACATGAACGACGTACGGCCGCTGCTGGCCCGGCACTGCGTCTCCTGTCATCGGCCCGAAGGGCTCAACATGGGAGGCATGGTCGCGCCGATGTCGCTGACCACGTTCGCCGAGACGCGGCCCTGGGCGAAGTCGATTGCTCGCGCAGTGAAGGCGGGCGAGATGCCGCCTTGGCACGCCTCGGCACAGCACCGGGGCGTCTTTCGCAACGAGCGTGCGCTCTCGGAGACGGAGCGGGCGACGCTCCTCGCCTGGGTCGACGCCGGGGCCCCCCGCGGCACGGGCGACGACGCGTCCCTGATCGACGCGCCTGCGGACGGAGCGGCGACGGCCTGGTCGATCGGGACACCGGACGTCGTCGTCACGATGCCCGAGCCCTATCGGCTGGCAGACGACGTCCAGGACATCTACGTCGACATCGAGATGGACTTCCCCGAAGGCGTTGCCGACGGTGAGCACTGGATCGAGGCCGTCGAGTTCAAACCCGGGAGCTCGGTCGTTCATCACCTGCTCGCCTACGCCGTGAAGCCCGGCGGCTCGAAGTTCGATCACGGGGCTCAGATCGGCGGCATGGCGCCGGGCAACGGCGGGCAGATTCTGCCGCTCGGACACGGTCGACTCATCCCCGAGGGCAGCAAGCTGGTCTTCGAGATGCACTACGCCAAGGAGGCCGGTCCCGGGACCGCGGTCTCAGACGTCTCGCAGATGGCGTTGCGCTTCACCAAGGAAGAGGTGCTGCACAACGTCAGCTCGGACGGTGTCGCCAACTGGACCTTCGAGATTCCCGCGAACGCTCCGAACCACGAGGTGCGAGCCGAGCATACGTTCGCCAAGGACGTCACGGTCATCTCCTACATCCCGCACATGCATCTGCGGGGCAAGGCCGCACGCTACACGGCGCACTACCCGAACGGCGAGAGCGAGGTGCTGCTCGACGTTCCTCGGTACGACTTCAACTGGCAGACCTCCTATGAGTACGCAGAGCCCAAGCGACTGCCTCGTGGGACGCGCCTCGAGGTCGTCATGTGGTTCGACAACTCGGCCGACAATCCTGAGAACCCGAATCCTGAGATCGCTGTCGCCTACGGTGAGCCGACCGTCGACGAGATGATGATCGGCTACCTCAACTTCACCAACACCGAGCCCGGCGATCTCGAGCTCGAACCGATCTTCCAGCTCGGACTTTGGGACGACCTGTCCGGCACCAGCTCTCTCTCCGAGAGCGGAGGTGGGCAGCGATGAGCGACGTTGGCCGTCGCGAATCGCGCCTCGGTGAGCTCGAAGCCGAGATCCTCGTCGAGCGCGCGGCGGCTCTCGGAAACGCTGGCCGCCGACTCGAAGAGTCCGTCGCGCGTCTGGCGCGCGCCGAGTCGCAGAATGCGCCGCACGAGGAGATCGACGACTTGATCTACCGCACGTCGATGGATCTTTGGGCGCTGCTGCTACAGCGTGAAGCGTATGGATCGCAGGCCTCCGAGATGGAGCGCCCTCCCGAGGCGTTCTCACAGCAGACGAGCGAGCTCGAACGTCTTGCTGCCGTCTACAAAGTGCCACGGGCCGCCGTGGCGCGCGTCGGCGTCGTCCGGCCGGGTAAGGAGGTGCGCTCTTGAGGGCTGCGCTCGTGGCTCTGGCTCTCCTTTTCGGGGGAGGTGTCGTCGCGGCGCAAGAGCTCGACGCGAAGCGTCCGATCGCGGCGCTGGACTCCGTCTGGATCGAGGAGCTCACCTGGATGGAGGTGCGCGACGCGCTGAGCGCCGGTAAGACGACGGCGATCGTGCCGACGGGAGGTATCGAGCAGAACGGCCCCTATCTCGCCACGGGAAAGCACAACGTCGTCCTGCAGGGAGCCTGCGAGGCCCTGGCTCGGACCCTGGGAGACGCGCTCTGTGCCCCGGTCCTCGGACTCGTCCCGGAAGGAGGCATCGATCCTCCGACGGGCCACATGCTCTTTCCCGGCACGCTGAGCCTGCGGCCGGAGACTTTCGAAGCGGTGCTCGAGGACGTCTCTTCGAGCCTCGCCGCGCACGGCTTTCGCCACGTCATCCTGATCGGCGACAGCGGCGGCAACCAGCGGGGCATGAAGGCCGTCGCCGAGCGCCTCAGCGCTTCCTGGACCGAGACGGGACGAGCAGAGCGCGTGCACTACATTCCTGAGTTCTATCGCTACGACGAGCTCATCGAGTGGATGGGCGAGGAGCTCGGCGTTCGCGAGACCGAGAACGAAGGCCTGCACGACGACTTCGCGATCACCGCGATGATGATCGCGGTCGATCCTGAAGCGGTACGCTTCGACCAGCGCGTTGCCGCAGGTAAGGCGTCGATCAACGGCGTCTCACTGGAGCCGCTCGAGAAGACGCGGGAGATGGGCCGGAGACTGATCGAACGCCGTGTCGAGGAGACGGTGACGGCGATCCGGAAGGCGCGCGGAGAGAAGGCCGGAGGATAGGCGACGGTCGCCGTCGAGGTCGGTCTCGGGGCCCGAAGCCTCAGCCGCCCTTTTCCGCATCGACGACGTTCTCCAGGATCCCATCCCGGAGAAAGCGCACGGCGACCTCGGTGCCCTTGGCGCGCATGTCCCGCGCCGACTCCGGCGTGAAGAACGCGGAGTGAGGCGTCAGAACGAGCCTGTGGCGGATCCACTCTTCGTCGGCCGTGAACGCGTCGAGGAGAGGATGAGACTGCTTGGGCGGTTCGACGGGGAGCACGTCGAGTCCAGCGGCGCGCACGCGGCCGTCCTTCAGAGCGCTGTAGAGGGCGTCCAGGTCGACGACTTCGCCGCGCGCGGTGTTCACCAGAACGAGGTCGCTCGCCCGCTCGAGGGCCGTGCCGTCGACGAGGTTCCTGGTGCCCTTGCAGAGCGGTGCGTGCACGCTGAGCACGTCGCAACGACTCACCATCTCAGAGAGCGACCGTAGCCGCTCGACGCCGAGCGCCAGGTCGACGCCGTTGCTGACGAAGGGGTCGACGAAGAGCACTTTCATGCCGAACGCCTTGGCGCGCAGCGCCGCCGCCGTGCCGATGCGGCCCAGTCCGACGACGCCGAAGGTGCAGTCGGAGAGGCGCTTGCCGAAGGGGTTGAGCGTCGGTTCCCAGTGGCCGATCAGGTCGCCCCGCAGACGCTCCGTGTGCAGATGGGTCCCTTTCATCAAGGTGAGCATGAGCGCGATGGCGTGGTCGGCGACCTCCATCGTGCCGTAGTCGGGCACGTTGCAGACGGGAATCCCGAGCTCGTCCCAGGCGGCGAGATCGATGTTGTCGAAGCCCACCTTCGGCGTGACGAAGATCTTGCAGCGCTCGAGCTTGGCACGGCTCTCCCGCGGAATGTCGACGTAGGAGACGATCGCGTCGCAGCGTGCCCAGTCGTCGTCGCTGATCTCTTCGAAGTGGGCGGCGAACTGGGGTTCGAAACCCTCGCCCAGAGCGTCACGCTCGATGGAGCGGTCGTCGTCCCACCGCATCAGCGGCCACAGAATGCGAAACGTCAAAGCGTCAAGGCTCTGCGGCAGCTAGCAGGAGACGCAGTTGTCGTTGTTCTTCGAGCCCATGCCTTCGAGCAACGCCAGCGTCTCGGGAAAGGGCTGGATGCGTTGGACCGGGCCGTTCGCCATGTCGGCGATCGTCTCTCCCGAGCGCGCGACGGAGTCGACGCGGGCACCGTGGAAGACGAGGTAGAGGATCATCTCGTCGTCACCGCGGGCCGCGGCGTTGTGCATCGGCGTGTAGCCCTTGGAGTCGGCGTCGTTGACGTCGAAACCTTGCTCTTCGACCAGGTAGCGCACGACCGGCATCATGCCGCCGGGCGCGTTGCGGTGGAAGTTGCCGACCCAGCCGGCGCCGCTCGCGACCTGGAGAGCGCTGACGGCCGGGCTGCCGAGCTTGGGAACAGCCTTCTCGAGATCCTTGCCGGCGTTCCGACCGTTGGGTAGGCGCCGTTCCGGGACGACGACGCTGCCGAGCGTCGGGTCGGCCCCGGCATCGACGAGCAGCCGCATGGCCTCGAGGTCGGACGACTGGGCGGCGCGCCAGAAGGCGGAAGCGCCGCTCTCGTCGACTCCCGACTGATCGAAGTTGAAACCGGTGTACCAGACCTTGGTTTCGAGGCGTGCGTCGACGTCCGCACCGCGGTCGATGAGCGCCTGCATCAGCTCGAGATGGCTCGTGCGAGCCTTGGCGGGGCTGGGCTGGGGGTAGAAAGAGTGTGGAGCCCACTGCACGTTGACGGCAGCGTAGAGGGGTGCGACGCCGGCAGCGCTCGCCAGGTTCGGATCGGCACCGCGATCGAGCAGGGTCTTCGCCACGTCGAAGTTGCCGTTGACCGTGGCGACGAGCAGCGGCGACGAGCGGTCGCCGTCGGTCGTCTGGTCGATGTCGGCTCCGCCTTCGATCAGCGCCAGCACGGTCTCCGCGTGACCCTGGCGCGCGGCGTAGTGCAGCGCGGTCATGCCGCCGCGTCGGCCGACGAGCTGTCCGAAGCTCTTGGGACGCGGGCCGCGGCGCTCGGCGCTCTTCTGCTTCTTCTTGCGGCCCTTCTTGCCTTCCGCACCGGGGCGGTCGACCGATTGCAGCTCGTTGGCCGCGGCCTCGTTCCGACCGGCGGCAGGTGCGGATTCGCCTGCGGCCTTCTTGGCGGCGGCTTCCTTCTCGCGCGCGGCCTTGGCGCGGACCGCGTAGGCCGAGAAGAGCTCTCGCTCCTGGGCCGCGCTGTCGACCGTAGCGGTCGTCGCGCAGGTTTCGGCGCCGTGCTCGATCAGCACGCGCACGGCCTCGGTACGACCTGCTTCGGCGGCAAACATGAGCGCGGTCTGGCCGTGCCTTTTCTCGACGTCGTAGACGCTGGCGCCGTGCTCGAGCAGCGCTTCGACGCTCAGGGTGTCGCCCGAGGCCGCTGCGAACATCAGCGCCGTCGCGCCGGTACGGGTCGACGCTCCGGGGTTCGACCCCGCCTCGAGGAGGCGGGTGACCAGTTCGCCGCTGCCGCGACGCGCTGCGAGCATCAGCGGCGTGTGGCCGCCGATGCGGGTCCTGGCGTGCACGTTGGCGCCGGCGTAAATCAGCATGTCGCCGACCTCGTCGAGCCCGGCCTGCGCGGCCCAGTGCAGCGACGTCATGCCGTCGCCGTAGGTTTCGTGCACGTCTGCACCCCGCTGCAGCAACTGGCGCACCGCGTCGGTGTCTGCGGCTCTGGTGGCTGCCAGCAGCGACGCGTAAGAGTTTGCGTCCTTGTTGCCATTCTCGTTGGCGGTCGTCGCTGGAGGCGCCAGAAGAGCCAGCCCCAGCGAAAGGATCAGGAGCTGCATCAGGTGATCGTCATCGGCTCGGTGCTGTCACCGAAGCTCTCGACGTCGTCCATGCCGAGCTTGTGCATCACGGAGAGCATGGCGTTGGCCATGGGCGTGCCGTCCGGCGCCTTGATGTGCTGGTTGCCCTGGAGCTTGCCGTTGGCGCCGCCGGCGAAGATCAGCGGGCAGCGCTTGTGGTTGTGCAGGTTCGAGTCGCCCATCGGCGAGCCGTAGATGATCAGGCTCTTGTCGAGCAGGTTGCCGTCGCCGACTTCGATCTCCCTCAGGCGATCGAAGAAGTAGGGCAGCATGCTGACGTGGTACTCGTTGATCTTGGCGAACTTGTCGACCCGGTCCTCCTTGCCGCCGTGGTGCGAGGCGGGGTGGAAGGGAAGCGGCACGCCGCTCTCCGGGTAGATCCGCGCTGAGCCGTCTCGGCCCATCTTGAAGGAGAAGACGCGCGTCATGTCCGAGGCCATGGCGAGCGCCTGCAGGTCGAACATCAACCGAATGTGCTCTTCGAAGCCGTCGGGTACGCCGATGGGCGCCTCCGGGAGCTCGCGCGTCTCGCCGCTGGTGTTGTGCGCTTCGATGCGGTGGATACGGCGCTCGACCTCGCGTACGTGCTCGAGGTACTGATCGAGGCGGTGGCGGTCGGTGCTGCCGAGGTCGGCGCTCAGGCGCCCGACCTCGCTGGTGATCCAGTCGAGGATGCTGCGATCGGCCCGACGACGAGCAGAGCGCTCCTCCGCGGTGCCGCCGGCTCCGAAAAGCTGGTCGAAGGCGACGCGCGGATCGCGCACCATCGGCAGCGGCCGATCTTTGGCTGCCCAGGAGATGGTGTCGGTGTAGACGCAGGCGTAGCCGTAGGCGCAGCCGCCCGACTGGTCGACGTTCTCGATGCACAGCTGCATCGACGGGATCGGTGTGTCCTGCCCGAAGCGCTGGGCGTACATCTGATCGAGCGAGATACCGACCTCGACGTCCGAGCCCTCGGTCTGTTTCGGTCGCGCTTGGGTCAGGAAGGTGGCGCTCGAGCGGAAGTGGTCGCCGCCGACCTCGCGCGCCGTGAAGGCCTCGGCGTTGCGCACGTCGGTGTTGCTGACGATCGTGAGCGCGTCGCGATAGGCCTCGAGCGGCTTCAGGCTCGAAGGGCCGAGGTCGAAGTCGCTGCCTTCGGCGGCCGGGGCCCAGAGGTTCTTCTGAGCGCCGATCTCGTTGCTGCCGGCCGCACCGTGCACCATCTCGATGCAGACGAGCCTCGTCGGATCCGTCGCGCCGGTGACGTCGAGTGCGGACGCGGCGGCGCGGGCCGGCCTCATCGCTTCGAGGAAGGGCAGAGCGACCGTCGCTCCCACACCCCGCAGAACCGTACGACGAGAGATGTGACGATTCGTCAGATACATGGCTTGCTCCCCTGGTCTTGGCGGCTCTAGCGGCCGCCGGCAGCGCTCGAGGCGCCCGGCTGCAGTTGTGAAAAACGGAAGGGCGCGCTCGTTGCGACGCCCATTATGAAGGAACGCATGCGGTAGTCGTCTTCGGCGGCTCGGCGGACGATGCTGCGGACGGTCGGCATGTCCTCCGGCTCTAGTCGCCGTCCCAGTGCGTACGCGAGCAGATTCTCGGTGAGCGTAGTCATCAGGACCTCCTGCTTCCGACCGAGAGCAGCCGCCAGATCGGACGGGCCGCGGAGCGGGGTTCCATCGAACAGCTCGCCGTTGGCATCGACGGGCTCGCCGTTGTCGCGCGTGCGCCAGCTGCCCGTGACGTCGAAGTTCTCGAGGGCGAGGCCGATCGGATCGATGACGCGGTGGCACGAGCGGCAGGCCGGGTTGGCGCGGTGCTCCTCGAGCCGCTCGCGCACCGTCAGCGCCTTGCCTCCGACGACATCGTCCGTCGCCTCGAGCTCCGGCACGTCCGGCGGCGGCGGCGGCGGCGGGCTTCCGAGCAGCACCTCCATGACCCACTTGCCGCGCAGGACCGGTGACGTGCGGTTGGCGTGCGACGTCAGGGCGAGGATGCTGCCGTGGCCGAGCAGTCCGCGGCGACGATCGTCGGGGTATTCGACGCGTCGGAACGTGTCACCGGAAACGCCGCCGATGCCGTAGTGGCTCGCGAGCCGCTCGTTGAGGAAGGTGTAGTCGGCCTCCAGCAGCTCCGCGGCGCTTGCGTTCGTCTGCACGAGGTGGTCGAAGAAGAGCAGGGTCTCACGACGCAGAGCGGCGGCGAGACGCTCGTCGTACTGCGGGTAGGTGAGCGCGTCCGGATGGAGCCGCTCCAGATCCTGCAGACGCAGCCACTGGGCGGCGAAGCGTGACGCCATCGCCTCGGCCTTGGGATCCTGGAGCATGCGCTCGACCTGCTGTTCGATGCCGTCGCTGTGCCGAAGGGCAGCGCTCGAAGACAGAAGCTCGTCGTCCGGCGCCGTTCCCCAGAGAAAGAAGGCGAGCCGCGTCGCCAGACTCGCCGGTGCCACCTCGTAGGTAGACCCCGGAGTGGTGTCCTCGGGTACGGGCTCGAAGCGAAAGACGAAGTGCGGGCTCGCGAGGATCGCCTGCAAGACCGAGCGGATGCCCGCTTCGAAACCGCGCTCGCCGGCTGCGCCTTCGTAGAAGCCCATCAGGCTGGCGAGGTCTTCGGTTTCGAGCGGGCGGCGGTAGGCCTCACGCGCCAGTCGCTCGACGATGCTCTCGGCGCAGCGGATCTCGTCGCTCGCGGAGGTCGGTCGGCAGCTGAAGATCTTCTGTCGGCTCGGCGAGGTCGAGGCTCCCGTCGTTTCGCTCGGTCCGCTGATCGTCAGGCTGCGCAGGTGCGGCAGCGTGGTGACGCCGTGCGCGAGGCCGATCTGGGTGTCGGCGAGGGTGTGCTCGATCGGCTTGATCAGATCGTCGACGGGGCCCTCGAAGCGCTCGAGGACCGCCGCGCTCACCCAGCGGGGCCCAGCTTTGATGAGGACCGGTTCGCTCTGCAGGTTCATGCCGTTCGGGTCGGACTCGGACATGAACGGGTCGATCTCGAGCACCGCGCGACGTTCGCCGTCGACCGAGATCTCGAGCTTCTCGCCCTGCACCGTGGAGCCGAAGAGCTGGCCCGTCGGCGTGCTGTGCAGGACGATCTTGAAGACGTAGGTCCCGGTCGCGGGAAAGGTGTGCAACTCGGCGACGCCCCCGCGCGTGCCGACCGGTGCGTTCTCGGCACGCTCCATCTGCGACCTCGTACGCGGCACCTTGAAGGTCACCTCGGTCGCCTCTGCCGTGGGGTCGCCCAGAGCTGCGCGGCTGACGGAGTCGGCGGCGCGCAGGTAGCCCTGCATGAGCGTCGGTGAGAGCGACTGCACGTCGGCGATGTTGTCGAAGCCGTGGCTCACCGTGTCCGGAGGAAGAAAGGCCGCGGCGTCGACTTCGAGGGAGAGCAGGTCGCGCACCGAGCGTTCGTACTCGGCGCGATTGAGTCTCTGGAAGGGCCGCGATCCGGGCTGCGGACTGCGGGCGGAGCGGTCGTCCAGGCGGCGCTCGAGCACGGACGCGACGCGGTCGACGTCGCCCGGGTCCGGCTTGGGTCGTTCGGGCGGCGGCATGAGCCCGGTGCGCAGCTTGCGAATCACCTTCTCGGCGAGCACCGGGTGCTGTTCGGGGGCTTCCTCGAAAAGCGAAGTCAGGTCCAGCTCGCCGCGCTGTATGCGGGCATTGTGGCAGGCGCGGCAGTTGCGCAGAAGAAACTTCTGCGACAGGGCCACCTCGTCGGCGACGGCCGCTTCTTCGGCCCCGGTTTCTGTGGTCCTGGTTTCCTCGGCGGAGGTCTTCCCGGCCGGTCTCCAACCGGCGAGCAGGAGGAGAGCCGCAGCGAGAAGCGGGAGGGCGGCGGCTCGGCTTTTCGTGGCCCGAAGTCTCATGGGTTCGAAGCCTGTTTGGTCCGAAGCCTGGTTGGCCTCGAGCCTGATTGGGGAGTGACCGTCGAACCTCGTTCGCCGGTCGTGGAATCGATCGAGCGGTGTTTGGTGAGTACGACGCGACGCCTCAGAGGTCTGTTTCGCGACGTTGGCCTGTGCGCTCGGGGTTTCCCATTCTATGGTGTGGGCCATGCTCGACGTGGCCGATTGGACCCAGTGGGGCCTCTGGGGACTCTTCGTCTCCGCCTTTCTGGCGGGAACGGTGCTGGCCTTCGGATCGGAAGCCGTGCTCGTCGCTCTGCTGATCGTCGGTGTGTCGCCGGTGCCGACCGTCGCCGTCGCGACTTCGGGCAACGTGCTCGGAGCCCTCAGCGTCGTGGCTCTGGGACGACTCGTGGCGCGGGGCAAGCCGCTCGAACGACCCTGGCTTCGAAGGTGGGCGGAGCGCGCTCGCCCCGAGGATCCCGAGCGACTCGAACGGGCGCGGCAGCGCCTCGAGCGCTGGGGGCCACGGTCGCTCCTGCTCTCCTGGGTACCGGTGATCGGTGACGCCCTGGTCTTCGCCGCCGGGATTCTGCGGTTGGGGCTCGGCTGGGTGCTCCTTTACCTCGTGCTGGGCAAGTTCCTTCGCTACGCCGGGCTCGCCTGGGCGGTCTTGGCCTTCGGCTGGGGAGACTCTCTCTGACGATCGCTGCTCGGTTGCCCCGTGAGTCCCTGGGGTCGTGTAACTTTGAACCCCGCGAAACGCTGCCCAGGAGAGACTGCGATGAGTGAACTGCAAGAACTGCGCACCGAGGTGTCCGCCTGGTTGGAGGAGAACCGGCCGCCGGAGCCGGACTTCCTCCTGCCCGAGACGTTCATGGAGGTTGGCACCGACACTCAGTTCCACTACCTCAGGGACTGGCAGCAGAAGGTCTACGAGGCGGGATACCTCGGCATGGCATGGCCGTCCGAGTACGGCGGCGGCGGCCGGCCGCAGTCGCACCAGAACGTCGTCAATCGAGAGATGGCGCGGCAGAAGGTCCCCTTCATGCCGAACACGATCGGCCTCAACTGGGCGGGCCCCCTGATCCTTCACATGGGCACCGAGGAGGAGAAGAAGCGCTATATCCCGGGCATCCTCTCAGCGGAGGACATCTGGTGCCAGGGCTTCTCCGAGCCCGACCACGGCTCCGACCTCGGCAGCGCGCAGACGCGCGCCGTGCGCGACGGTGACGAGTACGTCATCAACGGCAGCAAGATCTGGACGAGTCTCGGCTCGTACGCCAAGTACATGATCCTGCTCGCGCGCACCTCGGACGCCGGCAACAAGTACGCCGGCCTGAGCTATTTCCTCTCGCCCATGCGCGTCGAAGGCGTCGATACACAGCCGATCCGCAAGCTCACCGGCGAGTACGGCTTCGTCCAGACCTTTTTCCAGGACGCGCGCATCCCGGCGAGCTGCCTGATGGGTGAAGAGGGCCAAGGCTGGCAGATTGCCATGACGACGCTGACCTTCGAACGCGGAGCGCAGGGCGGCCAGGCGGGCGGCCTGTCGATGATGCACGTCGGCGTCGAGGACGTCGTCGAGCTGGCGCGACGCAGCCGGCGCAACGGTCGCCCGGCTCTCGAAGATCCGATGGTGCGCGATCAGCTGGTCCGCTTCCTCATCGAAGCCAGAGGAGACTCGCTGTGCAACCAGCGCGCTGGGATTCCAGCGCTCGTCTCGGAGAGGCCGATGTCGATTCCGCTGTCCGGCAAGCTGCGCACGACCGAGCACCGCCGACGTCTCTTTCAGTTCGCCCAGTCTCTGCTCGGAGCCAATGCGGCCCGCTTCGTCGGCGACGAGCTGGCCGCCGACGGCGGTAAGTGGCAGCGCTCCTACTTCAATTCGTTCTCGGCCACGATCGGCGGCGGCACGTCCCAGGTCCAGGCCAACATCGTCGGCGAGCGCGTGCTCGGTCTGCCGAAGAGCTGAGGAGCGAAGTCATGGCAAAGGCGGCGATCGATTTTGGCAACGAGCAGGGAATGCTGCTCGACATCGCAACGAAGTTCTTCAAGGAGAAGGTTTCGATCGACGACGTGCGTGCGTCGATTGACGAGGAGGTCGGTTTCAGTGCCGAGCTCTGGCAGGAAATGGCGGACGCCGGTTGGAACGGCCTCGCCATCCCGGAAGAGCACGGCGGCACCGGCATGGGTCTGGGCGAGCTGGTGCCGATCGTCGAGCGCCTCGGGCGCAGCCTCTGTCCGTCGCCCTTCGTGTCCTCGCAGCTCGCAGCCCGGGCGATCGTGGTCGGCGGCAGCGAGGAGCAGAAGAGCTTCTGGCTGCCGCAGCTCGCGGAGTCGGGGATCGGCACGATCGCACTCTTCGAGCCGGACGGCAGCTGGCTGCTCGACGAGCCGAGCGCGGTCGCCGAGGAGAGCGAAGCGGGCTGGCGTCTCAGCGGCACGAAGACGCTCGTCACCGACGCGATGTCTGCGGACGTCGCGGTCGTTTCGGCGGCCTGCGACGGCGAAGCGCATCTCTTCCTCGTGGGTCGTGAGCTGATTGCAGCCTGTGCGCCGCAGCGCGAGGTGATCATCGACGAGACGCGGCGGAGCTACCGTCTTTCGCTCGACGGTCTCGAGGTGTCTCGCGACGCTCGTCTCGCGAACGGAGCGTCGGCTCTGCGGGCCGTCGAGCACGCCGCGCTCCTATTGACCTCAGCCGAGGCTGCGGGCGGGTTGGCGGGAGCGCTCGACGTCACCGTCGAGTATCTCAACAGCCGCCAGCAGTTCGGTCGGCTGATCGGCAGCTATCAGGCGCTGAAACA
>JBCCLJ010000089.1:0-25928 GCA_039026915.1 Acidobacteriota bacterium
AGCCCTCGCTGTTCGAACCGTACCTGAGCGAAGTCGTCGAGCTGGACTCCTTCGCCGAGCATCCCGAGGCGCTCGACCTCCTCCTGGAAGACACTTATGAAGTCTCGGAGCGCCCGTTCCTTCAGGTGCTGGAAACGTGCCTGGCGGTAGAAGCCGACCGAGCCCGACAGCGCCGGGCACTCCACGCTCTCGAGCTACTCGATTCGAACGAGGTCACTGCTGCAAGGGAGAGAACAGGACTCCAGCACACCAGCACGGACCTCCCCGCTGGCCGACCAACCTTCCAAACCCAGCCCGGCGGAGTGCTAATGGTCCACCTACCCGGTGGCTCCTTCGTCATGGGTTCGCCCGAAACGGAGCAAGGTCGCTTCGACGACGAAGGACCTCAGCGCAAGGTCGAGATCGAGCCGTTCGCTATCAGCCGCTACGCGGTGACCAACGAGCAGTACGCAGAGTTCCTACGAGCCGACTCGAAAGTGCCCGAGCTCGACTCTTGGGGCGACCGTCAGTACAACCAAGCGCGCCAACCGGTCGTCGGCGTCTCGTGGCGCGAGGCCCGCGCATTTTGCCAGTGGGTCGGAGGGCGGCTACCGAGCGAAGCCGAGTGGGAGTACGCCGCGCGCGCCGGCACAGTGGCTCCCTACCTGACGGGCGCCACCCCGGAAGATCTCGACCGTTTCGCCTGGTATGCAGCCAACTCCGACACCCGGCTCCATCCTGTGGGCGAGAAGGAGCCCAACGCCTGGACTCTGCACGACATGCTCGGCAACGTCTGGGAGTGGTGCGAAGACGACTGGCACGGCAACTACAAGGATGCGCCAAGCGACGGCTCCGCTTGGGTCGACCAGCGGGAGCGCTCTGGCGGTCGCGTGTTGCGCGGGGGTGCGTTCGATAACCCCCCGGAGAACCTGCGCGTCGCGGCCCGCTACGGCGACGATGCAGAGGACCGGGACGGCGACGTCGGTTTTCGAGTGGTGTCTTCGGGAGGACGCTAGACCTCGGCCGTTGGCGCCGCGCTGTGCGCGGCCAAGAAAAAATTTTCGAGGCCTTGCGCACCCTTAGCGCGTGCGACTCTGGAATAGCAAAGCGGCCTCTAGACTGCGGCCACCGCTCGCTCGATCAACGCCATGTACAGCTCCCGCAGGCGCGACGTCATCGGCCCCTCTTCGCCGTCGCCGATCGCGCGTCCATCCACACTGCGCACCGGCGTCACACCGCCGAACGTGCCGGTGACGAAGACCTCGTCGGCCGAGTAGACGTCGACGAGCGAGAAGTCCTTCTCGAAGCTCGGGATGCCGTTCTCGCGGCAGCAGAGCAACAGCTTCTTTCGCGTGATCCCCTGCATGCAGTAGTTGCCGGTGCTCGTCCACACCTCGCCCTCCCGCACGATGAAGAAGTTCGTTGCGTTGCAGGTGGAGACGAAGCCGTTCACGTCGAGCATCAGCGCTTCGTCGGCGCCCGCTTCGATCGCCTGAGCGAGCGCGACGACTTCGTGCAGCTTGCTGTGGCAGTTGAGGCGCGGGTCGAGGTAGTCCGGGGAGCCGCGCCGCACCGTGGACGTGAAGAGCGTGATGCCGCTTCTCGTCGTCGCCGGGTCGGCGGCCTTGTGCTCGGCGATGATCGTCAGGTTCGCTTTGCCGATGATGAGGCGCGGGTCTTGCGACGGGGTCTTCTTGACGCCGCGGGTGACCATCATGCGGATGTGCACGCCGTCTTCCATATCGTTGGCGCGCACGGTCTCGTAGAGCGCTTCGGTGAGCTCTTCGCGCGTGCGGCCGAGGTCCATGTGGATCGCCTTGGCGCCCGCTTCGAGGCGATCGAGATGCTCGTCGAGAAAGACCAGCTTGCCATGGTGCAGGCGGATCCCTTCCCAGACGCCGTCGCCCACCAGGTAGCCGCTGTCGAAGACCGAGATCCTGGCCTCGTCGCGCGGTACCAGATCGCCATTCATGTAGATCTGAACACTCGCGTTGCGGTCGTCCGGAAGCGAGTCGTGCGTCGAAGGGCTCATGGTCTGTCTCCGTGCAGGGGTGCGGCCGCGACACTAACGCACCCACGACTCCCTGCGCCCAGCAAAGTGCGCAGCAAAGAGGCGTGCCGTCCCGCTACCCTGTTTCCCGGGCCCGTCGGGCGCTACTCGGCTCTCAAAGCGACCGTCGGAGCGACGCCGGAGGCGCGCCGAGCCGGCAGAAGACTGGCCGTCAAGGTCACCAGTACCAGGCCGACGACGATCGCTGGGATGAGCATCGGTGGCACCTGCGAGAGCTGACCCAGCATGCCGGCCACCAAACGCTGAATGCCGAAGACCATCGGCGCGCCGATCAGCAGGCCGAGCACCGTCAGCTTGAGGCCCTGGCCGACGATCATCGCCAGGACGCTGCCACGCCCCGCACCCATCGCCATGCGCACGCCGATCTCCTGGCGCCGCTGCGCCACCGAGTAGGCCAGCACACCGTAGACACCGAGCGCCGCCAGAACCACGGCGAAGAGAGCGAAACCGAGGACGATCCCCGAGAAGACGTCGACGCCGCGCATCATCACCTTGATGTAGTCGCCCAGGGTCATCAGCCCGGCGACGGGCAAGTCGCTGTCGACTCCCCACACGGCAGAGCGAACGGTGTCGAAGGCCGTCTCCACGTTGCCGTCCGAGCGCACCAAGAAGGAGATCGTCGACGTCGGATTCTGGGCAAAGGGGACGTACACGGTGGCGCTCGGCCCGTCGATCACACCGATACGCCGGTGCCGCACGTCGGAGAGCACGCCGACGATGGTGCGCTCGGCGTTGCGCAGCTGAATGCGCTGGCCCAGCGGATCGGTCTCCGGGAAGAAGCGCTGCACGAACGCCTGGTCCACGAGCGCGACCTTGGGAGCTGCCTCGTTGTCGGCCCAGGTGATGTGCCGCCCGCGCAGCAGGGTCACACCGAGCGCCTCCGAGTAGTTCGGCGACACCGAGAGCCAGGAGACGCGCGGCAGATTGGCGGCGCCGAGATCCATCTCTTCGGTCTCCACCGTCGCCATGGGAACGTTCCGACCCCGCGGCAGTGCCGTCGTCGAGCTGGCGGCGGCAATGCCGGGCAGCGCCTGCAAGGACTCCACGAGCTGGCGCTCAGCGCGCACGCGCGAGGCGTCGTCCGGGTACTGGTCGCCCGGAAGCGTCAGGCTGAAGCCGGCGAGCCCCTGGGTCTCGAAGCCGTTGTTGCCGAACTGCACGTCGAGGAAGGTGTGCAGGAGCATGCCGGCGCCACAGAGCAGCGCCAGCGAGAGCGAGACCTCGGCGACCACGAAGGCGGTCGACCAGCGGCGCCGACTGCCCACGGCACCGCGCGCACCGCCTTCACGGAGGGCATCCTGCATCTTGCCGCGCAGCGCGTGAAAGCTCGGCACGAGGCCAAAGACGAGGCCGGCCATCATCGAGATTCCGAGAGAGAAACCGAGCACCCAAACATCGACCGTCGGCAGGATGGAGCTCGGTAGGCCGCCCGCGAGTGCCATGCGCAAGAAGCGCACGCCGGCAAGAGCCAGCACGGTACCGGCGAGACCGCCGACGAGACCGAGCACCACGTTCTCCGTGATCAGCTGGCGCAGAATGCGTGCGCGTCCAGCCCCCAGGGCCGAGCGCACCGCGAGCTCGCGCTGCCGAATCTGGCCGCGCGCCAGCAGCAGATTGGCAATGTTGGCGCAGGCGATCAGCAGAACGAAGAGGCCTGCCGCCTGCACGAAGGAGAAGAGCTGGCGATCGGCGGTCCCGGGAATCTGCTGCCGGAAGGTGCGCACGACGACGCCGGCCTCCTCGTAGTCCGCCGGCCACTCCGACTCGAGCCGTCCGACGACCTCGGCGAGGTCGGCCTGACCGGCGGCCGCGCTGATGCCCGGCTTCAGCTTGGCGATGATCTGGTCGAGGTCGCGCTGTACGTACTCGGCCGCCGCCGGATCGACGACGAGCGGCCGCCAGGCGTCCACGTCCCAGTTGATCCACTCGAAGTCCTCGCTGAGTACGCCGATCACCTCGGCACGCTGGCGGTCGAGCTCGATCGTCTGACCGACGATGTCGGGCCGCGCACCGAAGCGATCCTCCCAGAGCCTGTGAGTCAGCACCACGACGTCCGCCTGACCGGGGAGCGCCTCGTCGGCGGTGAAGACGCGACCCACCGCGGCCTTGGCGCCGACCATCGGCAGGAGCCCGGGCGTCGCTTCTTCGACCTGCAGCTGCTCCGGGCGCCCGTCACCCGTGAGGTTGGCAAAGCCGGTCCGCGTCGCCTCGAGCTGCTCGAAAGAGCGCTGGCTCTTGCGAAACTCCTCGAGCGTCCTGGACGAGACGGCGCCCTGAGCGCCAGCAATAGCCTTGCGAGTCTCCCAGGTGAAGGCCAGCTGCTCGACGTCCGAGTACGGCAGGGGCTTCAAAAGATAGGAGCGCACGACGCTGAAGACCGAAGTGTTGCCGGCAACGACGAGCGCCAGGCAGGAAACGACCATGAGCGTGACGAGTTTCTGGTGCAGCAGTGAGCGCAGGGCGAAGCGGATGTCTTGCAGCATGGGTGTCTCCAACCGTTCGGACGTTTCACGGACGTGGGCCTAAGGAACAAAACGGACGAAAGCCGGAAACGTGACAGCAATGTGACGAATCGTGAGGGCGGAGGAGCAAGCCTTACGGGCTCGAACATCCGCACGACGGAAGAAAAGACCCAGCCCCGAGGATCGACCGATGCTATGCAAAACACCCCACCTTGCTTCCCTGGCCCCCTGCCTCTTGGCCCTCCTCCTGTGCGCAGCGCCGACGCCGGCGCAGCTGCCGCCGGACGCGGTCGATCTGAGCCTGGTCAAGATCAAGGAGGTGCAACTGTCGGAAGAGCTCTGCCCCGTGCACCTCGTCCCTTCGATCGCAGACGGCGAAACCTGGACCCACGACGGCGTTTCCTACCGCGGCAGCGAGCCGGGGTCGAAAGCCGAGTTCATGAAGGCGCCTGCCGACTACGCGGAGAAGGCCAAGAAGCAACGCTGGATCAACAACTTCATGCTGGCCATGAGCCCCGTCTGGTGCCCGGTGACCGGCGAGATCAGCCCGGGCGGTCGCAAGCGTCATGAGGCCGAGGGCTATACCTGGGAGAGCTGCTGCTCCGTCTGCGACGGCGAAATGAAGATGTTTCCTCCCGAGTACGACACAGCGCTCGAGAAACTCGCCGCGCGGGCCGCCGAATCCTACGAGCTGACCGGGGGTGAGTACGTCGACGCTGACAACCCGATCGAGGACGCGATCTCCTGGTAGACGTCGCCCGGTTCAGAGAACCAGTTCGGGACGGGAGGAGACTCGCGCGACGACGTGCTCGATCGCGGGAAGATCGAGACTGCCGGCCATGTTTTCCCAAAGGCATCGGTCACCCCGGCTTCCGCGCTGGTGTCAGCCTGCGGGCCGCAGAAACGAGTGACTTCCACTAGACTTCTCTCTCGAGGCGCTTTCACCGCACCTCCCGAGTCCCGATCCTCCTCTCCACGATGTCCCCCCTTCGCCGCATCGCGCACGCACTCACTCTGGTCCTGCTTCTGGTGGGCTGGAGCCAGCAGCTGTGCGCCGAGGTCGGCATGGCCTGCGGCGACGAGGAGCCCGTAGCGACCGAGGCTCCGAGCTGTCACGCGGAGCCCGAGGCGCCGACCGTGCCTGAGCCCGCAGCAGAAATGAGCTGCTGCGCGCTTCCGGATGCCGTGCTTGCCGCGCCGATGACGTCCGCCGAAGAGCTCGACGAGCCCGCATCGTTTCGGCGCCACGAGGCCTCGCGGGTCGAAGCCACCGAGACTCTGCGCCGTCCGGCACCGCCGCCGCCCCGAACGGCACGCTTCGAGGAGCTCTGCGCTCTGCTGATTTGAGCCCGATCAGAGTCTGAAGTGCGCGCTGCGGCGCGCGACCCAACAGTCTTTGACCGGAGCCTTCTCATGCAGAGATCTCCCACGGCTCGAGCCCACGGCTCGTGCCTTGTGCTCGCGAGCCTGATGCTCGCCGGCTGTGCCCACGTCGATACCGGGCCAGCCTTCCAAGACGTTCGCGGACGATTGAGCGAACGCACGGCACCCACTCTCGAGTGGGCGCAGGAAACCCGTCCTCTTCAGCTCGAAGAGCCGACCCTGTTGAGCCGCGACGACGTCGTGCGCTTGGCGCTACTGCACAATCCCGGGCTGCAGGCGACTCTCGAAGAGCTCGGAGTCTCCGCCGCGGACCGGGTCCAAGCGGGTCGCCTGCAGAACCCTCGCCTGCAGGCCGCGGTCCGCCCGGCAACCGGCGGCGGCTCGGGCACCAACATCGAGCTCGGCCTCGCTCAGAACCTGCTGCAGATTTTCACCCTCAAAGCGCGGAAGAGACTCGCGGCCGCCGAGCTCGAGGAAACCAAGCTGCGCGTCGCCCAGAGCGTCCTCAACCTCGCGCGTGACACCGACCTGAGCTATCTGGACCTGGTGGCGGCGCAGCAGAAGGTCGAGGTCTGCCGGACGATCCGCGACGCCGCCGCGACGGGATACGAGCTCGCTCAACGCTTCTACGACGCCGGCAACGTCAACGAGCTGCAGCTGCGTCGAGAGCAGGGTCTCGTCGAGCTCGCTGAAGTCGAGCTGCTGGCGGCAGAGCGCGATGCGACCCGGGCGCGCCGGGCGCTGCGCGACCTTCTGGGAGCGTCGGGGGACACCGAAAGGCGCTGGCAGGTCGGCTCTCGGCTGCCCGACGTCGCGCCCGAGACCTTCGATGCAGCCGTGCTCGAGCTTCAAGCGGTCGAGGAGCGCTTCGATCTGCAGGCCGCAGCCCAGGAGGTCCGCACCCTCGAGATGGCACTCGGTCTCAATCGTCGCTGGCGCCTGCTCGGCGGGCTCGAAGTCGAAGCCAGCGCCGAGCGTGAGGTCGACGGCGAATGGGTTCTCGGACCCGGCATCGACATCGAGCTGCCGCTCTTCGACCAGGGACAGCCGCGCGTCGCGCGTTCGGAGGCGCGGCTGCGTCAGGCCGAGCGGGCCTTCGAGGCGCGCGTCGTCGAAGCGCGCTCGGAGGTGCTGCAGCTCGTCGACCAGCTCGATCTCGAGCAGCGCATGGCCGGCCGCTACTTGCAACACGTCATTCCGCTGCGTCAACGCACCGTACGCCTGGCGCAGGAGCAATACAACTTCATGCTGATCGGCGTCTTCGAGGTGCTCGCCGCCAAGCGCGACGAGTTCGACGCCTACTCGAGCTACATCGACACCGTGCGCGACGTCTGGAAGACGCGCTCGCGCCTGCGCTACGCCGTGGGCGGGCGGCTCGCGGAGCCACCTTTCGACGCGGGACAGGCCCCTGCCAAGGAACCCGATACAGAGCACGAGCATCACAACCATTCCGGAGGACAGCGATGAAACTGCCCAAGATGAAGCGCCGCGATCTTTTCCGCTCGCTCGCGGCCGCGACCGCAGGTTCGGCCCTGCTCGGCAAGAGTCCGGCGCAGGCGGCGCGGGACGCAGCGCGGACGGACTACACCCCCGTCGAGAGCCTCGGCGGCTCGACGCTGCCCTACGTGATGAAGGACGGCGTCAAAGAATTCCACCTCGTCGCCGAACCGGTCGAGCAGGAATTCGCGCCGGGCATGACGGTGAAGTGCTGGGGTTACAACGGGCAGACGCCCGGTCCGATGATCGAGGCACAGGAAGGCGATCGCGTGCGCATTCTGCTGACCAACAACCTACCGGAGCACACGACGGCGCACTGGCACGGACTCCTGCTCCCGGCCGGCATGGACGGTGTCGGCGGCCTCAACCAACCTCACATCCAGCCGGGCGAGACCTTCGTCTACGAGTTCCCGCTGATCAACCCGGGAACTTTCATGTACCACCCGCACGCCGACGAGATGGTGCAGATGGCGGTCGGCATGATGGGTATGTTCATCGTGCATCCGAAGAAGCCGAAGCCGGTCGATCGCGACTTCGCGATCATGACCCACGAGTGGGCGGTGCATCCCGGGACCTACCGACCCGACCCCACCGTGATGCTCGACTTCAACATGTTCACGCTGAACTCCCACGTCTTCCCGGGCATCCCGCACATGGTCGCGAAGACCGGCGACCGCGTCCGCATTCGCCTCGGCAATCTGTCGATGAACCAGCATCCGATTCATCTGCACGGCTACGCCTTCAACATCACGGCGACCGACGGTGGGCCCGTACCCGAGAGCGCACAGTGGCCCGTGGTGACCGTGCCACTCCCGGTGGGCTCGACGCGCGACATCGAATTCGTGGCCAACGCTCCGGGCGACTGGGCCTTTCACTGTCACAAGGCGCACCACACCATGAACGCCATGGGCCATGAGATCCCGAACACGCTCGGGGTCCGTCAGAAGGAGGTCGAGGCGAAGATTCGCAACATTCTTCCCGGCTACATGGCGATGGGCGAAAGCGGCATGGCCGAGCATACGTACCACGTCGATCACATGCCGGGGCCGGAGAACACTCTGCCGATGATGATGGGCGAAGGCCAGTTCGGCCCGATCGAAATGGGCGGCATGTTCACCGTCTTCAAGGTGCGGGACAACATCACGAGCTACGAAGATCCGGGTTGGTACGACTACCCGGAAGGAACGGTGGCGTACAAGCTTGAGGGGAAAGGATAGGGGTGAGGGAGCCTTGATCCGAGGGAGCGGATGCTGCTCGGTCCTTGACGCACGAGAGCGCAGCGACCAAAGGGGCGGTCGTGGATGCTGAGCATCCCCTGAGAAGGATCGAACCAAAGACCGTCGCGAGGCACCTAGTAGAGGATCGTCGCTGACGAATGCTGCGACCGCCAACGCCGAATCGGCTCAAGCCGGTCGGGTAAGAGCTAGCATCGGAATATGCGGTTGCCGATCGCCCGATTTGTCATCACAACCATCACCCTCGTATGCCTTGCCGCCAGCGCTGCAGTCGCGACTCGAGCGATTCAGTTCCGCACCTGTGCACAAGTTCTTGCCGAAGGATCAGGCTCACCACCTCCACTCTTCGGCGAGCTGTATCCAAACATCGACCCGCGCTACACGGGATGGATGACAACCGGCGTCAACCGGGAGTGTTTCGGTCGCCCACCGTCAACGGTCGTTCATCACCTTCGCGACGCCTTCGGCTACTTCGTACTGCGCGCCAGCGGGGTCGATCTACGACTTAGGCTCTACGCTGCGATGATGGTAGGCCACGATGGCGTTCGGGGACTGGAGCCTGCTGCCGCCGAAGAGTTCGGTAGGGCGCCCGAGAAGCTGAATCGCAAGGAAGTGCTGTGGCTGCTGACGGTCGGCGAAAGACCGTCCTGTTCTCAGCGAGCTGATCTTGGGGGCCAGGAAAACGAGAGCTGTCAGCGGCTTCTTGGGTACTTGAAGAGCGCCGCCCGCAAACGCGAGAGCGTCTGGTGACTGGCTGACGACGTAGCGGCAGCGCATCGAGCGATTGCTGCTACCAACGAAGGCAGCGATCCGGTGGAACGAACCTGGCTGCTAGTGCAGCGACTTTGGTCCGGTCCGCTCCCATCGAACCAGGTCGGAGTCGCCCCACTGCCCAGGGCACACCCGCTCAAACGCTAGGATCGCGCCATGCGCAAGTTCCTCGTTCTCCTGACCCTGCCAGCACTCCTCTACTGCACCGCTGCTCCCGAGACCCGCGACGACTCTGAGGGACGTTTCGCCGCGACCCGCGCCGCCGCCCAAGCCGTCGTCGACGGCGGCACGGCCTCCGCCACCGTGCTCTTCGCCCAGCGTGGCGAGGTCGTCTATGAGGAGAGCTGGGGCTTCGCCGACGTCGAGAACCAGATTCCGGCGACGCCCGCGACGCCCTACTCGCTCGCGTCGATCTCCAAACCGATCACCGCCACTGCGCTGATGACCTTGGTGGAAGAAGGCAAAGTCGATCTCGACCGACCGGCGAACGACTACCTCGGCGAACCGGGCCTCGTGGCCAACGTCGGCGACGTCGCAGACGCCACCGTGCGTCGCATCGCCAACCACACGGCCGGACTGCCGCTGCACTACCAGTTCTTCTACGAGGGCGAGCGCACACCGCCGGTGCGCGCGGTGACGATCGAGCGCTACGGCCAGCTCTTCTCCGCTCCGGGCGAGCGCTTTCAGTACTCCAACATGGGCTACGGCGTGCTCGACCACCTCGTCAGCCAGGTCTCGGGCCTCGGGTTCGCCGACTTCCTGCGGCAGGAGGTCTTCGACCCGCTGGGCCTTGCCGACTGCTCCATGCCCGAAGGTTCGGCCCTCGAGGGCGCCGCAGTGCGGTACGACGGCGCCGGCAATCCGCTCGCGCACTACGACTTCGACCACCCGGGAGCCTCCGCGGTCTACTGCAGCGCTCGCGATCTGGCCGCCTTCGGCCAGGCGCAGCTCGGCTTCCTGCGTGCGGGAGCGGAGCCCGTCCTCGGCGAGGCTTCGCGCGCCGAGATGATCCGGCCCACCTCGGGAACCGACAGCCGCGGCTACGGCGTCGCGTGGCGCGTCGAGAGCGCGCCCAAGGCCACGCGCATCGGTCACTCCGGCGGCATGCCGGGCGTGCGCACGACCCTGATCCTGGTGCCGGAGGCGGATGCCACCTTCGTCGTTCTGCTGAACGGCTTCGGAGACCTGCAGAGCGTCTCCGAAAACCTGCTGCACGAGGCGCTGCCGGAGCTCTTCGACGCGCCGCAGGTCCCAGGGCCCGACGAGCCATCGTCGACGGACGAGCCTCCCGCTGCGCTTCCGGAATCGCTGGCCGGCGTGTGGACCGGGACCGTCGCGACGCCGGGAGGTGAGGTCTCGCTGAAGCTCGAGCTGGACGAGAGCCGTTCTTCGGCTGAGCTCGAGGGCGCCGAATCGCAAGCACTCGAGAATCCTCGACTCGACGGACAGGGTTTCTTCAGAGCCTCCTTCCAAGGCACCCTGGACGTCGAAGAGACCGGAGGGAGCGACGAGCTGCTGACCGTCGGACTCGAGCTCATGCCGGACGGCGACCGACTGAGAGGTGCGCTCGTGCTCTTTCCCGGCGGCGACTCCCCCCGCGCCGGCGCGCTCTCGCACTGGACCGATCTGCGGCGCGCCGGCTCCTAGCCCGCCATCGCTGCGGGGCCGGCACGTCCTACCGGGGCGCCCTCTTCTGAGCGCTCGCCGGAACGATCCACGTCGCAAAGAAGGTCAGCAGCGGGAGGAGCGCGGCAACGAAGAAGCCGGTGCGGTAGAGACCGTTCACTCCCTGCAGCACCGACAGAAAGACCGGACCCACCGCGCTCGCCAGCACGAGCACCATGCTGAGCACGCCGGAGATCGAGCCGAGGTGCGCGCGACCGAAGAGGCGCGCCGGAGCGGCAACCGTCAGCGGCCCGTAGCAGCCCGCGGCGATTCCCCAGCCCGCGACCATCGCGACTCTCGCCCATTCGACCGAGACGTTCGCTGCGGCCAGATAGAGCACCAGCTGGCCGAGAAGCGAGACACGCACGATGTGCAGCGCTCGGACGCGGTCGACGAGGTAGCCCATGAGAAAGCCCGTCACGATGCTGAAGAACGAGACCGGCACCATGATGCGCACGAACCGCGCCGCCTCGATTCCCGCCTCGCGTCCCAGGTCGACGATGTGAAAGGTGATGCCCGTGCCCAGCATGGACTGAAGGGAGACGGCGACCGTGATCAGCCAGAACTCCGACGTCGCCAGTGCCTCGCTGCGAGTCCAGGCCGGCTCTTTCCTCCGCGAGGCGCTTCCGGTCGAGCCGTCCTCGTCGCGTCCGGTTCCGCCGTCCATCTCGAGACCGCTCTCCTCCGGAGTTTCACGGAAGAAGACCACGGCGACCGCGGCGAAGACGAGCAGCAGTAGAGCCATCTGTCGCCAGGCACCCTGCCAGTCGGCACGCTCGATCCAACCGAGAAAGACCATCGGCGCCAGCGAGAAGGTGAAGCCGATCACCGCGCCCGACGTCGCGCCGATGAGTCCGCGGTAGCGGTCGAACCAGCGCGCGATCATCGTGCGGCTGGTCAGTGTCAGCAGCCCCTGGCCGGTGAACCGCAGTCCGCCGAAGAGCACCGAAAGCACGCCGACACCGACGACGGCGGACGGCACCGTGGCGGCAGTCAGCGAGCCCGCAAAGGCAACGAGCCGGTCGGCACTGCTCAGCGCCGCGAGCGACAGCGCCATGCCGAGCGCCGCGATTGGCCCCATGACGCGAGCGCCGACGGCGTCGAGCCAGCGTCCACCGAAAGGCAACAGCAGGCCGCTGACGAGAGTGCCGAAGAGGTAGGCGTTAGTGAGCTGAAGCCGAGTCAGTCCTGTCGCCTCGAGCAGATGATCGGTGAAGACGCTGATCCCGGTCGTCTGACCCGGAACGCTGGCAACGATCCCCACGGTACCGACGGCGAGCACGACCCAGCCGTAGAAGAACGGCCAGCGCGCCGGATCGAAGGGTCGACGCGGAGAGAGTTGCGGCATGGAGGGAGCTCCGGCCGAGGAGCGGCGCGGCTCTTGCAGAGTGCATCCCACTGCGGCCGGGGTCAAGAACCTTGTCGCGCAGAGCGCCTTCGAGACCACATTTCCGTGGGGCACGACGACGAATTTGTCGCCTCGGGAACACCGTGTTCTCGCGAAAACGCCGTCAAAACAACCAGGCTGAGAGGCCGCTTCGTGGCATCACACTTGCTTTTTCGAAGGGGAAACCAACTCCCCGGAGGCAGATGCGATGAAGTCCACCACCGAGCTCGACGTTTCGTCGGAGATCACAGACGACCTCCTGCGACGTGGCTTCAGCCGCCGCGCCTTCGGCCGACTCTTCGCCGTCGCGGCCGCCGGAACGACGTCGCTTCCGTTCCTGAGCGAGCCTGGCTTGGCGCAGCTCTCCAACATCGGCCGCATCCCATCGGACGCGATCAAGATCAACGCCAACGAGTTTCCCCTGGGACTGACCCCTGCGGCCACCGCCAAGCTCGTCGAGGTGGCCGAGCGCGGCAACCGCTACCAGTACGAGGAGATGGAGGACTTCATGCGCCTCATCGCCGACGTCGAGGGCGTGCCGTTCAGCCAGGTCTCCGCCTACCCGGGCTCGAGCCTCGCTCTCCTGCACATCGTGCTCGCCTTCTCGGGCCCTGACGCCCCGCTGATCACCGTCTCACCCGGCTACGAGGCCGCCGCACGCGGTGCCGAGTTCATCGGCGCGGAAGCGATCCGCGTACCGCTGCTGGCCGACGGTTCTCACGACGTCAAGAAGATGGTGGCCGAAGCCAAGCGGACGTCGGCCGGTCTGATCTACGTCTGCAACCCGAACAACCCGACGGGCAGCACGACGACGCGCGAGAACATCGATTGGCTCATGGCGAACAAGCCGAGCGACACCAAAGTGCTCATCGACGAGGCCTACATCCACTTCACCGACGACAAGCCGTGCAACGATCTCGTCGGTCGCGATGACGTGCTCGTCCTTCGCACCTTCTCGAAGATCTACGGCATGGCCGGTCTTCGCGCTGGATACCTCTTGGCGAAGGAGGAGCTCAAGAAGAAGGTCGAAGGCTTCAAGAGCGGAGCTCTCCCGGCCACCGCCATGGCGGCGGCGGCCGAAATGCTGCGCGACCCCAAGCTGATCGCCGAGCGCCGCGCTCTCTCGGACGAAATCCGTGGCGACCTCTGCGCCTTCTTCGACGAGGAAGGCTTCGAGTACGTTCCGAGTCGAAGCTTCAAGGTGATGGTGGACACCCGCATGCCCGTCGAGAAGGTCATTGCCGGCATGCGCGAGCGCAAGGTCTACGTCGGCCGCCCGTGGCCCGAGTGGCCCACGCATCTGCGCGTCTCGCTCGGTTCGGCCGCTGACATGACGGCCTTCAAGAAGAACTTCCTGGCAGTCACCGCAGGCACCTGAGCCTGTTTCCTTGGCCTCGTCGTTCGCAGGTGAGGTGGGACGCAGCGGGCTCGCCGGAGCTCTGGCCGCTGCCGTTGCCATCCCGCACGCCGTCGCCCTCGGACGGCTGACCGGTCTTCCCGCAGAGTTGGTGCTGCTTCCCAGCGTCGGTGCGACGCTGGCGCTCGCGTGGCGCAGGTCAGGGCCGGCGATCTTTGCCGGAGCCGCCGCCCTCGCGGCCCCCTTCCTGACCCCGCTCGTCCAACGGTGGGGAATCGGCGCCGTCCTCTGGGCTTCCTTGTGGTGCGCACTCACCATGCTCTTCCTCGATCGCATGGGCTTCTCTATCCAGGCTCGGCGTTTCGGGCAGAGCACGGCGCGCGCCTTTGTCGCCGGGCTGGGTCTGCTCCTGGTCTTCCAGCAGATGGAGCCGCTCCTCTCTTCTCGACGGCCGCTCTGGGCCGCGACCACGGCCCTTCTCTGTGCGCTGGGACTCTGGGCTCTGAGGTCGGGGTACCGCTTGCTCGGCGGAGCAAGCCTGCTGACGTCGACCCTGCTGTGTCTGCGGCTCGACTTCACGGAGGTTGCAGCCGCTGTCTCGTTTCAGAACTTCTTCTCGACCGCGCGCGAGGCTCGGACGTCCGCTCTTTGGCTCCCCGACAGCGCTCTGCTTCCAAGCATCCTGACGGGCATCGGTTTGGGGATCTGCCTCGCGGCCTATCAGGCGCTCGTCGAGAAACGACTCGATCCCGAGGCCGAACGCGGCGGACTGGCGCGGCTCGGCTGGTTCAACCTCGCGGGATCCGCCTTCTGCCTGGCTCCGGCAGCCGTCATGCCCGCTCGCTCGCTGCTCGCGCGCGAACTCGAGGCCCGGAGCGTCGCCGCGGCATGGGCACAGGCCGCCGCCACGCTGCTCCTCGTCGGCCTGGTGGGCGGCGCGGTGGTCGTCCCCGAGCCCTTGCTGGCAGGCCTCATCCTGACGCTCGGCATCGCGCTGATCGACCCCGCCGAGCTGGGCCGCAGGATCGCAGAGGCACCTGCCTGGCGACGGATCGGACTGCTCGCGCTGACGGTCGCCGTTCCGGTCCTCGGTCCTGCCCCGACGGCGATTGCGCTGGGCGTGAGCCTCTACTGGAGCGGCCCTCGAGCTCTGCACGGAGAGGCCCCGGCGGCCGGCCTGCCGGCCGAAGGCTCCTAGATCGACCCGGGGTCCGTCCTCGCGGGCTCCGCCCGGCAGTGCCTGCACCCCCCGAAGCGCTCCTCATCCGTTCTACGGCGGCTTCCGAAGCCTTGCACACGCGCCCACCGCGTGCCGGACCTCCCCTAACCCCAGGCGTCCCGCCTGACCCGCCAAGGAGCCTCCCCATGAAGCACCCCCAACGCATCCTCCTTCCCCTCCTCCTTCTCCTCCTCACCCTGCCTGGCCTCGCCCTCGCCGCCGATCACTCGGGAGACATCGTCGACACCGCGGTCGCGGCGGGATCGTTCGAGACGCTGGTGGCAGCCGTCCAGGCCGCGGGACTCGTGGACACGCTGAAGAGCGACGGGCCCTTCACCGTCTTCGCCCCGACAGACGAGGCCTTCGCCAAGCTGCCGCGCGGCACTCTGGACACCCTCCTGCAGCCGGGCAACCGTGACCTCCTGACCGAGATCCTGACCTACCACGTCGTCGGAGGCCGGGTGACGGCTTCGCAGGCCGCCTCGGTCGAGAGCGCCGAGACCGTCGCCGGGTCGCGCGTCGCCATTCGCATCGCCGACGGCCGCCTGCAGATCAACGACTCCAACGTTACGGCGAACGACATCCGCACGAGCAACGGCATCATCCACGTCATCGACTCCGTGCTGCTGCCGCCGGGCGCCGGCGAGCGCCTCGCTGAGAGCCAAGGCCGGAAGGTCCTCGGCGTCTACCTCTCGCGCCCGGACAAGGCCCTCGCCGCGCAGCTCGGCGTCGATCGCCACGAGTCGCTGCTGATCACCGGACTGACGTCTTCCGGTCCCGCTCGCCGCGCCGGCATCCGCAAGTACGACGTGATCACCGCGATCGACGGTCGCGTCGCCAGCCGCGAGAACTTCGACTGGGCCAAGAGTCAGCGCTCGGTCGGCCAGGAGATCGAGATCGAGGTCCTGCGTCGCGGGCGGTCGCTCAACCTCTCCGTGCCGGTCGCTCTCGCCCGCCACTGAGCCGTCGACAGAGCATTGCTTCAGGGCCGCCCTCGGGCGGCCCTTTTGCGTGGGGCGTCAGACGCGGGTGCGGATGTGGTCGGCCTCTTCACTGAGGTTGGGCGCCCCGAGCTGGCCCTCGCTGGCGGCCACGACCGTCGCCACCGTCGCGTCCCCGGTGACATTGGTGACCGTGCGCAGCATGTCGAGCAGTCGATCGACGCCGAGGATGAGCGCAATGCCGGCCGTCGGCACTCCAATCGACTGCAGAATGATCACCAGCATGATGATGCCGGCGCCCGGCACGGCGGCGGTACCGATCGACGCCAGCACCGCCGTCAGCACGATCGTCAGCTGGCCCTGCAGACCGATGTCCATGCCCAGCGACTGTGCGATGAAGACTGAAGCGACGGCCTGGTAGAGGGCCGTGCCGTCCATGTTGATCGTTGCGCCGAGCGGCAGGACGAACGAGGAGACCTCCTCCGACACGCCGAGCTTCTCTTCGCAGCGCTCCATCGTCACCGGCAGCGTGGCTCCGCTGGAGCTGGTCGAAAAGGCGACGAGCTGCGCCGGGGCGATGCCCTGCAGGAAGGTCTTGATCGGCAGCGGCGTCAGCGTCTTGAGCAGCGTCATGTAGGTGATCGCGGTGTGCAGGAAGAGCCCGGCGACGACCGCGATGCAGTAGTAGCCCAGCGCGGCGAGCAGGTCGAGAATCTGCCCGAAGTCGTCGCCGGCGAGACCGGTGATCGTTCGAGCGATCAGTGCGAACACGCCGAGGGGAGCCATCAGCATGATGAGATCGACGAGGCGCACGACGAGAGCGGTGAGGCTCTCGAAGACATCCAGCAGAGGCTTCGCCTTCTCCTGAGAGAGCTGAAGCAGCCCGACTCCCATCATCAGCGAGACGAAGACGATCTGCAGCATGTTGCGATTGCTCGACGCCGAGGAGAAGAAGTTCGACGGCACGATGTCGACGAGGATCTGCAGCGGTCCGCGCTCCTCGACGGTGCTGGCCTGCTCCTCGCGCATCGACACGTCGCCCGCGAACTGCTCCTGCAGCTGCAGCCTCGTCTCTTCGGGGACCTTCTCGCCCGGGCGCATGACGTTCACGACGACCAGGCCGAGAGTCACCGCCAGGGCCGTCGTGCCGACGTAGATACCGATCGTCTTGCCGCCGATGCGCGAGAGCTTGCTCAGGTCACCGAGCGAAGCGACACCGGTGACGAGGGAGCCGACGACCAGCGGCACCGCGATCAGCTGCAAAGCGTTGATGAAGATCGTTCCGAAAGGTGCGATCCAGTCGTCGGTGAACTGCCCCCATCCAGAAGCTGCTGCCAGCAGGCCGTAGGCGATGCCGAGGATCAGGCCGGTGATGATCTGCCAATGAAGCTTCTGGTACCAACGCATAGGACTGCACCTGACCCCGAGCGAGCTTCAGGGCGAGACATTGCTGGAAGAGACGGCGAGCGAATCATACCCGCCCGGGCGATCGGCAAGGCTCGACGCCAGCGAATACTCTCGGCCGCAGGAGAGACCGCAACATGACTTCAGAATCCCGGCCCACTTTCGCGACACCCGAGCAGCTGCTGGTGCTGCTCGACGAACTGGGCCTCGAAAGCACGACGCACGATCACGCCGCCGTCTTCACCGTCGAGGAGTCGAAGGCGCTGCGCGGCGACATCCCCGGCGCTCACTGCAAGAACCTCTTCCTGCGCAACAAGAAGGGCAGGATGTGGCTCGCCGTCTGCCCCGAGGGACTTCGTCTCGACCTCAAGGCCCTGGGAGCCGCGATCGGTGCCGGCCGCCTCTCCTTTGCCAGCGCCGAACGTCTGCAACAGCACCTTGGGGTCACACCGGGCTCGGTGACGCCGTTCGCCGTCGTCAACGACCGCGAAGGCAACGTGCCGGTCGTCCTCGTCGAGTCGCTGCTCGAGGAGGAGCTGCTCAACTTCCACCCGTTGATCAACTCCAGGACGACGACGTTGAGCCCCGAGGCGCTTCTCACGTTTCTTCGGGCGCTGGATCACGAACCGAAGATCGTCAGAGACACGGAGACTTCCCGCGACGACTGAAGGCTACTCTTGGCGCAGCGGTCTCAGGCGCACCGGCATGATGGAGCGAACCTGCTCTCCAGATGCTGTCTTGGTGATCAGCGTCAGGTCCTGGAAGTAGGCGCCGACGGCGACGACCATACGACCGTTCACCTTGAGCTGTTCGAGAAGCGCCTCCGGGATGTCCGGAGTCGCGGCCGTCAGCAGGATGGCGTCGAACGGAGCCTGTTCGGGCCAGCCGGCGAAACCGTCGCCAGCGCGAACCCGCACGTTGTCGTAGCCGAGCTCGGCGAAACGCTGCTCCGCGGCTTCGGCCATTGCCGGATCGATCTCCACGGTGAAGACTTCGCCGGCGATCTGGGCCAGCAGCGCAGCGTCGTAGCCAGAGCCGGTACCGATCTCGAGAACGCGGTCCCCTTCCCGCAGTCCGAGCAGCTCGATCATGCGGGCGGAGAGGTAGGGCTGCGAAACCGTCTCGCCGGATTCGGTGGGCAGCGGTTTGTCGAGGTAGGCCTCGCTCCGCGCCCGTTCGTCGACGAAGAGGTGCCTCGGCACGCGCACCATCGCGTCGAGGAGGGCGGGCTGCTCGATACCGCGCTGACGGACCTGCTCCTCGACCATCAGCTGGCGCTCGCGCAGCAGCACGTCCTGTGACCAGGCCGACGACGGGACGGCAGCGAGCAGAGCAAACAGAAGCGTTACGGCCACACCGCGACGGCCGTGGAGCTTTCTAGGGAGCGTCTCAGAGGGAAAGTTCATTGGAGCATCGGGGAAAAGAGCGGAGACACCTGATGATAGCCGGGCGCAGACCGTCGCCGGGCCTTCACTTCGCTTCAACTCTCGCAGGTGGCCGGCTCATTCCCCCAGTGGGTCGGCCGTGCTCGCCAGAGCACGGGCTGCGGCGAGTACTTCCCCGTCTTCGAACCGCCGTCCAACCGCCGTGACTCCGGCCGAGCGCACCGTCGGCAGGCCGAGCGTCTGCCAAGGCAAACCCTCGTCCGCCGCGATCAGCACCCCCCCGCCCGCAAGCAACTGCTCGAGCTCGCTGCGCAGGCGATCGAAGACGTCGTAGGCCTCGCGGATCTCCGAGCCGGGCGCTCCCGGTTCGAGCTCGACCGAGGCGGCACGTTCCTCGTGAGCGAGCACTCGAGCCGAGGCCTCCAACCACTGCGAAGCGCTCTCCTCGTCCAGGAGGTCCACCTCGTCGAGCTTCAGCTGGGGCAAAGACGGCAAGGCGCCAGCCGTCGTAAAGAGCTGCGGCGAAGAGCCGTCTCCGGGATAGACCGAAATTCCGAGCACCGCGGCACAGCGAGCGATGAGGTCGAGCGACGCTGCCGTCAGCGCGGGGACGTCGAAACTGGGTCGCCGAACCGACAGCCCGACGTTCGAGACGAGCCCACGCGTCGGAGCGTAGTGCCCTCCTCGGAGGGAGTCCCGTGGCACACCGAGTACGCCCGGCAGTGACTGCCACTGCGCGAGGGGGCCGTCGCCGGACCGCCCGAGGACCAACGCTCCGGCAGCACGCAGCGGCTGCAGCAGTGCGGCGTCTCGGCCGCGGCCCGTATCGCGCACGCGCTGGGCACCGAGCTCGTCCATGCCCTTGGCCACCGAGACGGCACCGTCGACGGCAAACGGCACGCCGTGCAGAAGTCCGTGCGGCTCGCCCTCCTTCGCACGACGGTCGAGTCCCTTCGCCTCGCCGAGCAGCTGATCGGCCCAGACCGCATCGAAAGCTTCCGTCGCGCCCTCGTCCTCGATGAGATCGAGGATCTCGCAGACGATCTCTTCCACCGGCAGAGCGCCAGCGAGGAGACGGTCGAGGACCGCGTCGAGCTCGCGTGCGGTCTCAGGCAAAGCCGTGCCCCCGGCGATGAGGCTCCGGGCGTCGGTGCAGCGAGACGCGAAGCAGCGTGCCCCAAGGGCGCAGAGAAAGGCCGAAGAAGGTCTGATCTCCGCAGAGCTGGCGCTCGGCGATCCACCGCTCGCCATCGAAGAAGCCCTCCTCCACAGACAAGAACTCGGCGGCGTCGGCCTCGGAGCCCCAGGAGGGCCTGAAAGTGACCTTCGAGTCGAAGCCCAGGACGTAGAACTCGTCGGCAGCGCTCTGCACCACCAGGGAGCGGCCCGAGAGCTCACGAGTGCCGCCCGGGAACTCGCCGCCGTAGCTCGCGCGCACCGGGCCCCACTGAACGAGGGCCTCCCAACCGTCGAAGTGCAGCAGGCGCTGCGGCACGTCCGACTCTTCTACGGCCGCCTGCAGGCAGCGCGTCGAGCCCATGCTGCGACCGCGATGCCCGTGCAGCAGGCTCTCGGCCTTGAACAAGAGGTCGAAGCTGGCAGCGAGGGGCAGGTAGTCCTCGTCGAGCTCCAACTCGCCGTCGCGACGGTTGAAGCCGAAGGGAGCGAAGCCGACGGCGTCGTAGTTGCCGATCGCCTCGAAGAGATGACGCGCCGAAGCCAAGCCGCCGTAGGTTTCGGGAATGACCAGCGGATTGTCGTCCCGCCGGTAGGCTTCGCAGACCTCGCGGTAGCCGCCGATGTCACGCACGTAGATGTCGGGGGCGATGATGTCGATCGACGGGGTCAGCGCCTTCCACAGGTCGAGCACGTTGCTCGTCGGTCCGCCGCTCGGATACTCCTCGCCCGGGCGCCCCCAACTCTTGCGCTCGCGCAACCAGACGTTGACCGCGAGCGGTATCTCATACTCGGCGCGACCGGCAACGGCGATCTCTTCCACGTAACGAGCGACGTGGTACGCGGCAAAGAGCTCGTCGGCGTCGGAACCGAAGGTCTCGGACCAGCTCCCCTCCGACTCGCCGGCAAGCCTGGCGTCCTCGGGCACCGGAGCCTCGAACAGCGCCTGAGCGGCCGGCGCAAAATCGCGCACCGTGAACAGCGAGCCCGGCTCGTTCTGCACCTGTACGACGATGACCGTGCGCTCGTCGCCGTCCACCTCCTTCAGGTGGCGAAGCAGCGCGACGAAGGCCCGGCGATCGGCGGCGAGATTGGACGGCGCGTGCGGCGTCAGCACCCGGACTTCGCGCTGCCAGCGATCGCGCATGCGCGGGAACCGCTCGGTGTCGCTCTTCACCCAGGCGGGTACGTAGTCGAGCGTGCCGTTCTTCCACGTACCGAACCACAGGAGCACGAGGCGTTTGCCGTGAGCGCGGGCGCCCTCGAGCAGAGAGTCGACGCGACCGAAGTCGTAGATCCCCTCCTCGCGCTCGACGTCCTGCCAGTAGATCGGCGCTTCGAGCGTGTTGCCGCCGAGCTGATCGAGCTGCGGCCAGACCTGTTCGAGAGGGCTCGGCCAGGCGCTCGAGTTGTGCACCTGCGCGCCGAGGAGGAGGAACGGTCTGCCGTCGACGAGGAGTCGGGGACGGCCTGTCGAGGTGTCGATACTGGAGGATCCCATCGTGAAGTTCGTCTACTTTATGTACGAGTTCGTGGCACGGTCATCTCGACCGCGTGTCGCGAAAGGATGCGGCGTGCTCTGCCGCTGCCGATCGTTCGGTGCATGGAGTCCCTCGGCCGGGAGCCGTTCGGACGGCTCGCCGCGGAACCAGATCGATAGCGTACCGCGGCGACCAGCAGCTCGCAGACGGGGCTTCGACGCGCGGAGGCGCGCACTGGTGACGAAGCGCCGGCGCTCCATCAAACGTCGAAGACGCCCGCTGGGTCGGACCAGCCGCTCTCGACATCGGCCTCGGCTTGCAGAACCACCAGCTCCTCCTCGAGCTTCCTCCGAATCTCCTCCGTCTGCGCCGACTTGGGTCGGCGAGGTACCTCGATCGGCTCACCGAAGGCAATGACCACGCGCGCGAACGGCAGAGGCAACAGTGTTCGGTCCCACGCTCTCCGGAAGACGAACGCGGGCTTCGCCGAAGCGGTCACCGGCAGGATCGCTCCACCGCAGCGCACGGCAAGCGAAACGATGCCGCCCTGCACGCGGCCGCGCGGTCCACGCGAGCCGTCGATCGCGAGGCAAGAACCGAGGCCCCGGTCGTCGCGCGCGTTGCGGATCATCTCGACGATCGCCTCGAGGCCGTCGGTGCCGGACGAGCCGCGCACGACCTTCAACCCGAGCCCCTCCTCCACTTTGGTCATGGCATCGCCGTCGAGGCTCTTGGAGCACATCGACTGCCAGCGCCCGTTCTTCGGGCGCGTCATGTGGCGCAGCAGGGCGAAGGTGCGGCCGTGAAGGAAAGCGGCAACGACCGGCTCGTCGGCGTCGAGACACGCCTGCAGACGTTCACGATGCAGGAGTCGGTAGCGCCACGTCAGGTCCAGCAGGCGCAGCAGGTTCAGCGCGACGAAGGGCACGACGTGGCGCATGAGCACGCGCTTTGCGAGCGAGTGCTGTTGCGGCGCTTCGGCAGCGCCGTTGACGGTCAACCGCCGCGCTCTCCGAGCAGCGTCACCAGATCACCGACCGTCGGGAGGGCGAGCATCTCTTTCGCCTCGATGGCAACGCCGAACTCCTGCTCGAGGTCGAAGAGGAGATCGAGAACAGCGAGAGAGTCGAAGCCGAACGACTCGATCTTCGTCTGCTCGGAGACGTCGGCCCACTCGACGTCCTCGAGAGCCGAGTCGTCGATCACGGTGCCGATGCGGTCGAAAATGCCTTGGCGATCCATGCCGCACATTCTCTACCGATCGGTGTCGATCGACAATGCCGGCGTGATCAAGGTCAAGCTCGGGCAACGCCTCGATGAGCTCTTGCGTAAGGCAATCGACAAAGTGGCCCAGGGCAAGCAGCCGGGGAGGCCCGGAGCGAACGGACGACGGAATCTGTTGGAGCGGGAGAGGGTCAGCGGGGCTTCAGAGTCCGCGTCGCGGGCAGAGGCCGCGGAGCGCCGTTGAGTCCCGGAATGTCCCAGGCTTCCGCCACTTGGCCGTCGACGATCCGCCAGACGACCGCCGCGTCCGTCTCGAGCGCAAAGTCGTCCATCACCATGGCCGGATAAGCGTGCGCGACCACGAGCTCGACGCCGATCGGTTGCAGCGAGCCGATCTGAACATCGAAAGTGCCCCCGGTCAGCTGCGAGAGTTGAGCAAAAAAGTCGACGAAGCCCTCGAAGCCGACGAAGTCGCCGTGAAGCTGCGGGAGTCCGGCGTTGAAGTAGTGCCAGACGAACTCCTCGGCAAAGAGTCCGCGGATCGCGTCGAGCCGATCCGGCGTGTGCTCCGCGACCTCGCGGATGAGCGCTACGTTCTTCTCTTCCTGGTGCATTAGGTCAGACCTTGCAGCTCAAGACGCCGCGAGCGGCAGCTTCCACAGCGCCGCTTCCTCGTCGTTGCGCACGAGGAGGTAGGGCGCAGCGAAGGCGAGCGGATTCCACGCCTTGCCGCGAAGTGCCGTGAACTTGCCGAGCTCGTTGTGGCCTTCGGGCGTCGCTTCGAGCAGGACCATGTCGCCCTTCTCCGTCTGCACCAGCAGGTGCTTGCCGACCAGGAGGATGTTGCCGTGGCCGTAGCGACCCTTCTTCCACACGCGCTCGCCCGTCTCCGGGTCGAGGCAGACGAAGACGCCGTCGTCGAGGCCGTAGACGAAGCCGTCGTAGTAGACGAGGTTGGTGAACTTGGCCTTCATGCGCGGCGACTCCCAGAGCTTGGTCGCGGCCTGGGTGCCCGAGCTGCTGTTTGGCGCGCCGATTTCCAGCACGCGACTGCCGATGCCGTAGCCCGAGGAGAAGAGAACGCGATCGCGATCGAGGACGAGCGGTGGAGCGACGTTCGGCCACGAGCCCGGGTAGTCCTGCTGCCAGAGCAGCGTGCCGTCCTCGGTGCCGTGACCGCTGATCGAGGCGTCGTTGAGCGTCACGATCTGGTCCATGCCGCCGAGCAGTGCGCGCACGGGAGACGAGTACGACGACTTGTCGCTGCCGCTGCTCCAAGCGATCTCGCCGTCCTCCTGCCGGTAGGCGACCAGCGAGTTGCCTTCGGGACCGCCGGCGCTGACCACCACCAGGCCGTCCACCAGCAGGGGCGAGCTCGACTTGCCGTGCTCTGGGATCGGGGCCTTGGTCTCTTCGACGACGTTGCGGTGCCAGAGAACGGAGCCGTCGCTCTTGTCGAGAGCCCAGAGGTCGCCGGAGGCGCCGAGCGCGAAGAGCGCGCTCTCCGCCAGGGCTGGAGTCGTGCGCGGACCGGGGCCCGCGATCGGGTTCGAGAAGTAGGCCTCTTCGCCCTGCGCCCAGAGCTCCTCGCCGTCGCTCAAACGATAGGCGGAGACCACCTCGCGGTCCTCGCGCTGCTCCAGCGTGTAGGCGATGTCGCCCTCGATGGCGAAGCCCGCCCAGCCGGCGCCGATGTCCCGCTGCCAGATCTTCACCGGCGGCTCGGCGTCCCAGTCGGCGGCGAGCTGAACGTCGTCGATGCGCGAGTTGCCCTGCGGCCCCAGGAACGCCGGGAAACGTCCGAGACTCGACCCGGCACCTTCCCCCGAACGCTCGATGTCGCCCGCGGCGCCGCCGGCGAAGCGCCAGTTCCAGACGGGGATCCAGTCGCCGGTGACGCCGCGCACCTCGACGAGACTGAGAGTGCCGACGAGCAGCGCACCGAGAACGGCGGCCGGCACGAAGCGGCGCAGCACCGGCCAGCCGGAGAAGACCAGGGCCCAGGCGGCGAACATCATCGCTCCCAGAATGAGAGCGAGGTACGTTCCCATGATCTGAAACTGGCGGTTGTCGACGAGCAGCGTCCAGAACGCCACGATCATGGCGAGCGTCAAGAACGCGATGACGATGGGTCCGCGCTTTCTCCGAGTCGGTGCATCCGCTGTGGTCATGGTGCTCTCCCGTTGGTGTCTTGTCTCTCGTTCAAGCGCGACGCACGACCAAAACGCCGTTGCCGCCTCCGAAGCCGAAGCTGTTCTTCATAGCGTAGACGGTCTCGCACGCCTCAGGCTCGCCGCCGACCAGGCCCACCCGGCACTCCGGGTCGGGATCGTCGAGGTTCAGGTTGGGTGGCAGTGTGCCTCGACGTAGCGCCAGTGCGGTGACGATCGTTTCGACCGCTCCCGAGGCACCCAGCAAATGACCGAAGTAGGACTTGTTGGCACCGACGCGTACGGCATCGGCGTGGTCTCCGAAGACCTCCCTGATCGACTGGCTCTCGCAGACGTCATTGGCTTCCGTCGCCGTCCCGTGCGCGTTGACGTAGCCGATCCGCTCCGGTTGGACGTCCGCATCTTCGAGCGCGGCGCGAATGGCGCGTGCCTGTCCGCCGACGTGGGGGCTGGTGATGTGCGATGCGTCGGAGGACTCTCCGTAACCGACGATCTCGGCCAGAATCTCGGCGCCGCGCTCGGCGGCGCGCTTCCACTCCTCGAGCACGAGGACCCCTGCACCCTCTCCGAGAAGGCAGCCCGCCCGAGCGCTGTCGAAGGGGCGATAGGCCTTCTCCGGATCTTCGATCTTGGAGAACACGCCGAGGTTGTTCCAGACGCCGTAGTAGAAGGGGTCGAAGCACGACTCGGACCCACCGCAGACCGCCGCACCGACGTAGCCGTCGCGAATCTGGCGGAACGCCTGGCCGATGGCGTTGGTGGCGGAAGTGCAAGCGGTGACGATGACCTGGTTCGTGCCGGTCAAGCGGTAGTGGAGAGAGATGCTGGCCGAGAGCGAGTTGGCCATGTAGGTCGGCACCGACGTCGGACGCATGCCGCGGGCACCACGCGCCGCGAAGCGCTGATAGCCCTCGTCGAGGCTGTTGGCCGAGCCCACGCCGGAGCCCATCAACGTCGCGATCTCCTGAGGATCGTACGGCGGCTCGCCCACGAGGCCGGCCTGCTCGAGCGCTTGCCCCGTCGCCTCGAGACCGAGGGCCACCAAGCGGACCTTCTTGCGGATCTTGCGCGCCGCGAGTCGCGGCTGCAGCTCTTCGTCGTCGATCTCGGCGCCCAGGTC
>JBCCLJ010000090.1:0-25859 GCA_039026915.1 Acidobacteriota bacterium
CCCGCATGGACGAGGCGAACGTCGTCAGCCTTTTGCGCCGGGGGTCTTCGTTCGCCGCCGCGGCGCACGGCGACCACTAGTGCCGTGAAGCCGACGCCGTTCGCTGGCGCGCAGGTCCGCGCGAGCGGACCGGAGTTCGGTTTCTTGGTCTCCGGCGTGCTTCTTGACGGCGTACGGCAAGCGACGCGGGCGCAGCCCGCATGGAGCGCGCAGGTCCGCGCGAGCGGACCGGAGTTCGATTTCTTGGGCTCCGGCGTGCTACCAGCACGCCGAGAGCCCAAGAAAAAACCCCGTGCCGTGAGGGAGGCGGCACGGGGCGTCGGGAGCCGATGGAGATTGGGAGATGCGGGGGAGAGCACCTCCGGGACGGGCTCGACTCACCGAAAGGTTCCCGTCGCAAGAGTCAACCCTCTGGGGGTGCGGTTCATTCCCAAGAGCCGGATTTTCGTCTTCAAGAGACCGTGAGAAGGCCCCCATCTTCTCCATTCAAAGGACTTCATCTCGGCGAAGATCCCAGGGACCCGAACGGAGAACTCGCTCGCTGCGAGGTCTTCGGAGACGCCTGGGTTCCGACCTTGCCGCGATCGGGAAGGTGAGGGTAGAATTTCGCGTTCCGGAAAGCCTTTCCGTTGATCCCAACGACCAGAAAAATCCTCTCGGCTGGACGGCCAGCAGCCGTCTGGAAGGAGCCGCATGTCGACCGCAAAGCTGAACATCGAAGGCAATGATCACGAGTTCCCCACGGTCGTCGGTACCGAGAGCGAGGTGGGGATCAACATCCGGGCTCTGCGCGGTTCGACCGGCGCCATCACTCTCGATCCCGGGTTTGCCAACACCGGCTCCTGCCGTAGCGCGATCACCTTCATCGACGGCGAGAAAGGCATCCTGCGTTACCGCGGCTATCCCATCGAGCAGCTGGCGCAGAAGGCGAGCTTCGTCGAGGTCTCGTATCTACTGATCTACGGCGAGCTCCCGACGGCGAAGGAACTCGAGGACTTCGACAACCTGCTGTCGCGGCACACGATGCTGCACGAGGACATGAAGAAGTTCTTCGAGGGCTATCCCAACACGGCCCACCCGATGCCGATCCTGTCCTCGATGATCTCCTCCCTCGCGACCTTCTACGACTCCGACGAGGATCCGGAGACGAACATCATCCGGCTGATCGCCAAGATCGCGACGATCGCCGCGTTCTCCTACAAGAAGAGCATCGGCCAGCCCTTCATCTATCCGCGCAACGATCTCAGCTACACCGAGAACTTCCTCAACATGATGTTCGCGGTCCCCGCCGAGCCGTACGAGGTTCCCGAGGTGCTCGCGGATGCGCTGAACATGCTGCTCATCCTGCACGCGGACCACGAGCAGAACTGCTCGACGTCGACGGTGCGCATGGTGGGCTCGTCCCAGGCGAGCATGTTCGCCTCGATCTCGGCCGGCATCAGTGCTCTGTCCGGGCCGCTCCACGGTGGCGCAAACCAGAGCGTCATCGAACAGCTCAAGATGATCCGTGAGGACGGCGGCAACTACCGCAAGTACGTCGACAAGGCCAAGGACAAGGACGACGAGTTCCGTCTCATGGGTTTCGGTCACCGGGTCTACAAGAACTTCGATCCGCGCTCGCGCATCCTCAAGGGCGCGGCGGACAAGGTCCTCGCGGACCTCGGCGTCAGCGATCCGCTGCTCGAGATCGCCAAGGCTCTCGAAGAGATCGCCCTCGAGGACGAGTACTTCGTCGCGCGCAAGCTCTACCCCAACGTCGACTTCTACAGCGGGATCCTCTATCGCGCGATGGGCATCCCGACGAACATGTTCACGGTGATGTTCGCCCTCGGTCGTCTGCCGGGCTGGCTCGCTCACTGGCGTGAGATGGTCTCGGACCCCGACACTCGCATCAACCGTCCCCGCCAGATCTACACCGGCGAGAACGAGCGTCAGTACGTCGACGTGGCTTCGCGCTGAAGAGCAAGAGGGCGCACCTCCACGACCCGTGGGGTGCGCACGGTCTGGGCTGCTGCGCCGCGATGTTGCTCCAGGGGCAGCCGCGGGACGCGCGCGCGGCAGAGTCCGGCGGTTCATGAGACGGAACCGGCCGAGCTAGTCCTTGTCGCTTCGGGAGGCGCCGGAAAGCCGCGACAGCAGGCGATGCACCTGAATGCGGAAGGAGCGGAGCGGTCGCCACAGCCAGGGCCACCGTCTGAGTCGCGTTCTCAGAAAGAGATAGAGCCGGTCACTCGCCAGCGACAGAAGGGCGGCGCCCGCTGCGAGCGGCAGGGCCTGCGGGACCACGGGCAGCGCCAGAGCGACGAGACCGACGAGGACCAGGAGAGAGCCCAGGGCGAAGAGGAGAGCCCGAACCCAGGTCGGCAGAGGCGGATCCAGCGGGCCCGTGGTTTCGTCGCGTCGCTCGTGCGGTTGCTTTGCTTCTTCGGTCACTGTGGGCGTTCCGGTGTCTTGCGCCAACCTCGGAGGGGCTGTGTCGACGCCGGATCGCTGGCGGCGTCCTCGGCAGCTCGGGGCGATGTCCCGTTCCGCTTTCGAGCTTACGGTCGGCCCGGTCCTCGTGCCATAGAAAGCCGCGGGTCGTGTCGGTTGCCGGTGCGAGGGCGAGCAGGCACGGGGGCCCGCGAGCGCTTTGGTTCGGGGGTGTCTGGCAGGCCTCGCGCGTCGATCGAGGGCTCCTTCGGTTAGCCTGAGGAGAACACGCTGGAGACGTCTTGAGAATGCAGTACGAATCTGAGCGGCAGCTCTTTCGCGACACCGTGCGTCGCCGCGGTCTGCGCATGACAGCGACGCGTCTGGCCCTCTTCGACGAGGTGTTCACGCAGCACGGTCATCTCGATGTGCAGCAGCTGATCGAGGCTCTACGTCGGCGCGGCTCGAAGATCTCGCGGGCGACGGTGTACCGGAACCTGGATCTCCTCGAGAGCTGCGGGCTCGTGAAGAAGCACCAGATGGGCGGTCGGCAGAGCCTCTACGAGCACGTTCACGGAGGAGAGAGCCATGATCATCTCGTCTGCCGCGAGTGCGGCCGCGTCGTCGAGTTCGTCTCGGTCGGGATCGCGGCCCTGCAGCAGGAGATCTGCCGAGCTCACGGTTTCGATCCCTCCGATCATTCGCTGCAGATCGAGAGTCGCTGCCTCGACTGCCGCTCCGCGGACTCCTGAACGTCTCACCACTTGGTCAGCGAGGACCAGCCCTTCTCTGAGGCGAGAGGAACTCCGGAGCCTGTGCCGAGGAACCACTTCACCGCGGGCCTCGGCTGCAGCAGCCCGAGGCGGTACTCCCCCTCTCGAGGGTTCATCAGGAAGAGCGATACGGCGAGCGCTTCGGCGTCCAGTGCCGTCGCCGTCGCCGCCAGTACGGCGACTTTGCCTTCGACGGGGCGGCCGTTGCGTTGATTGATGTACGGCGCGAAGACGCCGTCGCCGAGATCGAGCGTCTCGTCGAGCGGTGAGGCCATCGCCAGCGCCTGGTCGAGGAGGAGGATGCGCTCGGTCGGTGGGTCTTCGCCGTTCATGACGGCGACCTGCATCGGCCACCCCTTGCCGCGAAGTCCCGGGCCCCAGGCGCGCAGCACGCGACCGATCGAAACCCAGCCGTTCACCGCACCGCGCACCTTCAGGATCTCGACGGCCCTGTCGATCGCGTAGCCGCGCTGGAATCCCCAAAGCTCGACGCTGCTCTCACCGACCAACGAAGCCGTCCACGTCTCGCTCTCCAGCGCGAGTCGCGAACAGTCGGACCACTGGGATCGCTCGACGAGGAGAGACGGCGGTGGTGCGAGCGTCGCGTTCTCGTAGAGGGAGTAGACGCTGCCGCCGAGCGGTCCGTGCGCCTGCTGCGACCAGACGCAGTAGTCGCGAGCTCGGTCCAGCAGCTCGAACAGGCGCGGATCGACGGCGATCGACGACCCCTCGGAGCCCTCGAGTGCGGCGACTCCCACGGCGCTCAGCGGTCCTTCGATGAGGATCTCGTCGCGCGTCAGGCTTTCGATCTCGTTGATCTCGGTGAGAGCGTCGGCGAGCGCGTCACGTGTCGCCGAAGGGCTCTCCAGATCGACGATCTCGAGCGACACCGGCGCGTCGAAGGCCCGCGCCTGCAATGAGGTCGTGCTGGGAACGTCTTGAGCTGAGGCGACCCAAGTCCACAACACCAGAGCCCAGCACGACCACAGAGGTCGAGACAGCCTTCGACCAGGGATGAAAAACGAGTGCGACATCTCGACGGGTGTAGCGCTTCCTGCAAGCCGTGTCGGCACGTTGGGTCCTCGGTGTCCAAGCGCCGAGGCGGCGAGGCCGTCTCGCCTCCCCAGGCTGCCTGAAGCAGAGTCTACCGGCCGCCGCGATCCCGATCGCGAAGAGTTGCTTCGAGGCGTTCGTCGAGGAAGCCGCAGTCCCTGGTCCGGCTCAGCTCTGAACGACGACCTCGAGAAAACGCCGTTTCCCGACCTTGAGGAGATAGGGCTCCTGGCGGACCGTCAGCGTCGCGAACGGATCACTGGCCTTCTCTCCGTCGATCTGCACGGCGCCCTGTTGAATGAGACGGCGCGCCTCACTCTTGCTCTTGGTCAGCTCGGCCTCGGCGATCAGGGTCATCAGGGGAGTGTCGGCCGACACCTCGCGCGAGGCGATCTCGTCAGGGCGCCCGCCCTTGGCGAAAATGGTGTTGAACTCCTGCTGGGCCTTCTGTGCAGCCTCGTCGCCGTGGAAGTCCCGGACGAGCGCTCCAGCCAGCTCCTCCTTGGCGACCTTCGGGTGAAGATCTCCAGCCTCGACCTGCGACTTCCGCCGGTCGATCTCCGCCTCGTCGACGTCGGTGAGCAGCAGATACCAGTCCCACATGAGATCGTCGGGGATCGACATCGTTTTGCCAAAGACCTCACGTGGCTCGTCTTCGACGCCGATCGCGTTGCCGAGGCTCTTGGACATCTTGTCGACGCCGTCAGTGCCGACGAGCAGGGGCACTGTGAGCACGACCTGGGGCTCCATCTCCCGCTCGCGCATGAGATCGCGCCCGACGAGCAGGTTGAAGATCTGGTCGTGCCCTCCGAGCTCGACATCCGCCTCGAGAGCAATCGAATCGTAGCCCTGGACGAGCGGGTAGAGGAGCTCATGCAGGCTGATCGTCTGGTGGCTTTCGTAGCGTTTTCGGAAGTCGTCGCGCTCCATCATCCGTGCGAGCGTGTAGGAGCCGGCGAGGCGAATCATCCCCTCACTGCCGAGCGGGCTGAGCCACTGGCTGTTGACCTCGACGACCGTCTTTTCCTCGTCGAGGATCCGGAAGACCTGACTCTGGTAGGTCTTGGCATTCTCCGCGACCTCGTCGCCCGTCAGCTGAGGGCGCGTCGACTTCTTGCCGGTGGGGTCGCCGATCATCGCCGTGAAGTCGCCGATCAAGAAGATCACCCGGTGGCCGCACTCCTGAAAGTGCCGCATCTTGCGCAGCAGGACGGTGTGTCCGAGGTGCAAGTCGGGCGAGGTCGGATCGAAGCCGGTCTTGATCGTCAGCGGCGTGCCGGTGGACTGTGCGCGTTCGAGCTTGCTCTTCAGCTGCTCTTCGTCGACGAGGTCGACCGAGCCGCGACGAAGGCGGGTCAGCTGCTCGTCGATGGGGGGAAACGGATGATTCATGGGAGGCAGAGCTTAGCAGTGTCGTGGGGCTGTAAGTTCCGGTTTCCGGGCGTTCTGGCTGCCCTCGCGCAGGCCTCGAAATGGCGGGCGAACCGAGAGTTTCTCTCCCCTCAGAGAGTCCAGATCTCTCCGCGGGCGACGACTCGTGCATCTCCCTCGAGGCTCCAGTCGAGAGGCGCACCGTCGTGCACCCGACCGTCGATCCGCAGTACGCAGCCACCGCGGGTGCCGACGTCGAGCGGGAGTCTGCAGCGTTTCCGTTGCAGTCCAACGGCCGCGGCCGCGAGCATGCCCGTGCCGCAGGCGAGCGTCTCCCCTTCCACACCGCGCTCGAAGGTGCGCAGGTCCAGGCGGTCCGCCGAGAAGCGGACGAAGTCGACGTTGGTGCCCTCCGGCCCGGTCTCGGGGTGACGACGGAGCTGCGCTCCGAGCCCGACGACGTCACAGGAGCGCAGATCGTCGACCTCGACGATCAGGTGGGGAACTCCGACGGTGCAGCGGTGACCCTCGATCACCGCGCCGTCGATCTCGAGCTGGAGCAGGCTCACCGAGCTCGGCAGCGGCGCCTCGAGGCGCACGGAGCGCTCGTCCAAGTGAACCGCCTGGAGTCGCCCGACGTCGGTACGCAGTGGCACGCTGCCCTTCGCCCATCCGAGGCGAAAAGCGAGTTGAGCTGCGCTGCGCGTGCCGTTGATGCAGAGCTCTGCACGCTCGCCGTCGGCGTTGAAGTAGTCGAGCGCGATCTCATCGCCGGGCGTCAGGACGAGCAACCCGTCGGCGCCCAGGCCGAGCCCGCGTGAGCAGAGGCGACGGCGCTCTTCCAGCGTTGGGCACCGATCGGGCGACGCCAGCGCGATGAAGTCGTTACCGGCTCCGGAAAGGCGGTAGAAGGTCTGGTTTTCCAACGCGGCCATGGTTCGGAGGGCCCGCGGCGTAAAGCCGGTCAGGGCACGGTGATCTCGGCCGCGTTGCTGCGTCCGCTCTCGTTGCCGGCTCCGTCGACGGCGCTCACTTCGTAGCTGTAGGCCAGGCCTGGGGTAAGGCCTTCGTCGACGAACTCGGTGCTGCGAAGGCCTTCGATGACGAGCCGCTCGTCGGTGCCCGTCGGGTCTCTCCGATAGACGCGGTAGCTCGAGACGTCGGGGCTTTCACTCGCCTCCCAGACCAGGCGGATCTGGCCGCTCTCGCCGAGTCCGATGAGCCGTTGCGGCGCTTCGGGCGGGAACCGATCGATGTAGTCGAGCTCGCTTTCGGCGCTCGCCCCGCTCTCGACCAGCGGGTCCTGAGAGCGCACGGTCCGAACTGCGTAGATGTAGCGCTGCCCGGTTCGAGCGGTGGCGTCGAGATAGGAGGAAGCGTCGGGTGCGGCGGTCGCGAGAGCGGCGCCGTAGGTTCGCTCAGAGGCCAGTCGGCGATAGACGTTGAAGCCTTCGCTCTCTCCCTCGTAGGTCCAGGCCAGGCGAACCCCCTCGGCCGTTCCGTCGACTTCGACATTGCGAGGCGGCTCGAGCGCGCCCGCCAGATCGACCTGAACGATGTTGGAGAAGGCCGAGGTCTCCTCGGTGGAGCTCACTGTGCGCACGGCGAAGGCGCTGCCGCCACTGTCGCCGTCGAGCAGCTCTTCGACCGGCAGTCGCGTGCGAATCTGGTCGCCGACGATCGCGCCCTCGAGCTCGACGCCCTCGATGCGGACCCAGAGCTCGGCGCCGGACTGGAAGGCCTGCGGAGGAACTTCGCTGGCACCGGCTCCGGTCTCGAGCTGGTAGATCTCGAGGCTCTGCAGACCTGGAAGAACCTGGCCCGAGGTCGTCGTCTGGGGGTACGAGAGACCGAGAATGAGCTCGCTGCCCTGCTGACGGACGTCAAAGTCACTCGTTGCGATCGGGATGTAGCGCAGCGGGGGGAGCGGGTCCCCCTTGCGACCGCAAGCCGCGAGCGAGACGAGCAACAGCGCAGCCAGCGTCAGAAGCGCGACAGCGCGGCGCTGGGAGGTCGAGTCTTGGATCATGGTGTCCTCGGGGCTGAGCTACAGAACGTACTTCGAGAGGTCTTGGTCCTGGACGATGCCGTCGAGGGCCCGCGTCACATAGCCACTGTCGATCTTCACCTCGACGCCGTCCATCGCCGGTGCCTCGAACGAGACTTCGTCGAGCAGGCGTTCCATCAGCGTTGCGAGACGTCGCGCGCCGATGTTCTCCTGGTGCGAATTGACCTGGACGGCGAGCCTTGCAAGCTCCTCGATCGCGTCCTGCTCAAAGACGAGGCGCACGCCCTCAGTGCTCATCAAGTCAGTGTATTGGCGCGTCAGCGAGCTGCGCGGCTCGGTCAGGATGCGCACGAGATCCGGCTCGGTCAGCGCGTCGAGCTCGACGCGGATCGGGAAGCGCCCCTGTAGCTCGGGGATCATGTCCGAGGGCTTACTCAGGTGGAAGGCGCCGGCGCCGATGAACAGGATGTGGTCCGTCTTCACCATGCCATGCTTCGTCGACACGGTCGTGCCTTCGACGATGGGCAGGAGGTCGCGCTGCACTCCTTCGCGCGAGACGTCGGGCCCCTGGGCGCCCTCGCGCCCGCAGACCTTGTCGATCTCGTCGAGAAAGACGATGCCGGCCTGCTCGACGCGGGTCCGCGCCTCTTCGGCGACGAGCCGCTGGTCGATCAGGCGTTCGGCCTCCTGCTGAACGAGGATCTCGCGCGCCTCTTCGATGGTGACCTCGCGCTGCTCGCGCTTCCCGAAGAGGCCCGGCATCATGTCCTTCAGGTTGACCCCGACCTCTTCGACGCCCTGCGGCGTGAACATCTCGAACGACGGAGACGAGCCGTCCTCGACGGTGATCTCCACCTTGCGGTGATCCAGTTCGCCTTTGCGCAGCTTCTGACGGAACTTCTCGCGCGTACTCGAGGTCTCGGGCTCGGACGGCCCTTCGCTCTCGGTCGTCAGCCCGATCGGCGCCGTCCCTGTCGGTTTTGGCAACAGCAGGTCAAGCAGGCGCTCCTCGGCCTTCTCGGCGGCCTGCTCACGGACTCGCTGTGACCGCTCCTCACGCACCATGATGACGGCGAGCTCGGTCAGATCGCGGATCATCGACTCGACGTCGCGGCCGACGTAGCCGACCTCGGTGAACTTGCTCGCCTCGACCTTGAGGAACGGTGCCTTGGCGAGCTTGGCGAGCCGGCGGGCGATCTCCGTCTTGCCGACGCCCGTCGGCCCGATCATCAGAATGTTCTTCGGTACGATCTCTTCCGCCGTGTCGGCGTCGAGCTGCTGGCGCCGCCACCGATTGCGCAGAGCGATCGCCACCGCGCGCTTCGCCTGGCCCTGTCCGACGACGTGCTTGTCGAGCTCGCCGACGATCTGCTTCGGCGTCAGGTCCTCGACCAGGACCGATTCCTCGGTGGACGAGATGTCCGGTGCGTTCAAGACGCCTCCTCACGCGGTAGGCATTCGAGATTGAGCGTGTGGTTCGTGTAGACGCAGAGGTCGGCCGCGATGCGCATCGACTCGCGGACGATCTCCTCGGCGCTCTTGTCGGTGTGCTCGAGCAGAGCCCTTGCAGCCGCCAGGGCGTAGTCCCCACCAGAGCCGATCGCGAGGATGCCGTCGTCGGGCTCGAGCAGGTCGCCGTTGCCTTGCACGAGGAAGCTCTTGGACTCGTTGGCGACAATCATCAGCGCCTCGAGCTGGCGCATGGCGCGATCGGTGCGCCAGTCCATGGCGAGGTCGACGACGGCGCGCTCGAAGTTGCCCTGGTACTCGTCGAGCTTGGCTTCGAAGCGGGTGAAGAGGGCGAGCGCATCGGCACCGCCGCCGGCGAAGCCGACGAGCACTTTGCCTTTGCCGGCCACTTTGACCTTGTTGGCGCCTGCCTTCATGACCGTATTGGAAGCAGAGTTCGTGACCTGTCCGTCGCTCGCCAGGCAGACCTGTCCGTCGCGGCGCACGCAGAGAATCGTCGTAGAGAGAAGCTTCATGGCGACGCGATTGTAGCGCCTCAGGGGACCCACGGTGACCGTCCCCCGGAAGAAGGGGAGCCGGCAGGCGGGGCGGCAGCGAGGCGCTCCCGGGGATCAGGGCTCGGAGGGGCGGTCCTGGCCCGAGCGCGGATGAGCAGCTCGGTAGACGTTGAGCAAGCGGTCGACGTCGACGTGGGTGTAGCGCTGCGTCGTCGACAGGGAGCTGTGACCCAGAAGTTCCTGGATCGATCGCAGATCGGCGCCGTTCTCGAGCAGATGAGTGGCGAAGGTGTGGCGCAGCGTATGCGGGTGCACCCCCGCCGCGACGGCGGCAACGCCGACCCAGTGATCGATCACGCGGCGCACGGAGCGCGAGGTCAGACGGCCGCCGCGGTGGTTGAGCAGCAGGGGACGGCCCTCTTCCTGTCCCGCGTCGAGGGTCGCCCCGTCGATGCGCCATGCGTCCAGCGCTTTCTTCGCCGGCGCGCCGAACGGCACCATGCGCTCCTTGCCACCCTTGCCGACGACGCGCACGGTGCCCGCTTCCAGGTCGACATCGCTCCAGTCGAGTCCGGTCAGCTCGCTGACGCGCAGGCCCGCGGCGTAGAGCAGCTCCAGGATGACGACATCGCGCCGGCCGAGGGCGTCGTCGCGCTCGTGAGGTGCTTCGAGCAGACGCTCGATCTCACCCGGTCGCAGGTGACGGGGCAGCGTCTTGGGGGCTTTGGGCGTCGGCAGGCCCTCGGCAGGACTCGCTTCGATTTGGTCTTCCGCTTCGGCGTAGCGAAAGAACGCGCGCAGTGAGGACAGCAACCGCGCCTGGGACGAGCGAGCGAGTCCATCGCGATGACGCTGCGCGAGGAAGGCGCGAAGGTGCAGAGCGTCGATGCTTCGTGGAGACTCCGCGGCTTCGGGAGCCTGCTCGGCCAGAAAGTCCAGGAAGGTCTCGAGGTCGCGGCGATAGGCCCTCAGGGTATGAGGAGAGACGCCGCGCTCGAGCTCCAGATAGCGGAGGAAGTCAGAGAGCAGTCGCTTCATGGAGATCCGCTTGTTCGGCGGTGGGAGCGGGGTACGAGGGGTCTTCTGAAGGGAGATGGTCGCCGATCCAACGTTGAACCTCGCCGAGCGCGCGCTGGGCCAGCACGCGACGCTTGTCCTTGCCGCGCACGCGCCGCTCCAACTCGTCGAAGAGTCCGTAGTTGACGTTGGCGGGTTGGAAGTGGTGCGGGTCGGACTCATTCACGTGTCTGATGAGGGAGCCCAGTGCGGTGGTCGCAGGGAACGTCGGGACACGACGCCCGGCGCTCTGCTGAGCCATCAGCACGCCGACCATGAGCCCGGTCGCCGCGGACTCGAGATATCCCTCGACGCCGGTGATCTGGCCGGCGATGCGGACGCGGGGAAGTGATCTCAAGCGGAAGAAGGGGTCGAGATGAATCGGCGAGTTGATGAAGGTGTTGCGGTGAATCTGGCCCATGCGCACGAAGCGCGCCGACTCGAGCCCGGGAATCATGCGCAGGACGCGCTTCTGGTCGCCCCAGGTCATGCGTGACTGAAAGCCCACCAGGTTGTACTGACTCTTTGCCAGATCGTCCTGGCGCAGCTGTACGACGGCGTGCGGTTTCGCGCCGTCCGGCGTCTCGATTCCGACGGGCTTCATCGGGCCGAAACGCAGCGTGTCGGGCCCGCGTCGCGCGATCTCCTCGATCGGCAGGCAACCCTCGAAGAAGAGCTTCTGCTCGAAGTCCCGTAGCTGGAGCACGTCAGCGCCGATCAACGCTCGGTAGAAGGCGTCGTACTCCTCTCTCGACAGCGCCGAATTCAGGTAGTCGTCGCCGCCCTTGCCGTAGCGCGAGCCAGCGAAGAGTCGCGGGCCGAGACTGTCGGCTTCGACGATCGGCGCGATCGCGTCGTAGAAATAGAGGTAGTCGGCGCCCAGCAGCTCCTGCAGGTGCTCGGCCATGGCCGGCGAGGTGAGCGGGCCCGTTGCCAGGACCACCTGCCCGCCAGGGATCTCGAGCAGCTCTTCTCGGTGAATCCGCAGGCCCGGCGTTTCCGCCAACCGACGCGTGACCCGTTCGGCGAAGACCTCGCGGTCGACGGCGAGAGCGCTGCCGGCGGGCACCGAGCTCTGCCGCGCCGATTCGATGATCAGCGAGCCGAAGCGTTCCATCTCGCGCTTGAGCAGGCCCGCGGCGTGATGCGGATCATCCGAGCGCAGCGAATTGCTGCAGACGAGCTCCGCCAGGCGGTCGGTGTGATGCGCCGGCGTTTCCCGTTGGGGTCGCATCTCGTAGAGGTCGACCTGCAGTCCACGGCGGGCGAGCTGATAAGCACATTCGCAGCCCGCCAGGCCACCGCCGATGACGGTGACGCGGTGGTCCGGGTTGCCGGGATCGAGCTTTGTGAGGCGGTTCATCGTCATCGTCGAGGATTATAGAGACGGGCTCGCGCTTCGCGTCGAAAGGGTGAACTTCCTACAGACGCGTTCCGATTCGTCCCTTGACAACCTTGCGAGGGGATCGTTTATGGTGCGGGGTCATGTCGAATGCCCTCGTCATCGTCGAGTCGCCGGCGAAAGCCAAAACCATCGAGCAGTACCTGGGGCCCGGATTCCAGGTCGAGTCCTCGATCGGACACGTGCGTGATCTGCCGCAGAACGCCGACGACATCCCTGCCCGCTACAAAAAGGAGAAGTGGGCTCGACTCGGCGTCAACGTCGACGACTCCTTCAAGCCTCTCTACGTCGTCAACAAAGACAAGAAGGCGCAGGTCAAGAAGCTCAAGAAGATGCTCGAGGACGCCGACCTCCTCTATCTCGCGACCGATGAAGATCGCGAAGGAGAGGCGATCGCCTGGCATCTCGTCGAGGTGCTCAAGCCCAAGGTCCCCGTCAAGCGGATGGTGTTCGGCGAGATTACGAAGACGGCGATTACGCGCGCGGTCGAGAAGACGCGGGAGATCGATTCGCGTCTGGTGAACGCCCAGGAGGCGCGGCGCGTGCTGGATCGCCTCTACGGCTATGAGCTCTCGCCGGTACTTTGGAAGAAGGTCAAGCCGAGGCTGTCGGCGGGCCGCGTGCAGTCCGTCGCCACGCGACTCGTCGTCGAGCGCGAGCGCGAGCGCATGCGCTTCAAGTCGAGCGACTACTGGGACGTCGAGGCCAAGCTCCGGCTCGCGGACGGAGATCAGATCTTCGACTCTCGGCTGCGAGAGATCGACGGCAAGAGGCTCGCCACAGGACGCGACTTCGATGATCTGACGGGCAAGCTGAAGGACGAAGATGCGGTCGTCCTGCTCGACGAAGCGGGTGCCAAGGCGATCGCCGAGTCCCTGTCGAGTGCGACCTTCCGAGTCGCCAGCGTCCAGGAGAAGCCGTTCACCCGCAAGCCGTCGGCACCTTTCATCACGTCGACACTGCAGCAGGAAGCGGCTCGCAAGCTTCGCTTCACCGCCCAGCGCGCCATGCAGGTGGCGCAGCGGCTCTACGAGAACGGCTACATCACCTATATGAGGACCGACTCGACGAACCTGTCGACCCAGGCCGTCGATGCTGCTCGGGATCAGATCTCTCAGCTTTACGGCGCCGACTACCTGCCGTCCGAGCCGCGGGTCTACCGAGGCAAGTCGAAGAACGCTCAGGAGGCTCACGAGGCGATTCGTCCTGCCGGCCGGGCGTTTCGCACTCCTGCCGAGGTCAAGGACGCGCTGGATCCCGATGCGTTCCGGCTCTACGAGCTGATCTGGAAGCGCACGGTCGCCAGCCAGATGACCGACGCTCGCGGTCTCAACACTCGCATTCGTCTCGACGCCCCGCTCGGCGATGGCCGTACGGCGCGCTTCGCCGCCTCGGGCACGGTGATCGAGTTCCCTGGCTTCATGCGCGCCTACATCGAGGGCTCCGACGACAGAGGCCAGGCGCTCGAGGATCAGGATCGCCTCCTTCCGGCAATGAAGGAAGGCGACGCCGTCACCTCGGAAGAAATGGCCGCCGCCGGACACACGACGCAGCCGCCGGCTCGCTTCACGGAAGCCAGTCTGGTCAAGGAGTTGGAAGAGCGCGGCATCGGGCGGCCGTCGACCTACGCCACGATCCTTCGGACGATCCAGGCGCGCGGCTACGTTTTCAAGAAAGGCTCGGCGCTGGTGCCCACGTGGACGGCCTTTGCCGTCACCCGGCTGCTCGAGAAGCACATGGGCGAGCTCGTCGACTTCTCGTTCACGGCGCGCATGGAAGACGATCTCGACGAGATCGCTCGCGGCGAGCGCGAGGCCGAGCCCTGGCTCCGCGACTTCTACTTTGGCGATGACGACGACAGCGACGACGATCTTGGCCTCAAGGAGCTCATCGGCAGCGGCTGGGAAGACATCGACGCTCGTTCGGTCTGCAGCCTGCCGATCGGAAAGCACCCGGAGACCGGCGACGAAGTCGTGGTCCGGGTCGGGCGCTACGGGCCGTACTTGCAGGTGGGAGACACCGACGTGCGCGTTACCGTGCGCGACGACATCCCGCCGGATGAGCTGACCGTCGAAGACGCTCTCGAGATGCTGCGCAAGGCAGCCATGGCGGACGAGCCGATCGGCAACGACCCGGGCACCGGCAAGCCGATCTACGTCAAGACCGGACGCTACGGCGACTACGTGCAGCTGGGCGATCCCGAGGTCGACGACAAAGGCAAGCTGAAGGCCGACGGCAAGCCCAAGATGGCGAGTCTGTGGCCGGACATGAGTCGGGACACCCTGACGGTCGAGCAGGCGCTGATGCTTCTCTCGTTCCCCAAGGACATCGGCCCGCACCCGGAGACCGGCGAGCCGATCCTTGTGCAGGACGGCCCCTACGGTCCCTACGTCAAATCGGGCAAGGAGAACCGCTCCCTCGAGAATCACGCCCAGATGCAGACGCTGACCGTCGAGCAAGCCGTGACGATTCTGGCGCAGCCGAAGCGCGGCCGCCGGGCAGCGGCGGTCATGAAAGAGCTCGGAGAGCACCCGGAAACGGAGCTTGCTCTGGTGGTCAAGAACGGCCGTTTCGGCCCCTACGTCACCGACGGCGTCGTCAACGCGTCCGTGCCGAAGGGCCGTGACTTCAAGACCTTGACCCTGCAGGACGGCGTCGATCTGATCGCCGCCCGGGAAGAGAAGCTCAGGGATCAGGGCAAGGATCCGCGCGCGCCGGCGGCCAAGAAAAAGGCCACCAAGAAGAAAGTAGCCAAGAAAAAGGCGGCGAAGAAGAAGGCGACGAAAAGAAAGTCAGCCCGCAAGAAGACGGTGACGCGCAAGAGCGCCTAGTTCGAAGGCGACCTCAGCCAACGCCCCGCGACGTTCTCGATCAAGCCGTCGATCTCCAGATCGAGCAGGCTGGCTTGCAGGTCGGCGGCGCTGCGCCCGGTGGATTCCACCAGCTCGTCCAGACTCTGCGGGCTCGCTGCGATCCTCTCGAGGAGTGCGTTGCGTGGAGTGCCTTTCTCCGCGGTCTCGCCCGACGTCTCGCAGCCCAGAAGCGTCAAGGCGTCGGCCGGCTCGAGGACGACATGCGCTCCATCGCGCAGCAGAAGATTTGCGCCAGCCGAGCGGGCATCGCTCGGCCTACCTGGAAGGGCGGCGACGTCGCGACCGAGCTCGGCGGCGTAGCGCGCGGTGATGAGCGCGCCCGAGCGCCGAGCAGCTTGCACAACGAGCGTGCAGCGGGAGAGTGCCGCGATGATGCGGTTGCGCACCGGGAAGTTCTGCGGCTTTGGGTTCGCGTCCAGAGGGAACTCGGTGATCAACGCACCGCGTCGTGCGAGAGTCTCCGCAAAGTCGTGGTGCTGCCTTGGATACGGCCGGGCGAGTCCGCAGCCCAAGACGGCGACCGTCTCGCCAGCATCGGCGGCCGCCCGATGAGCCGCGATGTCGACTCCCAGGGCGAAGCCGGAGACCACAGGAAAGCCCGCGCCCGCCACGGCGGCGGCGATCTGCTGAGCGCTGGCCAACGCCCAGCGATCTGCGTGTCGGGAACCGACGATGCCGAGCCGGCTGGTTCTGGTCAGTTCGCCGCGGATGTAGAGCACGGGCGGCGGTAGATCGAGATCGAGGAGCTCGGTGGGGTAGTCGGCGTCGAGAATCGTCACGACCGAACTCCCCGCGGTCTCGGCGCGCTCGACCTCTCTACCGGCCAGCAGGTCGCGGTGTCTCAGTGCGCGGGCGGCAGCCTCCGAGCCGGCGAGCTCCGGCGCACTTCGCGCGCAGAGCGCACCGTGGTCAAGGATCCTCCGGGCGAGTGAGCAAAGACGCGCGCGAGGTACAGCCAGCTCCGCGTTGAGTGCGATGAGAGCGTGCCGCTGATCGGTCGTGACGGTCCGGTGCAACCGTTCTTCGGATGTCGATCTTCCCCGCACACCGAGAGAGGACGCTCTCGAGGTCCCGGTCCTTGCATCTTCTTCGGGGCGCGGAGCGCTCAGGAGCATCGTGCGGACGTTTTTGGGCCCAGCCGACACTCTCGGTGGGGTCCGAGACGATAGGGTCGTCGACCGATGAGAGAAGCTGTCCTCAGCATGCTGGCGGCCGCCTGCTTGGCGTGCCTCTTTGCCTCGCTTCTTCTGCGACGAAGTCGCCCAGTCGATCAAAACGCGCCGCTCGCAGGCCTTTTCCTGGTGCTGACGCTCGTCGCTTTCGACGGTCTGGGAAGCTTCGTTTCAGCGGCCTGGAGCACCACGCTGAGTGGCGTCTCCCTGCCTGCGTTTTCTCTGTTCGGGCCGCTTCTGTTGCTGCACGTGCAGCGTGTTGACGGTGCGGGGCCGAACCGCAGAGCCGTCTTCAGAGAACTGCCTCGCTCAGCGCTCGCTTTCACGGGGTTCTGCTTCTTGGCCTTCGGCGCCTGTGCTTTCGCCGGTCCGGCTTGGCCGCCTCGAGTGTTTGCGCTGCTCTACCTGGGCGTTCTGACTTGGACCTCTGTTTTCCTCCTGCGTGCCGGGCGACGGATTCGAGTTCACGATCTGCGCCTCGAGAGCTGGTTCAGCGCTCCCGAGGATCGATCTCTGGCCTGGATCCGCCATGCTCTTTTGTTCCCCTCTCTGCTCGTTGTCCTCGACCTGCTGCTGACCCTTCTCGCCGCGGTCTCGGGCACGCCGAACCCTTGGAGCGCTGCGACGTTCTGTGCGCTGGCGTTGACCATCGTCTGGTTCGCCTACCTGGCGATTGCGCATCGAGCTCTGCCTCGGCCGCTCGCCGCCGAGCCGACCGCAGCTGAGATCTCGGAGCAGACGAAGTACGCCAAGTCGGGAATCGGGCAAAGAGAGATTGATGAGATCCTGCGGCAGTTGGATGCGGTGGTGCAGCAAGAGTCGCTGCATCTCGAGGCTCAGGTCAGTCTTCCCGTCTTGGCCGAACGCATTGGCGTGAGTACCAACCACCTTTCGCAGGCACTGAACCAGGGGCGCGGCCAGACCTTCTTCGACTACATTCACGGGCTGCGGATCGAAGAAGCTTGCCGACGCCTCGAGACGACGGCCGATGGCGTGCTCGAGATCGCTCTTGCGACCGGATATCGCTCAAAGTCGACGTTCAACGCCGCATTCAAGAAGTACACGAAGACGACGCCGAGCGGCTACCGTTCGGCCCTGAAAACGGGCGACTCGAACCAGGGAGGAGACAGCCCTGCAGGCTCGGTCGACCTGGTAACCCGTCCTCGCTGACTCTCCGGATTCGGTCCGTGCCCCTTCCGCGCGGTCCGTTTACAGGAGAGTTGCCATGCATCGACTTCGTTCTGTCTCCGTCTTCCGTCTGATCCTGTTGAGTGCTCTGGGGATCGGCGGCTCGGCCGCTGCTTTCGCACAGAGCCACCAAAGCCCGCCGGAGTCTGCCGTCGCGCAGCGTGCGGCTGCGCTCGACGCGGTCGAGCGTCAGGGGAAGGCACGCATCGAGCTGGTCGAGCGCTACCTCGAAGCCTACGAGCGACTCGATGCCGAAGCGATGGGGTCGTTCTACTCGGACAGCGTCCGGTTCGTCGACCCGACTTCAGAGAAGACGCCCTTGGTCACGCCCTACGTCTATGAGGGAAAAGAGGACGTCGTCCGCATGCTGAGTACGGTGAGTCAGTTCTACGAGCGCCTGGAGTTGGACGTCGTCCGCATCTGGGAGTCGAGTGGTCACGTCGTCGTGGTCGCGAACACCCAGGGGGTTCTTCGCCAGACCGACGCGTCAGGCCGTCCGATCGAGCTCAGCAGTCAGATCGTGACCGTGCTGCTCGTCGAGGGCGGCAAAATCGTTGAACACCGCGACTACTTCGACTACCTCTCTGCGGCCCGTTCAGCTCCTTGAAGAGAGAGCAATCGTCGAAGCGGGACGGCCGATGCGTCGTTGCCGTTCCCAGCGTCTTCTCGACAACGTTTCACATCCTAAGAACCGATCGCGTCGTATGCCTCGTATATAGTCGCGAGATGCTCGAAACACGCTCAAACTCAATGCAAAGGCGCTCTTCGCTGGCGCTTTTTGTCTTCCTCGGCGGACTCTGGTTCGGAGTGGCCGCGCATGCTCAGAAAGCGGAAAAATCGGTTCGCGAGCAGCTCGAGTTCGGCGTCGAGATGGCACAACGCGGGCTTTGGAGCGAGGCGCTTTTTCGCTTCAAGCGAGTCGAGAGAGTCGCGCCCGAGAACAGCTCCGTGGTGAACAACCTCGCGGTCGCTCACGAGGCCCTGGGCCTTTTCGAAGAAGCCTTGATCTACTACCGGCGCGCGATCGAGCTCGACCCCAACAATCGTGCGCTGAAGCGAAACTACTCGCGCTTCGTGGAGTTCTACCAAGGCTTCAAGCGCCCCGAGGCGGGCGAGGAAGAGGCCGCGGCGCCGGCCGACGAAGAGCCTGCCGCAGCCAGCACCGGCGAGTCCGGCGACTGAGTTTGCCGGCCATGATCTCTGCGTGTGGATCGATGTCGCTGACGGTCGGGCGATGCCTGTGGAGGTCGGCGATGCCCTTGAGAGGGGACGCCCCGTGCCTGGAACCGTCGCATCGGTCCGCGAAACGCATGGCGCGCGGGTTGCATCTCGAAACGCCAGCAGCTGCCATCAGCCCAAATACACCGGTTCCGGAATCCCTGTACTCTCGGCCGCAACGGTCGGAGGCTTCGTTGGAGTTCGAACATTGAAGCAACGTCACTGGCTCTCGGTTTCCCTCCTCATCGCCGGCCTCCTGGCGCCTCTCGCGGCGACGGCCAACGAGGTCGAAGTCCGGCTGCGCCTTCCCGTGCGCGCCAAGATCGACCTGCAAGGGAGGAACTCCCTCTTCCCAGCGCCGTTCGTCGTCGTCTCGCAGGAAGGCGAAGGTCGGATTCGAGGCAGCGATCTCGATATCCAGAAGGAGTTCGAGCGCTACATCGACAAGGTGCTTCGACGAGAGACCGATCTGAAGGTCGTCGAGTCCGGTCCTCTGGATTATCCGACCTACGATCTCGAGATGCTGGCGCGCGACGACGCTTTCTGGCGTGCCGTCGGAGAGCGCACGCAGGCCGACCTGATTCTGGCCGGGAGCCTGGATTTCGACATTCAGGACCGTTCCGGCTACCGCACCGAGGAGTACGTCTCGCCCTTCGACGGCCGGACCTACTACCGGCAGGTGCTCGTCGAGCAGACCGGCTTCGAATACGACATCGTCGTCATGGTCTTCGATGGTGAAACGGGCAAACTCGAGTTCACCGACAACTTCAAGGATTTCAAGAGTTTCGAAGGTGAGCAGGCCGACCCGTTGCGCGGCATGTTCGAGAACCTCTACGCCTTGGAAGACAGGCTCCTCGGGGTGTTCGTGCAGAAAGAAGTCGAAGCCTCCCGCCTGCTCTTCACCAACTGACGGCTGAGAGGCCCGCCATCTCTTTGTCTCTGTTTCCCAAGCTCCTCGGACTCGACAGGTCCATGCCCGACTTCCCCCCGTGCCGGAGGACCTCCGGCTTCGCTAGTGCTCATCCTCCAGTCGCTCCCTCGTGCAGGAGCCGTCAAAAGGAGCCTACGTTGCAGCGTTTCAAGACACTTCCCATCGCCCTGTTCACGCTCGCCGCGCTGTGCGCAGGCGCCGTGACCGCGCAGTCCGGCCAGCGGACCAACTTCGGCAAGAACAAGGTTCGCTACGGCAAGTTCGACTGGCAGATCTACCACTCGCCTCACTTCGACGTGAGCTACTACCCGGCGAGTGAAGGACAGCTCGAAAAGGTGGTGTCGCTCGCCGAGTCCGCCTACGACCGGCTCTCGCAGGAGTTCGATTACCAGATTCAGGACCCGACGCCCCTGATCATCTACCAGACGCACTCGGACTTCCTGCAGAACAACATCTTCGTCAATTTCATCCCGGAAGGCGTCGCGGCCTTCGCAACGTCGGCTCGCTTCCGCATGGTGATGCCGATCGATCTGCCGGACTCGGAGCTCTACGAGCTCATCCTGCACGAGCTCACGCACATTTTTCAGTACCACGTCATCTTCCAAGGTGCGCTGGGCCGCTCGCTGACGCTGAACCCGCCGCAGTGGCTGGCGGAGGGCATGGCCAGCTACTTTGCCGACGACGAATCGACGTCGGATCGCATGTTCCTGCGCGACGCGGTCGTCAACGACAACCTGCCGCCGGTGACCTCGGGACGGGCCTCGGGCTTCTTCGCCTATCGCTACGGACACGCGGTCTTCGATTTCATGGAAGAGCGTTGGGGCAAGGACGGCATCCGCGACTTCCTGTACGAGTACCGCAATACGATCGGGGCGCGCGTCGGTCGCGCGATCGAGCGCGCCTTCCGCGTCGAGCCCGAAGACTTCGACGTCGAGTTTCGTCGGTGGCTGCGTCAGCGCTATCTCCCCGAGCTCATCCAAACGGGTGAACCGGGCGACTTCGGCCGTCCTTTCCGCACCCTGCGCGGCAACAGCCAGGAGCTGTCCCCGGTGACGTCGCCCTCGGGCGACCTCGTTGCAGCCTTCAGCACGGCCGACGCCGACGTCGACATCGTGCTGTTCGACGCTGAGAACCGGCGCGTCATCCGCAATCTGACGAAGGGCTACAACACCGACTTTCGGAACTTCCGCGGCCAGCATCTGACGGCAGCGCGAGGCCATGGGCGCGATATCGCCTTTTCCGGGGACGGCAACCAGCTGGCCGCCTTCGTTCGCAAGGAGGCCGGCTTCTCGCTGTCTCTGATCAACGTGCTCAAGGGCGGCGTCGATCGCGTCATCGACATGGACATCCAGCAGCAGTCCGGTCCCGCCTGGAGTCCTGACGGCACGACGATCGCATTCACCGGCAACCTCGACGGCCGTTTCGACATCTTCCTGCTCGATACGGAGACGTACGAGATCCGCAACCTGACCAACGACGACATCTACGACGCGGCACCGTCCTTCTCTCCGGACGGGTCCAAGATCGTCTTCACCTCGATCCTCGAGGAAAGCGGCGATCTCTTCGAGATCGATCTCTCCAACCCGACGGAGCGCATCCGCGTCACCGAAGACGAGTACCAGAACACCGATCCGACGTATTCACCGGACGGCCGCCGCATCTTCTTTACGTCGGATCGCACGGGCGCCGAGAACATCTACGGTCTCGAGCTGGAGACGAACGAGCTGGCGCAGTACACCAACACGATCACCGGCGCCTTCCAGCCGGCCGTGCTGGCACAGCCCGGATCGCCGGACCGCCTGGTCTACGCCGGCTTCTGGAAAGGTCGCTTCGACCTCTACCAGACCGAGATCGACGAGCCGATCAAGGTGACCAGCCTCGACGTGATCGAGGATCCGAACAACGTCGATAACTACGCCCGTTTCGAGCCTGACATCCAGGTGACCATCGACGAGACGGCGAAGGAGCCCGGCAAGAAATTTCGTCTCTTCCTGGAAGACGCGCAGACCTTTGCCGGAGTCGACGACAACCAGACACTGATCGGCCAGGTCCTCCTGCAGTTCACCGACTTCTACGGCGACCGTCGACTGACGACGGTGTTCCAGTCGATCGACAGCTTCTCCAACTTCGACCTCTTCTACAGCGACCTGTCGCGGCGCTGGCAGTGGCAGCTGCACGCCTTCGACAACCGCTTCTTCTTCATTGGTCAGAACTTCCAGAACGGCCGGATCGAGCGCGGCCCGACGGCCTTCCAGCAGACGGGTCTGCGGGGCACGCTGACCTATCCGTTCAGCTTCTACCGCCGAGCCGAGTTCAGCCTCGGACTCTTGACGCGAGAGATCAACCTGCAGCGGTTTGCCGTCGACGGCACGGGCCTGCCGATCCTCGGTGACAACGGCGAGCTGATCCCGACCCTGGAGCCGCGCGACGACGACTACCCGGAGATCACCGCGGCCTTCATCGGCGACACGACGATCTTCGGTCCTGCGGGTCCCGCGGGGGGGCACCGGTACCGGATCTCGGCTTCCTACGCGCCGAACATCGACAGCGTCGAAGATGAGGGCAACACTCTGCAGTCGATCCTCGAAGTCGACTACCGCAAGTACTTTCCGCTGACGCGACGCTCCTCGTTTGCGTTCAGGCTCTACGGCACCTCACGTGACGGCGATGCACCGAACCCCGCCTTCTTCGGCGGTTTCGATACCGTCCGCGGCTTCGATTTCTTCGAGTTGGTGGGTGACCGGGCCTTCTACAGCAACCTCGAGCTGCGCTTCCCGCTGATCGACTTCTTCGTCACGCCGTTCCTCACCTTCCAGGGCATTCAGGGCCGCTTCTTCCTCGACGTCGCCGGCGCCTGGTTCGACGAGTTCCAGGACTTCGACTTCTGGGACTCGGAGAACGATCGCCTCCAAGACGGCATCGCCACCTACGGCTTCGGCGTCACAGTGAACTTCCTGGGGCTCGATCTGCACTGGGACATCGCGACGCAGTGGGACTTCGAAGAGTCCGGGGATACCCAGACGGTCTTCTGGATCGGGCAGCGCTTCTGAGCCGCTTCGCAGGACGCCGAGGCGAAGGCGGGGCTGCACCTGCCTTCGCCTATCCCTCTGACGGGCCGAGGCTTGCAGACGGCGCTCAACTTGTTCGTGAGCAACCGACTTCGTAGAATCCCCGAGGTTCCATGGAGATTGAAGTTCTTGGCTCGTTCGGAGGGGAGTCGCCCGACCACCGGTTGACGTCCCTCTTGATTGACGGCCGCATTGCGCTCGACGCCGGCTGTCTGTGCTCGGCTCTGCCCATTGAGCGTCAGCTCGGCATCGAGGCCGTCGTGCTGAGCCACTCGCATGCGGATCACACGAACAGCCTGCCGTTCTTCATCGACAACGTCTTCGGTCGCAGTGACGGGGCGCTCGAGATCCACGGGTCGGCACCGACCGTCTACGCCGTGCGCAAACACGTCTTCAACAGCGCGGTCTGGCCGGACTTCTCACGTTTGCCGAATCACCTGATCCCCTCGATCAAGTTCGTCGAGTTCTCCGACGAGGAACCCATCGAGCTCGGCTCCCTGCGGCTCCTGCCGGTCCCCGTGAACCACGTTGTGACCACTCACGGCTTCCTCATCGAGGACGACCGTTCGGCCGTTTTGTGGTCGAGCGACACCGGGCCGACAGATCGGCTCTGGGAAGTGGCCAACCGCACTCCGAATCTGAAGGCGGTTTGCATCGACGTCAGCTTCGACGACTCCCTGCAGGACATCGCGGACGCTTCGGGCCACCTGACGCCGAGCGGCCTTGCCCAGGAGCTGACCAAGCTCGAGGTCGACGTACCGATCCTGCTGCATCACCTGAAGCCCACGTGCGTCGAGACGATCCAGCAGGAGGTGGCGGCTCTGGCGCTTTCCAACGTCGACTTCCTCGAACAGGGTCGCGTGTACGACTTCGGTTGAGTCCGGGCGGCGCCGCGTAGCGCCTCGAGGTGGGGTCGAGAGTCCTTCGGGCGGCGCAGGCGAAGTTTGCCTGTTCATCGGAAGGCGTCGCGGGTACGATAACCGCGATGAGCGACGGTGCGGCTTTACCGAAGCGTCAAACTCGATCGGTGGGAGCGCTGGAGGGCCAACAACTCGGCCTTTTCGATCGCCCCCCGCTGCCCTCGAAAAGCTCCGTCGCGCCGCCCGATCGGCGTGCCGACACCTCGCGCCAGAGCGTGCGCGTCAGCGTGCTGGGCTCAGGGAGCAAGGGCAACGCCGTCCTCGTCGAATGCCATGGCAAACGCCTTCTCGTCGACTGTGGCTTCTCATGTCGAGAGCTGGAGCGACGCTGCCGGCGTCGCGGCATTGAGTTGCGACGCGTCGACGCGATCGTTCTGACGCACGAGCACGCGGATCACTGTCGCGGCGCGGAACGGATCTCTCGGCGGCACGGGATCGACATCTTCGCAACTCCCGGAACGGCTCGCGGCAGAGCGCTGCGTCGCGTCCCCGTCCGTGAGCTGCGGAAGAACCAGCGTCAGGAGATCGCTGGCTTCGTGATCGAAGCCTTCGACGTTCCCCACGATGCGCGTGAGCCGGTCGGACTGGTGGTCGAGAGCTCTGGCGGAACGCGCGTCGGCGTGCTCGCCGACGCGGGCCGGTTCGACGAACGGGCGGCTCGTTCGCTCGAGGATCTTCATGGGCTGGTGCTCGAATCGAACCACGACGAGGGCATGCTGCGCACCGGGCCGTATCCGTGGGCGCTCAAGCAGAGAGTCGCGGGAGCTCAGGGCCACCTGTCGAACATCGAAGCGGGCGAGGCGGTTCGCCGTCTGGCCGCCGATTCCCTGGAATGGGTCGTCGCCTACCATCTTTCGGAAGTCAACAACATGCCAGCGCTCGCCGAGAACGCTCTCGCCGAGGCGCTGGACCGGACCGGGAGCTCGGCCGTGGTGGAACTGGCGGCACAAGGCCGTCCGACGCCCTGGCTGACTGCCAATGCACCTCGACGGGAGGCTCATGTCGCTCTCTGACTCGGCTGCTACATCGTCTTCAAACTCCGTCTTTCGGGCGAGAGTTCACGTGTTTCCCCGCCCACAGATCCTGGATCCTCAGGGCAAAGCGATCAGCGAGGCGCTGGCGCGCGTCGGCTACGACGAAGTTCGTAGCGTTCGTGCCGGCAAGACCTTCGACATCGAGATCGAGGCAGCCGACCGAGCCGCCGCCGAAACGCGACTGGCAGAGGTGTGCGACAAGCTCCTTGCCAACACCATCGTGGAGGACTTCTCCTTCGAACTGGAGGAGTCCTCTTGAAATGCGGTGTCGTCGTCTTCCCAGGGAGCAACTGTGATCACGACGTCCACCACGTTCTCGACAAGGTGCTCGGCCAGGAGGTTCGCTACCTCTGGCATCAGTCGGATTCGGTCGAGGACTGCGAGCTCGTCGTCGTCCCCGGGGGCTTCTCCTACGGCGACTACCTGAGAGCCGGCTCGATGGCCGCACTGTCGCCGATCATGCCTGCGGTGTCGGGCCTGGCGGCGCGTGGAGGGCTGGTTCTGGGCATCTGTAACGGCTTTCAGATCCTTCTGGAATCGGGCCTGCTGCCTGGCGCGATGCGGCGCAACCGCGACCTGCGGTTCATCAGCAAGGACGTTCACCTGCGTGTCGAGCGCAACGACCTGCCTTTCACCTGCGGCTACGAGGTCGGTCAGGTTCTACGCATGCCCGTGGCGCACGCGGAAGGCAACTACGTCGATACCGAAGCGTCGCTCGATCGACTCGAGGAGGCGGGGCAGGTCGCCTTCCGCTACTGCGGCGAGGACGGCTCGGTCGGCGCTGACACCAATCCGAACGGCTCGATGCGGGCGATTGCTGGCGTCTGCAACAAAGACGGCAACGTCTGCGCGCTGATGCCTCATCCCGAGCGCTGTGCCGAGGATCTCCTGGGCAACACAGACGGCCTGGCGCTCTTCGCCGGCGCTCTGGGACTCTCGAGGGAGCCCGTCGCTGCGGGCGCGGGGGCCTGAGATGAGCTTTGATGCAACGCGAGAACGCATGGCTCATGAGCCGGCAGTCGATCTCGGGCTGGCCGAAGAGCACGGACTGACGAGTGAGGAGTATGAGCTGGCCCGCGGCTTCCTCGGCCGCACGCCGACGTTCACCGAACTCGGCATCGTCTCCGCTCTCTTCTCGGAGCACTGCTCGTACAAGTCGTCCAAGGCATGGCTCCGCATGTTCCCGACGTCCGGCCCACAGGTCGTACAGGGGCCCGGCGAGAACGCCGGCATCGTCGACATCGGGGAGGGCTGGGTCGCGGCCTTCAAGATGGAGAGTCACAACCACCCCAGCTTCATCGAGCCCTATCAGGGGGCGGCGACGGGCGTCGGGGGCATCTTGCGAGACATCTTCACCATGGGAGCGCGGCCGATCGCCTGCCTGGACTCGCTGCGGTTCGGTGAGATCGACGC
>JBCCLJ010000091.1:0-25849 GCA_039026915.1 Acidobacteriota bacterium
CAGAGTGCGGTGCAGATGGGTGGTTCCGCTGCGCGGCAGACCGAGAATGAAGAGCGGTCGCTCGATGCGCACGCGGCGGTAGCCCCGGTAGAAGAGCTCGTCGAGCAGGAAACCGAGCCAGTGCACGCACTGCAGCGGAACGAAGATCAACAGGAACACGAGCAGTGCGAGGTCCTGTCGCAGCCACCGACCGCGCCGCGGGCGAGCGGCAGCGCGGGCGACGAAGCGGGCGAGGTCTCGAACGAAGGGAAGCAGGTTGGCGCTCACGGCGGACCCAGTCGAGGGTCGGCGGTCGCCAGCAGTCGTTGAGTCGCGCACGTCGCTCACCAGTTCGCCTGTGCACGTGGACGCACAGGCTCTCGGGCGCGGTTCACGCCCGCCTAGAGGTTAGGCGGGCGATATGAACGAACGGTGAGCGTCAGAACAAGTTGCGGTTACCACTCGCCGTCGTTCGGCATCGAGGCCCACGGTTCTTTCACCTCCAACGCGGGTCCCTTCTGCAATAGCTCGACGGAGATGCCGTCGGGAGAGCGCACGAAGGCCATGCGTCCGTCGCGGGGTGGGCGACGGATCGTCACGCCGCCGTCCTGCAGCTGCTGACAAGCGGCGTAGATGTCGTCGACGGCGAAGGCGAGATGCCCGAAGTTGCGACCGCCGGAGTACTCCTCGGGGTCCCAGTTGTAGGTCAGCTCGAGCAGCGGCGCGTTGCGCTCGGAAGCCAAATCGGTGTCGTCCGGCGCCGCCAGAAAAATCAGCGTGAAGCGCCCCTGCTCGCTCTCGTAGCGCCTCGTCTCGACCAGGCCGAGCTTGTTGCAGTAGAAGTCGAGCGACGCGTCGACGTCGCGCACGCGGACCATGGTGTGGAGATACTGCATCCTGACTGCCCCTTTCGCTGGTGGACTCAAAGCTATTCGGCTTGCCGACGAAATGCCAGAGGGAAGCGTGACGGGGACGAACAGACGCGCCGGTTCGGCAGACCGCCGTCCGCAGATCGCGCCACGACGTCACGCCCTGAGGTCGAAGAGGCGCGGTCGGCGACCCACGACGCCGCGATTTCGCGTCGACGTGCGATCGAAGCGCACCGCCATTTCCACTCGTCGAGCTCTGCGCTTCGAGGGGGTCAGTCGCGACTCTACAAGGACCAGTCGCAGCGGACCTCACATGAGCCGTCAGCTCACGTCGGCACGACTTTCGCTAAGCATTCGAAGTGGGGAGAGCGACGAAAGCCTGTCCAAAGAGAAAGTTAGCCAGAAACGCATCTTCGGCCCGAGTCTTGCGTATCAACGTTCAACCCAAAGACAGCGACGGCAAGTCCCGGGCGAGCGAGCCATTGCCAGCAAGCCAACGTGACGCGGTCGCCATCGACGATCGACTCTCGAGAAAGGGAGTCCGACTCCTTGGGGGGAGACATTCAGAATGAGCACCTCGATCCAACATCTCCACAACGCCTACTCCGCAGCAGCACCGGATCGACCGCGCTCCGAGCGCACGGAGGACTCCTCTTCGCCCTACATCCAGCGAATTGCCGTCAAGAAGGCACGCCGAATCCTGCTGCTCTGGACTGAAGACATCGACATGATCGAAGCCGCTGGCAACTATGTGCGGCTCGTCTCCCAGGGGCAGGGACACTTGTATCGAACGACGATGCGGTCATTGGAGAAGAAGCTCGATCCGGACCGTTTCCTGCGCATTCACCGCTCGACGATCGTCAACGTCGACCGCATTCGTGAGGTGCTGACGACGCCGTCCGGCGACTACGTCGCGATCCTCGCTGACGGCACGCGAACGAACTGGAGCCGCGGCTACCGCCGCCAGCTGAACGAGTTCCTCAGTCGCCAGACCTGAGGCACCAACAAGCTCTCTCCCAAGGCCCCGCTCGCCGTCTCGGCAAGCGGGGCTTTGTCGTTCAGGCGCAGCAGCTTGCTGCCGTCTTCGGAGGGACCGAACGATGCCCCTTCTCGGTTCGTTGACGACACACCGACCGCCGTCGAACGAATCGCCGCTTCAACCGGATGAAACCGACTCCCTTCAGAATTCTGAAGGGTCGCCGGGTTTAGGGACGAACCGCGGCCCGAGCAGGCGAGCTCTGCGGCGCGTTCGAGTCGACTCGTCCCGGAGGCTGTCCTTCCGGACACCGCGTGCTTGCCGTTGCGCTCGAACGCTGCCTGCGGAGGCACTCTCGTTGCTCCTTCGCAGGTGAGCGCTTCAGCACTCTTCACGTCGTTGTCCACTCCGAGGCGCTCTCCTGCAACGACTCCAAAAGGAGCGTCCTCATGAAACAAACCAGGAGCACAGCGCGCCCGCTGCGGCGCCGCTTCCTGTCTCGATTCGCCCCAGCTCTTCTCGCCCTGGTGTGCCTCACAACGGCGAGCTTCGGCCAGGGAGTTCAAACCGGTCAGGTCCGCGGCAAGACCAGCGCGGCCGACGGCAGCGCCCTTCCTGGCGTCACCGTGACGGTCTCGTCTCCCTCACTCCAGGGAACGAGGAGCGCGATCACCACCGCCGCCGGCGACTACCTCATCCGTGGACTCACGGCCGGGCCCTACACGGTGACCTACGCACTCGACGGCATGGAGACCGTGACGCGCGAGGTCGCCGTCTCCGTCGGCACCGTCAAAGTCGTCGACGTCGAACTCGGCGTCTCTTCGGTCGCTGAGACGATCATCGTGCAGGGCACGGCGACGCCTCTCGACACGTCCGAGACGACCTACAACATCTCCTACGACACGGTCGACGAGCTCGCCGTCACGAGGGACCTCGACTCGATCGCCGACCTCGCTCCCGGCCTGACCCTGAACACACCGAACGCCAATCAGGTCGCAATCAACGGCGCGATGTCCTACGACAACGTCTGGTTGATGGAGGGCGTCGAAATCAACGACAACCTCTTTGGCTCTTTCGACAGCCTCTTCATCGAAGACGCGATCCAAGAGACGCAGGTCCTCACCTCCGGCATCTCGGCCGAGTACGGACGGTTCTCCGGTGGCGTCATCAACGTCACCACGCGCAACGGCGGCAATGAGTTCCGCGGCACTCTGCGCGCCGACCTCAGCAACAACGATTGGCGCGAGCGCAATCCCTTCGAGGTCGAAAACGACATCGAGCGCACCGACCAGACGAACGACATCTGGATGGCCACCCTCGGCGGGCGCATCATCAAGGACCGCCTCTGGTACTTCCTTGCCGGCCGCCAGCGAGACACCGCGGATGCCCGGCCCTTCGACGTCACCGGTATCGCCTTCGATCGACAGACCGAGAACGACCGTTTCGAAGCGAAGCTCACGGCGAACTTCAACGAGTCGCACAGCGTCACCGGTACGTACATCGAGAACGATCAGACGCTGCTGCGCAAGAACTTCACGTTCACGATCGACCCGCAGACGGTCTTCTCGCAGGAGACGCCGAACGACCTCAAGGTGCTGCGCTACAACGGCGTCTTCGGCTCGAACGTCTTCGCCGACTTTCACTACTCGGAGAAGGTGCAGCAGTCGATCACCGGCGGAACACAGACCGACATTCGCGACTCACCCTTTCTCAGCTTCGGCTTCGTGCGTCCAGTGAACACCCAGCACTACAACGGCACCTACTTCGACGCGACCGACCCGGAGAACCGGGACAACGAGCAGATCGCCGGCAGCGTTTCGCTCTTCCAGTCGAGCGAACGCTTTGGCAGTCACGACCTCAAGATCGGCGGCGAGAGCTTCACCAGCATCAACGTCGGCGGCAATAGCCAGTCGCCGACCGGGCTGGTCTTTCTCTTCGACTACGAGATCAACCCGGACGGCTCGCCGCAGTTCGACGCGAACGGGCGACTGATCCCGGTCTTCGAGTTCGGCCTCATCAACCAGTGGATTCCGGAGCGCGGCTCGCGCCTCGAGACGCAAACCGATTCGCTCTACGTCAACGACCGCTGGCAGGTGGGTCGCTTCAGCTTCAACCTCGGAGCGCGCTTCGAACAGATCGACTCCGAGGCCACCGGCGACATCGCCGCCGTCGACACGAACCGGCTCGTACCGCGCCTCGGTGCGTCCTTCGACATCCTGGGCGACGGTCGCTTCCGCGCCGACGTCACCTACGCGCAGTATGCGGGCGGCTACAACACGAACATCGTCTCCAGCAACAGCAACGTGAGCAATCCGTCGATCGTGCAGTACCTGTACGTCGGGCCTCCGGGCAGCGGGCGCGACTTCGATCCGGGCTTCGACCTGAACAACTACGTTCCGGTCTTCGCTCGCTTCCCGTCGGCCAACGTCTTCTTCGAGGACGACCTGCACTCGCCGGTGACGGAAGAGATCACCCTCGGCTTCGGCACTCAGCTCGGACGCAAGGGCTATCTCGAGGCGACCTATATCGACCGCGACATGGACGACCTGATCGAGAACTTCATCACCATCGATCTCGGCCAGACGACGATCACCGACCCGCTGCCGATCGTCGTCGACAACCAGGAGCTGCGGAACACCAACATCGCCGACCGTCAGTACAAGGCAATCCAGCTGCAGGGTCGTTACCAGATCTCGCAGAAGTGGTCCGTGCAGGGCAACTACACGTACCAGATCGAGAACGACGGCAACTTCGAGGGTGAGGCCACGAACCAGCCGGCGATTCAGTCGACGATCGGCAGCACGCCCGAGTTCTTCTCGCCCGAGCGGAACTTTCCCATCGGTCGCCTTGCGGCCTTTCAAGAGCACAAGGTCAGGCTGTGGAGCAACTATCAGTTCGAGCTCGGCCGCTTCGGTCACCTGAACGTCGGCGGACTGGTCAACTACGACTCCGGTACGCCCTACAGCCTGGTCGACAACAGCTTCCCGATCACCGCACAGCAGGCTGCCGGCGATCCCGGCTATGCGACTCCGCCGACGACGAGCAACGTCTTCTTCGGAGAGCGCGGGTCACAGCTCTTCGACGACGTCGCGACGTTCGATCTGGCACTGCGCTACGGCATCGACTTCGGTCGCATCCAGCCGTGGATCAAGGTCGAGATCTTCAACGTCTTCGACAACGACAAGCTCGTCACCTGGGACACCGAGATCTCCGGCAACACCGGCGGACCGCTCGATGCGCTCGGGCTGCCGACGACCTTCACCGAAGGCCCCAACTTCGGTCAGGCGACGGACGACGCCGACTACGCCGTACCCAGGGAGCTGCGGCTCTCCCTCGGCCTGCGCTTCTGAAGCGCCGGAGAGCCCCGAGCTCACGACCGCGGGTCTTCGGATCCTTCGAGGGCGGCCTTTCGGGCCGCCCTCTTTCGTCTCCCCGACGCCGCCACTCACGCTCGACAGATCGAAGCGCTATGCTGTTACGTCCATCGCAGTGAGGATCGCGAGCGCGAGCCGCTCGAAAGCGACAACGGCCCTCTTTTCGGGCCGAAGGGGAACCCGATGAAATCGCCGATGCAATCGACCGTTCACATTCTTCGATCGACACACATCCCTCGATCAACGGGCGCCGGCCTGCTCGCGTCGCTCTCGATTCTGCTCCTCAGCACCGCCTGCGTGACGAAGTCCTCGCGCGACGCATTGCAAGCCGAGCTCGACGCCTGCCAGTCCGAGAGCAGCACCTGCGCGACGGAGCGCGAAGAGCTCGACCAGGAGCTGGCCGACCTGCAGGAAGAGCAGAACCGCGTGCTCGAGGAGTGGCGGGGCGAGCTGGGCATCTCCGGGGATGGCACGGACGCTTTCCGCAACGACGTGCAGGGGCAGGTCGACGTCATCAAGAACCGACTCAGCGACGAGCTTCCTGACATGGTGCGCGCGCAGCTGGGCAAGGATCTCGAAGAGCTGACCTCGATGCTCGACACCCAGTTCTCCGACATCGACCAGCAGTACGGTCAGATGCTCAACCGGCTGGTGAAGACCCAGGAGTCCCTCGAAGACGCCAACCGCTCTCTCGAACGGGCTGAGATTCGACTCGATGCGATTCAGAGCACGGGCGCCGCGATCCGCCAGGACATCGCTGCGCAGCGCCTCGACTCGGCGACGCTCGCCGCCGAAGTCAGCGCCGTCGCGGCGCAGATCGAGGACTTCAACTATCGCTACTTCCTCTGCAAAGACTGCCCGGAGTACCTCGGCATCCGTCGTAAGCGTCAGAACGAGATCATGGCGTTCCACGATGAGCTGCTCTCGTCGCTGCGACGAGTGACGGGTGTCGCGGCCGAAGAGACGCCGGCGGAAGACGCCTCGGAAGGAGACCTGGAATGAAGCCCGCGGTGGCCGTCTCGATCCTTCTGCTCGTCGCGGCAATGCCGCTCGGCGCCACGGAGTCGAAATCCATCCAGATCGCAGCGGCCAGCTCCGCCGCTCCCGAAGAGAGCCGCGACGGAGCACGCGTGCTCGGCTACGACGCCGACGGCAAAGTGACGGAGCTACGCGCCGGCAGCAACGAGCTCGTCTGCCTCGCCGACAAGCCAGGGGACGATCGCTACAGCGTCGCCTGCTACCACGAAGACCTCGAGCCCTACATGGCACGCGGTCGCGAGCTGATCGACCAAGGCGTCACGGGCGCAGAGCGCAACGAGATCCGCTGGAAAGAGATCGAAGAGGGGAAGCTCGCCATCTCGCGCGAGCCGCGCACTCTGTACGTGATGACGGGCGACGGCTACGACGAAGCGGCGGGCGCCGTCGCCAACTCCTACCTGCGCTGGGTCGTTTACGTTCCCTTCGCCACGACCGAATCGACAGGACTCTCGGCGAAGGCGGGATCGAGCAAGCCCTGGCTGATGTTCCCGGGGACCGCCGGCGCCCACATCATGATCAGCCCGCCGCGCAACGACTAGCCGGTAGCTGGTCAGAGCCTCGGCTCCAGAGCCCGACGTCGACTTCGTCGACCCCTTCGCTGAAGTCAACGGGCCACGCCTATCGACGTTCGTAGACGCGGTAGCGCGTCCCGCCTTCGACGGTATGGACCAGAGCGAACCCGGGCGGCGAGGCGTCGCCGTCCGTAACGAAGAAACGGTGCCGCGGCTCGATCTCGGATCCCCAGTCGGCGTAGTGAAGCCAGAGCACGTGGAACCAGAGACCGTCCGGGATCGTCGTCTTCTCCTTCAGCGCGTCGTGCCATCGTCCGTCGACCCGGTCCGACGTGAAGTACTCGACGTCGGCCACATCGATCAGCAGCGTCTCGGACTCGGAGCGGAGCGTGCTGAGAACCGGCGGAGTCACGGCCACGACGCTCGTCGTGATCAGGCCGAGAGCGACCCAAGCTCCAATGGCGCTGCGCCGCCACGACTCGGGAGCCGTGATCACGTGACCGAGGACGGCGCAAAGGGGCAGCGTGAGGACCGGCAGCAGATAGTGCATCCGCCGCGTCGGCAACTCCCCAGCGATGAACGCAACGATCGCGAACTGCACGCAGAAGACGACGATCGCCGTCACGTCGAACTTCGAGAAGCGACGCGCCGCAGCGGCCCAAAGCGCCAGAAGGCCGCCGCTCAGAACGAGGACCTCGAGCCAGTGAATTCGCTCGATCCACTCGAGCAGGTTCGGCGGCCGGTCGCCAGCGCTTTGGCCGTCCTCGACGTAGCCACCGATGTCCGCGTACCAGACGTCCGCGTTGTACTCGAGATCTCCGTGCAGCCAGAGGACGGTGACGATTCCGGCGAAGGCGAGGGCAACGGAGCCCAGCAACGCGACGATCGGACGGAGGCTCTCACGACGCAGGACCCGATCGAGCGTCGCGAATGCGAGCAGAAAGTAGACGAAGTCGTACCAGCGAAGAAAAGCGGCGCCCGAGCCGAAGAGAACGAACAGGCCAAGACGCTCTCGTCGCAGATACGAGAGCGCTGTCAGCGCGAAGAGGGCGAAGTGCGCCGTGTAGAGAAACGACGCCTCCGCAGGCGCGCTCTCCGCGTTCGTCATCCCCTGCAGGAACCGCAGAGTCATCGGAGTCAGCGTGAGCAGTACGAGCACGAAGACAAACGTGTGGTTCTCATCCAACCAGCTGAGCTTCGAGGGCGCCACGACGGACCGCACGAAGCGCACGACGACGAAGGGCAGAACGAAGAAGGTCGCGATGACGCTGAAGCGCATCGCGAACTCGGTCTCACCGAGCAACAGGAGGTGCGGCAGGCTGAGGACCGCATTGAGCGGTGGCGCGATCGCCACGTTCCAGGGTTCGGCGAGGACCGCAGGCAGGAGGCGAACGAACAGACCTTTCGTCAGGTAGAAGGCCTCGACACCATCTCCGTTGTACGCCTCGACGACCAGGTGATCGTAGGCGGCCCAGACGAGCACGGCGATCCACACGAGAGCGAGAAGAGGGCGGACGCCGTCGACTCCGAAGTCGGGCAGGTCGCCGACCTCCTTGTCGCGCCACGCCACCGCGGCTACGAGGGTGCCCAGTAGCGCGACCGCCAGGAGGAGCAGGAGGTAGATCGCCCGATCCAGAGGTCCGACAGCGACCTTCCAGGCTGTCGCGAGAACGATCGACGAGACGACCGTCACGCAGAAGGCCTTGGCGATCACGTCGAACGCGGTATCGGCAGAGCTGCGCAGGACGGCCAAGGCCCAGGGCAGCCCCGGAGTGACGTGGGAGATCGCGAAGACGCTGACGAGCGCGAGCGCCTGCACGAACGCCCATCCGAACCCGGGCCCCGAGGGGAGAATGTTCGCGGTCAACGCGGAGTCTTCGGTTGCCGCCGCGATCATGAGAGCCATCACCGCATAGACCGCAAACGGTGCGAGCGCGACACCAGCCAGCGTGCTGACGCGAGACCGCATCAGCGCTCCGGACCCGTTGGCTCAGTGAATCGAAAGATGAGCCGGCGACTCTCCGCCGCACTCATCTCTGCGTCGCGCTCAACAGACGAGCGCGCACCGTACCTTCGATGGCACGGACGCTCCCTGCGAAGTCGATCGGGAGATCTCCTTCCAGATCGGCAACCGCGTAGCCGACGTCGCCGAGAGTCTGGAGCTGCTGCGCCGCGATGTTGGCTCCGGCCGCGCTGACCGCCTCGTTCAGCCGCGTGAGAAATCCCGGAGCGTTGACGTGGGCGCAGGTCAGCCGCACGCGACCCGGTTCCAGGGGCCCGGGCTCGACCTCGGGAAAGTTCACCGCCTGCATCGTCGCCCCTTCGAACAGATAGCGACCCAGCTTGTCGGCGGCGTCGCGACCGATTGCCGCCTGAGCCTCCAGCGTCGAGCCGCCGATGTGCGGCGTCAAAATGACGTTGTCGAAGTTCGTCAGCGCACTCTCGAAGGACTCGCTCGCCGTCTTCGGCTCTTCCGGGAAGACGTCCACCGCCGCACCGGCGAGGTGCCCCGAAGCGAGTGCCGAAGCCAGCGCCTCGATGTCGACCAGATCGCCGCGCGCGTGGTTGATCAGGAAGCTGCCGGGCTTCATCCGAGCGATGGCGTCCGCGTCGATCATGCCGCGCGTGCGTGATGTCGACGGCACGTGCAACGTCAGCACGTCGGAGAGCTCGAGCAGTTCGTCGAGCGAGTGCACAGCCCGTGCGTTGCCGTGCGCCAGCTTCGGACCCTGGTCGAAATAGTAGACGTGCATGCCGTGACCCGAAGCGAGCACCGACAGCTGCGAGCCGATGTTGCCGTAGCCGACGATGCCGAGCTTCTTGCCGCGCACCTCGTGGGAGCCTTCTGCCGACTTGAGCCACTCGCCGCCGCGGATCGCCTGCATCTTGCGCGGGATTCCGCGCATGAGCATGACGATGCTCGCAAGGGTGAGCTCCGCGACCGAGCGCGTGTTGGCAAAGGGCGCATTGAAGACCGGAACCCCGCGCTCCGCCGCCGTCTCGAGCTCGACCTGGTTCGTACCGATACAGAAGCAGGCCACGGCGAGCAGCTCGGGCGCCGCTTCGAGCACTTCGAGATCTACCTGTGTGCGCGAGCGAATGCCGAGCGCGTGGACACGAGACGCCGCTTCGAGCAGCTCGGATCTCTCCGGCGAACCCGGGAGTCTCTCGATATCGAGGGGGCCGTGCGCCAGCAGTGCGGGATCGGCGTCAGCATGTAGGTTCTCCAGAAGGAGGGCGCGGTAGGTGTCGCTCATGGCGGCTCAAACTAACCCAGACGGGCGACCTTTTGCACCACTTGACGCAGGTCGCGCAGTCCGTCGACGAGGCGAGGGCCAGGGCGCCCCAGGTGCGCTTCGGCAATACAGAAGACGTGGCCTTCGCGCACGGCGCGCGTCTCTCCGGTCTCCGGCCGATCGAGCACGACGTCGGGGCGGTACTTGCTCGGATGTACACCGCACCACGAGATGACGATGGCGTCCGGGTCGATCTCAGCGACCTCTTCGTTGCTCAACGGCCGGCTCTTGCTCGGATCGGCAGCCAGCGGGTTGACGCCGCCCGCCAACTCGATGAGCTGCGTCACCCAGCTCTGCTCACCGGGAGCGATGACCGGTTTGGGCCACCATTCGACGAGGATCTTTGGCGGCACCGGCGGCGGGTCGGACGCCTCCAACTCGAGCTCGGCCGCGAGAGCGGCGGCACGATCCGGCACGCCGAGCAGATCGCCGATCTGAGCGATGTCCCGGCGCACGTCCGCGAGGCTGACCGGCTCCGGTGCCACGACGCGCAGTCCGGTCTGCTCGAGCGCTTCGACGACCTTCTCGTGTCCCGGCACCGTCAGGCTGGCGAGCACCAAGTCCGGCTCGAGCGCCAAGACCTTCTCTGGATCGACGCCCAGGTCGGGGCCGACCCGCGGCAGATCCTGCACCACGTCTTCAGGGTAGTCGGAGTGATCGTCGACGCCGACGAGCAGATCGGCGCAGCCGAGAGCGCAGACGATCTCGGTGTTGGAGCAGGCGGTGGAGACGACGCGCAACGAACTACTCCTCGGGACGGTGCTCGTCCATCCAGCCGACGATGTGGGCGATCTTCGACATCCAGTGACTCGGGCGGCGGCGGATACCGTGGTTCTCTCCGGGAAAGCGCACGAGCACCGCCTCGACGCCGAGCAGCTTGAGCGCGCCGTAGTACTGCTCGGACTCGGACATCGGCGTGCGGTAGTCCTCTTCGCCGGTGAGCACCATCGTCGGCGTCTTGACGTTCTTGACCACCGAGAGCAGGCTACGCTTGTCGTAGTTCTCCGGATGGTCCCACGGCAGGCCGGGGAACCAGTACTTGGCACCGAAGTCCGGGATGTCCGCCGAGAGTACCCAGCTTTCCCAGTTGATCACCGGGTAGACGGTGACGGCCGCGCGGAAGCGGTCCGAACGTCCGATGGTCCAAGAGGTCAGCACTCCGCCACCGCTCCCCCCGGTGACGAAGAGCTGCTCCTCGTCGACGGAGCCTTGCGCGATGACGGCGTCGACGCCGGACATCAGGTCGTGAAAGTCGTCGCCCGGATAGTCGTGATGGATGGCGTTGCCGAAGTCTTCGCCGTAGCTCGTGCTGCCGCGAGGGTTCGTGTAGAGCACGAGGTAGCCCGAAGCTGCCATGAGCTGCTTCTCGACGTCGAAGTGTGGTCCGTAGGCAGCGAAGGGTCCGCCATGGATCTCGAGGATCAACGGGTACTTCTGCGCCGGGTCGAAGTCCGCCGGCTTGAGGAGCCACCCCTGCACTTTGAGGCCGTCGTGCGAGGACTCGAACCAGAGTTCCTCGAGCGAAGCCAGATCGCGCTGGCCGAGCAGATCGTCGTTGATCGCGGTGAGCACCCTGGGCTCCGCGTGGCTCGGTCCCGCAACGACCACGTCGCCGGGCGACGAGGGGTCGCTGCCGACATAGGCGAAGTCACCGGCCTCCGAAAAGCTGACGCCCGAGGGGCCAGCGTACGCCGACGCCCCACCCCCGAGCTCGCTCGACAGAACCTCGTAGCGGTCCGTGAGATCGGTCACCGCCAGGTGGTTCCTGCCTTCTGAGGTGTATTGGAAGACGAGGCGCTTCGAATCGGCCTGCCAGCGCGGCGCCGCGACCGAGCGTTCCAGCGACTGAGCCACCGGCCGAGCGTTGCTGCCGTCACGGTCGGCGACGAAGAGACGGGTCAGCTGATAACCCTGAGCACGGTCGTCGTAGCCGACGTAGGCGATGCGCTTGCCGTCGGGAGAGACGACGACCGAGTTGTCCGGCCCGCGCCGATCGGTCAACGCCTTGGGCTCGCCGTCCTCGAGACCGATCTCCCAGGCCTCGGAGTCGAGCGGCTCGAGATCCGATTCCGGGCGGCGGTTTGCGGAGAGCAGCACCGAGCGCCCCTCCGGTCCCCAGGTGAGGGCGCCGCCGGCGCGCAGTCCGGGAGCGCCCCAGACACCTTCGCCGCGGGTCACCTGACGGGCCGTGCCCCCCTCGGCCGGCAGCACGAAGACGTGCCAGTCGCCGCGCGGCAGATAGCCGATCGGGTCGAAACGGTAGCGCAGGCGATCGATGACCCTGGCCGGCGGAGCCCACTCGGCCCCCTTCGGCGGCTCGACCTGGCGCCCGATGCGACGCGGGCCCGCTGGGACCAGCATCGTGAACGCGAGCCGGTCTCCCTGCGGTGACCAGGCGATACCGCTCGGAGCCTGCTCGAGCTGCGACAGCCGAACGTCCTGTGCTCCCCCGGGATCGTCCATGTAGCGCAGGCGGATCTCTGTCTCTCCGTCGACGGTGGAGACGTAGGCGAGGCGGGTGCCGTCGGGAGACCAGCGCGGCTCGCGGTCGCTGCGCCGTCCCGTGGTCAACGGACGGTGACCGCTGCCGTCCACCTTCACGACCCAGAGGTTCGAGTAGTAGCGGTCGGACTGTACGTCGGCGAAGCCTCGGACGTACACCACGGTCTGGCCATCGGGAGAAATCTGCGGCGCGCTGGCCGACTCCAGCTCGAAGACATCCTCGAGCTGAAAAGTCTCCGCAGCACCGGCAGCTGGGCTGATGGACAAGGTCAGACAGGCGAGAAGGACGAGACGAACGCTCATGAGGGCCTCCTGGTTTCGAGGCACCATCGTAGTCCAGCCGTCGAGGACGGCCTCAGTGGACCGCCGCCGATGCGAGGCGATCCGGGTCAACCGGCGGCAGCGGGACTTCGCGGGGCGCTAAGCGAGTCGCGCCAGGCCGAGAAGCGATCGGGCGACGAGGCTGAGGAGCCCGCCCAGCACGAAGAGCGCGCCGAGCGAGAGCAGAATCATCGGCCAACCGAGGAAGCTGAAGAAGCTGCCGAGTGGTGTCACCGTGAACGCCAGGCCGATCGTTCCGACGGCGCAGCAGATCGCGCTCGGAACGAGGAGCCCGGGCTTGCGACCGAAAGAGGCCAGGAACGTCCCAGCGAACGCGATACCGACGATCAGCGGGAAGACGGGCCAGAGCGATTCGAGCCGGTCCCACGCGACGACGCCCTGAGTGAACAGGAGGAAGAAGAAGCCCAGAAGGAGGTTGATCAGCCCCGGCAGGACTTTGGCAGCGCCGCCTCGGAAGGGCGCGGAGATCAGCAGGGAGAAACCGACGAGAATGAGAATTCCCGGCCAGGCCCGCTCGATGTCGAAGCCCATGACGCCGACGCGCTCTGCCATGAAGAAACCACCGAGCAACAGAAGGATCAGGCCCGTACCGAGAGGGCCGGCACCCTGAGTCTTCGAGGCCGAGCTGGCGTCGGTCTCGAGGCCCATACGGCGGCGGATTCGTCGCCTCGCGCGGCGTGATCGTCGTCCCATGGATTCTTGTACGGACTCCCGCAGGCTCGGGTTTCAGGCGCCACTCGACCCTTCGGAGACACGACTCGTCCCATGTCGCCGCCCGGTACGAGGCTCGGTCGCGGCGCAGGAGCGGGATCCGTTCGAGGCGACGGGGCGAAACCAAGAGAGACCGGCTGAACGATGCGCCTTCGCAGGCTCCTGGAGATCGCCATGCTCACATCACAGACGACCCGATGCCTCGCTCTCGCAGTCCTGCTGCTCGCGGGCGGCGCCGGCGCACAACAGCCGCAGGAACGCTACAAGGGCCGAGAGATCGCCGGAGTCATGTCGTATCGCGGCGCTCCCTGGCTCGAGCGCGCGGAGCGGGTGCGCGAGGAAAACCCGGCTCAACTGCTGGCCAGCCTGCCGCTCGCCGAAGGCGCGACCGCTGTCGACATGGGCTGCGGCAGCGGCTACTACGCGCGCCGCATGTCCCAGAGAGTCGGTGAGAAGGGCAAGGTTCTCTGCGTCGACATCCAACCCGAGATGCTGCAGATCGCCGGGCAGCTAGCCGAGCGGATGGGCATCGAGAACATCGAGCCGGTGCTCGGAACGGCGACCGATCCGAAACTGCCCGAGGAGAGCGTCGACCTGATCTTGCTCGTCGACGTCTACCACGAGTTCTCCGACCCCAAGGCCATGCTCGAAGCGATGAGGCGAGCACTGAAGCCCGACGGCATCGCCGCGCTCGCCGAGTACCGGCTCGAAGGCGACAGCGCCGCCTTCATCAAGGTCGAGCACCGCATGTCGATCAAACAAGTCATGAAAGAGTGGCGTCCCGCGGGCTTCGAGCTCGTCGAACGGATCGACGATCTGCCCACCCAACACCTCTTTCTCTTTCGCAAGAAGCCTGACTGAACGGAGATCCCAGGCTGATTGGAGGATCCGAGTGACCGACAGCGCGCCGCCGAATGAACTCCCCGACGTGGCCCAGCGCTTCTGGCGCTACGTCCAGATCGACACTCAGTCCGATCCTTCCTCCGACACGACGCCGTCCACGGCGAAGCAGTTCGACCTGGCGCGCCTGCTCGAGTCCGAGCTGCGGGATCTCGGCCTCGAAGACGTCGAGCTCGACGCCAACGGCTACGTCTATGCGACGCTGCCGGCAAGCGTCGGAGCGGAGTCCGCACCGACGGTGGCCCTGCTCGCACACATGGACACTTCGCCTGACGAGCCCGGCGGCCCGGTGCGTCCGCAGCTGCACCTCGACTACCAAGGGAACCGCATCGAGCTCCCTGGAGACTCCTCGGTCGCGCTCGACCCGGAACGGAGTCCCGAACTGCTCGATCACCTCGGTCACGATCTGATCAGCAGTGACGGCACCACACTGCTCGGCTCCGACGACAAGGCCGGCGTCGCCATCATCATGGGTGCCGTGCGCCAGCTCGTGAACGAGAGCTCGCGACCGCGCCCGAGGGTGCGCGTCTGCTTCACCGTCGACGAAGAGATCGCGCGCGGCGTCGACGCGCTCGAGCTCGACCAGCTCGGAGCCGATCTCGGCTACACGGTCGACGGCGGCTCCATCGGCCACATCGACGTCGCCACGTTTCACGCCGCCGCGGCGACGATCGAGGTGCGGGGATTGATGGTTCATCCGGGCACCGCCAAGGGCGTCATGGTCAACGCCGGCACGATTCTCGCGGAGATGATCGACGAACTGCCGGCGGACGAAACGCCAGAGACCACCCAGGACCTCGAGGGCTACATCTGTTGCCTGGAGATCGAAGGCACCGTGCAGTCGGCCCGTGCCGGGCTGATCTTGCGCGACTTCGAGGACGCAGGGATCGAGCGGCGCAAGCAGATCGTGCAGGAGATCGTCGCGCGGGCTCGGCAGAAGCACCCCGCGGCGACGATCGAGCTGACACTCGTCGATCAGTACCGCAACATGCGCTCCTACATCGAAGAGTCCGACCCGCGTACGATCGAGCTCGCTCTGGAGACCGCTCGAGCCCTCGGCCTCGAAGCGAGCGAGCAGAGCATCCGCGGCGGCACCGACGGCGCGCGGCTCTCGGAGCGCGGTCTGCCGACGCCGAATCTGTTCACCGGAGGTCACGACTACCACTCTCGCTTCGAGTGGAACACGGTGCAGAACCTGGTGACCTCGACCGACTTCGTCGTCGCGCTCCTCGGTCGCTGGGCCGACGTCACCTGAATCGAGACGCATCCAGGCGACGGCGAAGGTGAGCCGGCACCTGACCTTCAGCACGGCCGGCCGACCGTGAGCCCCTCGGGCTGAGGATCCCTCGCTGGCGCGGAGTCGTGTCCGATTCGGAGCGCAGCGCAACCCCACTGCGGCCGCACGATCCACGCTGCCGGTTGGCCGACGTCCCCGCGATTCGTCCCAGGCGATGAAACGTCGAGCGTCTATTACCGTTACGGTAATAGACGAACTTCTCGAGGATCTTCATGGCGAAACCGCTGACCCCCGCTGTCTTCCACGTGCTGCTGGCGCTCGCTCAGGGTCCCCTCCACGGCTACGCGATCATGCAGGCGGCCCGCGAATCAGCCCAGTCGGGCAGCGCGATGGGGCCGGGAACGATCTACGGCACGCTCGACCGGCTCCTCGGGCAGGGCTGGGTACGCGAGCTGTCCTCGGACGATGCGCGCAAGCGCGTCTTCGAGCTCACCGGCCGTGGTGACGACGCCCTGCGCACCGAAGCGCAGCGCATCCTCTCGCTCGCCGACGTCGTCCGGCGGCGCCAGATTCTCACCGAGGAAGGCGCCTGAGTCGTGAGCCGCTGGTTTCTGCGCGCCTACGCGGCGTTGCTCTTCCTCTACCCACAACGCTTCCGCAAGCGCTGGGGAGACGACATGCGGCGCGACGCCGAGCGCCTGCTGCTCGAAGAGCACGAAGCGACGGGCCGGTGGCCGTGGCGCAGCGGCAATCGCGTACTGGCCGATCTGCTGACGTCCCTGCCGCGCGAGCATCTGGCCGCCCGGCGCTATCGCTCACCGCACCCCGTCCACGACAGGAGAGACACCATGGGCTCGTTCCTACTCGACCTTCGCCACACCCTCCGCGGCCTGCGCAAGAGTCCGGGTTACACCGCGATCGTGCTCCTCGTCCTGGCCGTCGGCATCGGCGCCAACAGCGCGATCTTCAGCCTGGTCCGCGGAGTCGTCTTGCGCCCGCTGCCCTTCGACGACGCCCAGGAGCTGGTCTGGATGACCGAAGCCATCCCAGCCGCCGGCATCCCGCTCTTTCCCTTCAGCGCTCCCGACCTGCGCGATCTCGAGGAGCGGACGTCGACGCTCCGCGATGTCGGCTCCTTCCAGAGTCGCATGTACGAGCTCTCCGGCAGCGGTGACCCGGGCTCGATTTACGGCGTGCGCACCAGCGCGAGCCTCTTTCCGATGCTCGGCCTCGAGCCCGCCCTGGGCCGCAACTTCACGGCCGAGGAAGACAGACCCCGGGCTGGCGTCGTGATTCTCAGCTACGCACTCTGGCAGCAGCGCTACGGCGGCGCGGCGGACGTTCTCGGGCAAACGGTCCTTCTCGACCGTCGGCCGCACACGGTGATCGGCGTGATGCCGGCTTCGGGGGCTTTTCCCCTGAACAAGATGCCGCTCCACGGTCGACCCGCCGACCTCTTCCTGCCCATGGGCTTCACCGAGATCGAGCTCAACGCGCGCGGCAACATGCACAACCTCGGCGTCATTGCGCGGCTCGCCGAGGGCGCCGGACTCGATGCGGCCAAAGCCGAGACGACACGAATCGCCGGCGAGATCCAGGAGCTGTACGGTGAAGTGCCGTCCGGAATGGAGCTTCAGATCAACGTCGACCCGCTCCGCGAGGTGGTGCTCGGAGATGTCCGTCGGCCCCTGCTGCTCCTGCTGGGTGCGATGGGCCTCGTGCTCCTGCTCGTCTGTGCCAACGTCGCGAGCCTCACCCTCTCGCGCAGCTTTGCCCGGCGCGCCGAACTCGATCTGCGCGTCGCCCTCGGAGCAGCTCGCGCACGCATCGTGCAGCTGCAGCTGCTCGAGAGCGGACTCCTCGCCGCAGTGGCCGGGGCGCTCGGGGTCGCGCTGGGGGCGCTGGGACTGCGCGCTGGACTCGCCCTGCTCCCAGGGGCCGTACCCTTCGTCGAACGCGCGTCGCTGGACGGCCCGGTCGTCGCCTTCTCTGTCGCCCTCATCGCTCTGGCGATCACCAGCTCCTCTCTCTTGCCGATCCTCTCCGCTGCGCCTCTCGGCTCTCGACAGAGTTCGGGCGCTCGTACGATCGGCAGCCGAGGTCAGCGTCGCATGCAGCGGGGGATGGTGGTCTTCACGGTCAGCCTCGCGGTCGTACTGCTCGTCGGCACCGGGCTGCTCGTGCAGAGCCTGCAGCGCCTCGTCCTCGAAGATCGCGGCTACGACGCCGACTCCGTCCTGGCCATGGAGCTGGCGCTGCCGGCAAGCGCCTACCCGGAGCCCGAACGAGTCCTCGGCTTCGTCCGCCAGCTCCACGAGGAGATGAACGCTCTGCCCGGAGTGCGTTCGGCCACGGTGACGACGGGTCTGCCGGCGGAAGCCACGGAGCGACGCGGCTTCGTCGCCGATGCACCGCTCGACGCGGACGCTCGCATCGCCGTGATCACCACCTGGGCGTCGCCCGGCCTTTTCGACACGCTCGGCATCGAGATCGAGCGCGGTCGCGCCTTCACCGCAGCCGACGGCAGTGACGGAGCCGGGGTCGTCATCGTCAGCCAGGAGCTGGCGCGTCAGACGTGGGGCACCGACGAGGTTCTCGGAAAGCGACTTCGGTGGGGCGATCGAGACCAGGAGTGGTCTCAGATCGTCGGCGTGGTCGGAGAAGTCCTCGACGGCCCCGTCGGAACCCCGACGACTCCTCATCTCTACATTCCCTACGACCAGTTCGAGGCGGACGACCTGGCCCGAGCAGCGGAGCTCGGCAACGCTTGGGGGCGCGGCTTTCGCATCGCACTGGCCGCGGAACAGGGCGATCCGACGGCACTGATCGGCAGCGCTCTCGCGGCCATTGGGCGTCTCGACTCCTCCCTCGCCGTGTCTCGCGTCGAGACGCTCAGCCGGCGCGTCGGTGCGAGCCTGGCTCCCCGCCGGTTCAGTCTCGGCCTGCTGAGCGGCTTCAGCGTCGTCGCACTGCTCATTGCGGCGATGGGACTCTACGGCGTTCTCGCTTACCAGGTAGCGCAGCGCAAGCGCGAAATCGGAGTCCGCCTGGCGCTCGGCGCCGAGCGCCAGGACATCACGCGCCGCATCGTTGTCGAGGGACTCAAGATCGCGGCGTGGGGCCTCGTCCTCGGCCTCCTGGGCGCCGTGGGACTGGGCCGGCTCATGACCGCGGTGCTCTACGAAACGTCGAGCCGCGACCTGCAGACGCTCACCGTCGCCAGCGCCGTGCTGCTGGGTGTCGCCCTGCTGGCGAGCTGGATCCCTGCCTATCGCGCTGGACGCCTGGACCCGGCAGAGACGCTCAAACCGGAGTAGTGCACGCGCTCGACGATGCATCACAGCGGCGCGTTTCGGCCCACGGACTCCAGATCGCGTACGGCTCGTCATAGGCTTGGGGTCTACCGAACACCCAATTCTTCGTCGTCTGCGAGAGGCGACACCGCGTTCTGGGCCCGTCACGCGACGGAGCTCCGAGGAGGGCTGATCATGCGCGCCGGATCGACTCGCTTCTACCCCTGGATCCTGGCCTTGGGCCTCACCACCTTCGCCTGCCAACCGAGCGAAACGCTTCCCGGAGAGGGCTCCGACGAGAACGAGACGGTCGTCTACCGCGACACGTGGGGCGTTGCCCACGTCTATGCGCCGACGGTCTCCGCGGGGCTCTATGCCATGGGCTGGGCCATGGCCGAAGACCGGCCGGAGCAGCTGCTGGTGAACTTCGCTCTGGCTCTCGGGGAGTACTCCAAGGTCGTCGGCGAGGGCGCCGTGCCTTCCGACCTGCGCTCGAAGATGTTCGACCACTACGGCGCGGGTCAGCGCGGTTTCGAGCAGATGAGCGAGACGTTCCGCGGGCACACGCAGTCGTTCGCCGACGGTATGAACGCCTTTTACGCAGGTCACCCGGAAGACGTACCCGACTGGTGGGGCGAGCGCGAGATCGACGCCGCGATGGTCCTCGCCTTCGGCCGCCTCTTCCTCTACAACTGGTCGATCGACGAGGCGTACGGCGACCTCCAGCGCGGCGGCATCGCGCCGGGGTACCGACCGCCGTCCCGCGGATCGAACCAGTTTGCCGTCGCCCCGGAGCGCAGCGCCGCCGGCGCTGCCCTGCTGGCGGTCGATCCGCATCTCGCTTGGGAGGGACCGTCGCGCTTCTGGGAGTTCCGCATCCACGCCGGCGAGCTCGTCGGCAGCGGCGTCACGCTGCCCGGCTCCCCCTACATCGGTCTCGGCCACAACCGCAAAGTGGCCTGGGCGATGACGACCGGTGGCCCCGACACAGCCGACGTCTTCGCGCTGGAGCTCGACGAGGAAGGGTCGCGCTACCGCTACGACGACGGTTGGCGTGACCTCGACCAAAGACAGGTGACGCTCGAGATCGCCGACGGCGAGTCGCAGGAGCACACGCTCTACTTCTCGCATCACGGACCTGTCATCGCCCGCGACGGCAACCGCGCCTGGTCGGCACGGATCGCCTACGACGACCTGGTGACAATGGAGCCGTGGTACCTGCTCAGTACGGCCGAGGACTACACCGGAGCGGTGGCAGCCCTCGCAACGCTGACGGTCTTCCCGCAGAACGTGATGGTCGCCGACACGTCCGGCAACATCTACTACCAGCGGACCGGCCGCGTTCCGGTGCGCAGCGAGGACTTCGACTGGTCGCGCCCGGTCGACGGCTCGACGTCCGCCAGCGAGTGGCAGGGCGTGCATCCGGCCACCGACCACCTGCAGGTTCTCAACCCACCCCACGGCTGGATGCAGAACAACAACATCCCGCCCGATGCGATGATGCCGAACAGCCCCTTCAGCCTCGACGAGACGCGCGACTATCTGTACTCGGGGCCCGGCTACGGACCGGAGCGCTGCTGCTGGACTTCACAGCGCGGCGCGCGCGCCATCGAGCTCTTGCAGAGCGACGACTCGGTGACGGTCGAGGAGGCCGAGGCTTACATCAACGACGTCGAGCCGTACGGCGCGGGGCGGTGGATCGAGGCGCTGCGGAGCGCGCAGGCGGCGAGCCCGGAGGCGCTCTCGGCAGAGGCGACCGAGGCGCTCGAGCTGCTTTCGTCCTGGGATCGCCAGCTGAGGGCCGACTCCGCCGGCGCACTACAGTACGAGCTCTGGCGCCAGCAGCTGCTCGACGACCTCGGCCGCGAGAAGGTCGGCGCGATCGCCGCGGGCATCGACGACTACTACGCGATCGTCGAGGGGCGGGAGGAGACCCCGGTCGCGGTGAGCGAGGAGGCGCAGGCACAGCTCCTCGAGAGCCTGACTCGCGCCACGACACGAAGGTTGGAGACCTACGGCCCGGAGGGCACCTACGGCGACCGCTTTCGCGTCGGCCGGGGCGGACAGTCCTGGCCGGTCGGCGGCGGCGGTGGGCGCACCGGGACGACGACGCTGCGCAACCTCGGCTTCGGGCCGGAGCGCGAAGACGGCACGCGCTGGGGACGCGGCGGACAGACCTCGACGCAGGTCGTTCTGCTGACCGACCCACCTCAGAGCTGGCAGTACCTTCCGCTCGGCCAGAGCGATCGCCCGACGTCACCACACTACGCCGACCAGGCCGAAAGACTCTTCTCGACCCGTCAGCTCAAGCCGACCTGGTGGCTGCCGGAAGAGCTCGCCGAGCACATCGAGTCGAGGACGGTGTTGGAGGGAGCGCCGCAATAGAGAGGGGAGCCGCCTGAGCGGTATTCGATCTGCGGTCTCTGCGCGGTGACTTTCCTCGCGACACTGGCCCCTCCGCCTCATCCCGCAGCGCATCGTCCGTCACTTCCCTATCGCGTCATCCCAGGAACGCAGCTCGCAGAGACCAGGCGACGAAGCCACCTCACGAGAGATCGTCGTTCGCCCCTGGGAACGGAGACGTCCCACGGTCTGAACGGGCTCCGTTGGCGACGGCGCGCAGTCCGCAACGCGGACCGTCTGCGGCTCGCTTCAAAGCGACTGCGTTGCCTACGATGAGGTTGTGCTGCCAAGGGGCGAACGCCGTCGACGGCCCAGGCAAAGCAACGCCCTCGACTCTGCCTGGGCGAGCGGAGGACTGACGACCCTCCGTCCGATGACGCCAGACGGCCTACAGATAGCCGAACTTCTTGAGCGCCTCGACGCCCACCAGCTCCCCGTCCAGCACGAGACGCTTCCTCTGCTCCTCGAAGAGGGCCAGGGCATCCTGAGTCCGCCGCAGTCGTTCGCGATGCTCGCGGTTCTCAGGGTCGAAGAGGTTGGTCTGCTCGAAGGGGTCCGCCTCGACGTCGAAGAGCTCGACCTCCGTTCCGGTGAAGACGAGTTTCCACTGATCTTCCAGCAGGCCGAACATCTCGCCTGGACGCCAGCCGCCGGCGATGCGCTTCTCGTCGACGGGTCGTCGCTCGAGGAAGTAGGGAAGAGGATCGAGCGGCTCGGACGCGCGGCGCGTCAGAGATGCATAAGAGCGGCCCGGCACCGAGCCCAGAGACGGCAGGCCGAGCAGGTCGAGGATCGTTGGCCCGAGGTCGACGATGCCGACCCGTTGAGCAACGCGGCGGCCCGCACCTTCTCCCGTGCCGTGGTGAACGAGCAGGGGCACGTTGACCAGCTCGGCGTAGACGCTGTTGCCGTGTCCCATCCAGCGGTGATTGCCCAGTCCCTCGCCGTGGTCGGACGTGATGATGAGTGTGAAGTCCTCGCCTCTGAGCTCGCGCAGCTTCGCCAGCAAGCGGCGCATCTGCTCGTCGACGAGCTCGATCTGACCGTCGTAACGCGCCATGCGATCGAGAAAGGCTGCGGGATCTCCGCCGACCTGGTCGATTGCATGATGGCGCTCGGCGAACCAGTCGACGCCGCCTCGCGCCTGCAGTTGTCGAAGGTGGTCGGCCGCCCGCTCCGTGTCGTAGTTGCCGTCGACGTACCACTCGTGCACATCGAAGAGGTGAAGCCAAAGCAGCGCCTTCTGCTCCGGGTCAGCGCTCTGCAGCCACTCGAGACCCCGATCGACGATCTTGTCTCCGCCGATGAAGCCCGGGGACGGTACGAACGTCTCGAAGCCCGCCTTGAGGCCTTCGAGGAACGTCGGAACGACGAAGGCCGCGGTGGCTGCACCGGCTCCGCTCGCCACTTCGGCCACGGTGACGATTTCGTCCGGCAGCACCATGCCGTTGCTCCGCAGTCCGTGCTGGTGCGAGTACAGACCCGTGAACAGGCTGGTATGGCTGGGCGCCGTGTGCGCCATGGAGGTGACCGCCTGCTCGAAGACGACGCTCTCGCCGGCCAGCTCATCGAGAAAGGGAGAGACTCCGTCGCGGTAGCCGTAGACGCCAAGGCGGTCCGCTCGCAACGTATCGATCGTCACGACGACGACGAGAGACGTGCTCGCGCTCGGCGCCGAGTCCCTGGCACAAGAGGCCAGAAACAGCGCGACCAGGGCGGCGAGAAAGCCACCGATCGAGGGAAGGCGATCCTTCATGGCCCCGGAGTCTAACCAGCAGACACGGTGGCGGCCTCAGGCAGGAGCAGCGCGAAAGCGATCCTTGGCTTTGAGGTCTTCGATGACGTAGCGACCGGCGATCAGGAAGAGCGCGATCGAGAGGAACTTCGAAGCCAAGACGATCAACAGCGACCAGCGCAGACTCTCGACGCCGTACTGCGGTGCCAGCATGTCGCTGAAGAAGCCAACCGCCTGCGGGCCAAGCCCCATTCCGATGAGGTTGAGGAAGAAGAGCAGAATCGACGAAGCCAGAGCGCGCATGCGCACCTTGACGAGCTGGTGGGTCAGCGCGATGACCGGGCCGAGATACACGCTGCTCAGGGCGATCGGCAGAAAGTAGGCAACCAGGGCCGCAGTCGTGTTCTCGAGCAGCAGGAACGCCACCGAGAATGGCAAGTAAACGACGATGCTCCAAGCGGAGATCCACAGGTACCAGCGCACGTCCTTCTTGGCCATCCGGTCCGCAAGAAGTCCGACGAGGATCATGCCGAGCGCGCCGCCGACGCCGTTCATGACGCCGATCCAGGTCGACATCTCGCCGTAGCCCATCTCGTGCGAGCGAATGAGAAAAGTCGGTACCCAGGAGCCGAAGCCGTAGGCCGAAAACGCCGAGAAGCCCGCGGCGACCGCCAAGAGAACGAAGGAGCGGAGCGACAGCAGAAAACGCGCAACGTCCTGCAGCGAATCGGTTGCCGTGTCGACTGCGCGCCCCTCGTTCATGCCGCGCGGCGGCTCCTTGACGGTGAAGCGCAGCAGCAGCGCGAGCACGATACCGGGCACGCCGACGACGAAGAAGGCCACCCGCCAGTCGAAGAATTCGACGATCCAGCCGCCGGCGAGATAGCCGAGCATGACGCCCACCGGGATGCCGATGTTGTAGAAGGAGATGGCCGAGGCGCGCTTCTCCGGCGGGAAGTAGTCGGAGATCAGCGAGTGCGCCGGAGGGCTTCCCGCCGCCTCACCGATGCCAACGCCGACGCGCGCCACCGCCAGCTGCCAGAAACTCTGCACGAGCCCGCAGGCGGCGGTCATGACGCTCCACACCGTGAGACCCATGGCGATGATCGAGCGCCGAACGCCCGTGTCGGCCCAGCGCGCGATCGGTATGCCGAAGCCCGTATAGAAGACGGCGAAAGCGAAGCCCGTCAGAAAGCCCATCTGGGTATCCGAGGCACCCAGCTCCTGTTTGATGGGCTCGAGGAGGACCGAGAGAATCTGGCGGTCGACGAAGTTCGAGACGTAGACCAGAAAGAGAATGAAGAGGACGTACCGCGCGTAGCCGAGGTTCTCCTCAGGCGCTTCGGCAGAGCTGCCGGCCAGCGAATCGTCTTTTGTCGGGGTCACTGGCGGCGACGGTAGCACAATCGTTGACGCGCGAAGCGCGATGGGGGACGGACCGTTCGTCGCTCCGAGCCGTGCGCGAACCGAGGCCGCGACGTCCAGGGAAGCGCCCGACACGTCGCCCTGCGAAGACCTTCGAGCTCTTCGCTGTACGGAGCCATGCCGACGCGCCAACCGGCTCGAAATGCCCTCTCAGGCACGACAAGCAACCTTCTCTCGACCGTCACGTAACCTAGAAGATCTAGGCAACCACGATGCCCCCTCTGACGACCTCGCGAGGACCTCAGCATGTACTCACACCGCTTTCTGGCCGTCACGACCCTCCTTGCGACGTCGATCGCTCTACCTCTCTGGGCCTCGGACTGGAAGCAGTTCGCCGGTGAGGCCGCCAACTTCAGCGCGCCGTCCGCCAAGGCGTGGCCCAAAGCGGGTCCGCAAGAGCTCTGGAGGAAACCGATCGGTAAGGGCTACTCAGCCATCGCCGCAGCCGGCGACCAGCTCTTCACCATGGCTCGCGAAGGTGACGACGACGTCGTCGTGGCCTTCGACGCAGCGACCGGCGAGGAGCTCTGGCTGCACCGCTACCCGGCACCGACCCGCGAGGGCAACCTCGTCGAGTTCGGAGCCGGACCGCACGCCACGCCCCTCGTGCTCGACGACCGCATCGTCACGCTCGGCTACAGCGGAGATCTCAAGGCCCTGGCGCGTGACGACGGCCGGGTTCTGTGGTCGACGCAGCTTCTCGAGAAATGGGGAGGCAAGGTCCTGCCCTGGGGCTACTCGGCGAGCCCGATCCTCGAAAGCGGGCGCGTCGTCGTGCTCGTCGGCGGCGACCGGGCCGGCGCCGTGGCGTTCGATCCGATGACCGGCGAGCCGGTCTGGGAGAGCGCTGCGACCTCCGTGAGCTACGCCACACCGCTTGTCATCGACCTCGACGGCCAGCGCCAGCTCCTCTACTTCGGCCACGACGCCCTCCACGCTCTCGACGCCGGTTCGGGAGCGTCACTCTGGAAGGTCGCGATCAAGAACGGCTACGAGAACCATGCCTCGATGCCGATCTGGTTGCCCGAGACCCGGCGGCTGTGGGTCGTCTCGCAGCAGGAGGCCGGAGGCCGTGTCCTCCAGCTCGAGCGCAACGGTGACCGGACCGAGGTCGAGCAGCTGTGGGCCAACGACCGCCTCAAGGTCCACCACTGGAACTCGATCGTGCAGGGCGACACCGCCTACGCCGCGATCGGTGGCGATGGCGGAGTGCTCGCCGGCGTCGACGTCGCGACGGGCGAGATCCTGTGGCGCAAG
>JBCCLJ010000092.1:0-25716 GCA_039026915.1 Acidobacteriota bacterium
ACGCCGACGTGCAGCGTGGCGAACGCCTGAGCGCCTTCCAAATCGGCGTAGTGGCCGGCGAGCTCCGCGAGAATCGACCAGCGGTCGGCGACCGGGAAATCGCCGGTGAAGCCGATCGTCAGGCCGAGGGAAGAGTCATCGTCGTTGGCACCGTCGAGGGAGTAGATGCCCAGGCCGAGAAAGACGCCCGACTGGTACGTGGACTCTTGAAAGCGGTACTCACCGCTGATCGTCGCGTAGAGCAGCTCCGGGTCGAAGATGTTGCCGATGAGTTCATCGCCCATGTCGATCTGCCCCACGCGCACACCGACGCGGGTGCGCGGCTGGGTGATCCAGCTGAACAGGCCCTGAAACGACGTGTTGCCGATGCCGGGGTCTGGCTCGTCGGCGTCGAGGGGTCCGCCGAGGCCAGCGCTGAAGGCCGCGGAGAAGTTGTATTTGTCCTGAGCGGTCGCCCCGCCCGAGCCCAGAAGCAGGCCGAGCAGACAGAGGGTGGAAATCAGCAGATTGCGCTTCACGTCGAGATCCTCGAGAGACTGGAGCCGCGTCGCGGTCGACCGGCCGGCGGGGAGTTGCGGGGCGAGTATAGAGCGGCAGCGAGCCGCCTGCTGCGGCACCCAGAGGGTCTACGGACGCTCCGCCTCCTCCGTCACGACCGCCTTCGGTATCCTGCAAGGCGCCATGTCCAAGAAGTCTTCGGTCGCTTCGAACCCGGCCGCAGAGCCCGCGGGTGGCCTGCGTGCGTCGGCTCTGCCGCGCCTGGCCGCGGAGTTCTTCGTCGTCTTTCTCGGCGTCTACAGCGCCTTCCTCCTCGACGGGTGCCGCGCACGCGACGAGGACGAACGCAAGCGTCAGCAGATCCTGCGACTGCTCGCCGAGGACTTCGCGGAGGGGAGTGAAGCGCTCGGATCCCTGACCGAGTGGTTCGAGACGTCGCTCGGCGAGCCGATGCTCGATGCCATGGCGAAGGGGGAGCGCGCGAAACTCAGGCCCGTGCCGCTTCCGGCCACTCTCGATTGGGACGGCTGGGGCGCGATGCTGAGCGCCGGTGGGCTCGACGTGCTCGACGCGGGTCTGATCCGCAACGTCGAAAAGACGATCGGCCAGATGCAGCAGCTCTCCGACGTCGCGGCGCAGTACAACGACTATGTGCGCACGGTTCTCGTCCCCAACCTCGACCAACCCATCGACCACTTCTATGTCGACGATTCGACGCGGCTGCGATCTCAATACCTCTGGTACTGGTACTCGCTGAACGGCTACCGGGCGGGACTGGCCAGAGCCGAGACTCTCTTCACGGACCTGACGACGCGGCTGGGCCACGCGACGCAAACGCTCGGCAGCCCAGGAGGCACACCATGACCGAACAGACCGTCCATACTTTCTGCCGCGTCTGTGAGCCCTGTTGTGGCCTGGTCGGCACCGTGCGGGACGGCGAGCTGGTCAAGCTCGCTCCCGACAAGGAACACCCGATCAGCAAGGGCTTCTGCTGTCACAAAGGACTCGCGGCCCTGGACGTCCATCGCGATCCAGATCGCCTCGACGTGCCGTTGCGACGAACGGCGTCAGGCCGCTTCGAAGAAGTGTCGTGGGACGAAGCGTTCCAGGAGATCGGTGCGCGACTGCAGCAGATCCTCGAGGAGTCCGGCGGTGACGCCGTCTCTTCCTACATCGGCAATCCGTCGGCATTCAACGCACTCGCTCGGCCGTCGGCGCTCGGATTCCTTCGGCAGCTCGGCGTCGAGCGGACCTTCGGCTCCGGTACCCAGGACTGCGCCAACAAGTTTGCTGCCAGCACCGCGGTCTTCGGGTCGCACACGATTCACCCGATCCCCGATCTCGAGCACTGCGACTTTCTGCTGATCCTCGGCGAGAACCCGGCGATCTCGCACATGAGCTTCCTGTCGATCCCCGACCCCATGAAGGAGCTCTACGCCGCCCGTGACCGCGGCGCGCGCATCGTCTTCGTCGACCCGCGGCGCCACGAATCGGCAAGCGCCGGCGAGGTGCTGCAGATTCTTCCCGACAGCGACGTCTATCTGCTCGCCGCGATGATCCACGTCATCGACGAGGAGCGAGGCTTTCACCCGCTCGCAACCGAGCGCGGCGAGCACCTCGACGAGCTGCGAAGCTTCGTCGCCCGATTCCCCACCTCGCGTGCAGCCCAGCTGACCGGCCTCGAAGAGGAACAGATCCGCGAGATCGCCCTCGCCTTCGCGGACGCTCCCCGCGCCGGCGTGCACATGTCGACCGGCGTCAACATGGGGCGGCAGGGCACGCTGGGATACTGGCTGGTGCACGTGCTCAGCCTGGTCACCGGCAACCTCGACCAGCCCGGCGGCAACGTGCTCTCGGAGGGCTTCTACAAGAACGCCAAAGCCGGGCGCGCTCAGTTCGAAGAGACCTTTCACGAGACGCCTTACGGGCGACTGCGGCGCGGCGATCTTCCCGGGACCCTGATGGCGCAGGCGATCTGCGACGAAGAGCGTCCGATCCGAGCCATGTTCATGATGTCGGGCAATCCGCTGCTGTCGATTGCCGGCGAAGAGCCGCTGCGCGAAGCACTCGAGGGACTCGACCTGCTCGTCGTCGTCGATCTCTACCGCAACGCCACGGCCGAGCTCGCCGACTTCGTGCTGCCGGCGACCGATCTGTTCGAGCGCTCCGACATCACCTTCAACGGAATCGGCCTACAGCACCGACCCTACGTGCAGTGGACCCCGGCGCTGGTGGAGCCGCACGAGGAGCGCCGCGAAGAGTGGTGGATCTTCGAGCGGCTGGCCCAGCAGATGGGCCTGACGTCGCTGCTCGACGGGCCGGAGCCCGAACAGGCCGTCTGGGGGCGCATCGATCACATGCTGAGAACCCGCGGCAACAGCCTCGAGAAGTTGCGCGAGTCACCCCACGGCATCGACTTCGGCCCGCACCAGCCCGGGCGCTTCTTCGAGGAACACGTCCAGCGGGACGGCGGACTCGTCGACTGCTGCCCACCGGCCTTCGAGGAGGCCCTCTCCCGCTGCCTCCAGATTGCGGAAGAGATGGGTGAGCGGGAAGGTCTGCTGCTGATCACGCGCCGGGACCGCTACGGTCACAACTCCTGGTACGCGAACGTCGAGCGTCTGCGCCCGAAACATCACGATCGCACCTTTCTCTACGTGCATCCTGCCGACGCGGAGGAGCTGGGACTCGCCGAGGGCGGCGAGGGTCGGCTCAGCAACGAGTTCGGCTCTCTCGAGGCCGAGATCCGATTCGACGAGTCGCTGCGCCCCGGCGTCGTTGCCGTGCCGCACGGCTGGGGCAACGCGCGCACGCCGGGGATGCGGGTCGCCCAGAAGTACGCGGGAGCGAACGTGAACCGGCTCCTGCCGAGCGGACCGGGATCCTTCGAGCCGCTCTCGAGCCAGGCCCACATGACGGGCATCCCCGTCGATCTCCAGCCCGTTTCCTCGCAAGGTCGGTAGCCAGCAAGGCGTCTGTTCTCGCGTGAACGACGCCTACTGGAGCTGGCGCGGATCTGCCTTCGGTCGCGGCGCAGCGCTCCTTCTCGACACCGTCTGTGCGGAGCAGTGCGCGCACTGCGGGCGCTGGGCTCGCGGCGCGCGCTTTCGGCTCTGCCTGCCCTGCCGCGGTCAGCTCCGGCTCGATCACGGCTGCTGTCGCAGCTGCAGTCGCCCGCTGCCTGCGAGCCATCGGGGCGCACGCCCGCAAAGAGCCTGCGGCGTCTGCCTGCGCGAGCCGCCACCGGTCGCGCGTTGTACCGCGGTGTGGCAATACCGCGAGCCGCTGGACCGACTCCTGCAGCAATTCAAGTTCGCCCGCGACCCTTTCCTGGGCGAGCAGCTCGCCGCCGAGGCCTTCGCCCGGCGAGGTGCCGCGCTGCGCGACGCGGACCTTCTGGTGCCGATCCCCCTGCATTGGACGAGGCGAGCGGTCCGCGGCTTCAACCAGGCGGAGATCCTGGCGGACAAGTTCGCAGAGGCGAGCGGCGTGCCGCTCGCTCTTGCGGTCCGGCGACGGCGACGCGGCCACCCCCAGTCCTCGCTACCTCGCCACGAGAGGATCACCGCTCTGCGCGGTGTCTTCGCGGTGACCGATCCCGCGGCGGTTCGCGGCCGCTGCGTCGTCTTGATCGACGACGTCGTGACGACGGGGTCGACCCTGGCAGCTGTCGCGCGGGTGCTTCTGAGGGCCAAGGCTCGGCGCGTCGAGGCCTTCGTGCTCGCCAGGACGCCGCTCTAGGCCACCTGGGGTTCTCAGGGCAAATCACTGAGGAGGAGTGACTTAGAAGTACCGCAGAGGAACGGGGGCACAGCTTTGCTAGGATCTGAACGGCTTAGCGATCCCCTCCTTTGTGCTCATGCCCGCGCGCTTGTCGCTGCACCGCGACAGGACTATCTGTCCCAGTCTTGCTGAAGTCGAGATCGGGCTCGGGTAGTATTCGTAGATGCTCGGAGTAAGACAGAGTCCTCACGGCCTCGACTTGAGCAGGGAAAAACGACCATGAGCAACGAAAGCCAAGCAGTGCTGCACCGACTCGCCTTCGGCGTCGCGCTCTGTCTGTGCCTCGCTCTCGGCGCGCCGGTCTTCGCCGTGGCCACCTCCTCGGCCTCGCTGATCGGCAACCCGCAAGGTCCTGGAACTCCGGGGGCCGCCGTCGTCGGCAAAGTTCTGTCGGACGAAGATCCTCTCGTCTCCGCCTCGGTGTATGCCTACGAGCTGGCTGACCTCTCTCTCAAGAAGGCCTTCACCGATCGCAGCGGCGAGTTCGTCTTCCGCTCTCTGCCGGCGGGCCTCTACAAGATCATCGCTCACAAGCCCGGCTTCGTCCCCGCAGTGATGCTGCTGACGCGCACGACGGCCGGCGCCTACCAGTACATCGACTTCGCGCTGACGCCTGAGAGCCTCGATCAGGTCGACGGCGATGACTACTGGTCCATCCGCGAGAAGATCCCTTCCGACATCCTGCGCGAGATCCAGATCGCCGAGAGCCTCGAGGAGAGTTCGCAGTTCCAACGCGCACAGGACCGCTTCGAAGCGGAGATGGCGGCGCTGACCGGCGCGGGCGCTTTCTCGAGCATCGGCTCGGCGCGGTTGAACGGCGGTACCGTCGGCGTCCAGGGCCGTCTGGGCCGCATGGACCTCGGCGTGCGCGGCACGATCCGGGAGTTCGCCGGCGCTTCCGACGGGGCGTTCACCGGCAGCAAGCTCGCCGAGACCTCGGCTCTCGCCGTCACGCTCACGCCATTCGACGACGCCCAGCTGCACGTCTCCAGCCACCGCAACCAGATCCGCAGCGGTGGAGGCATCGACCTCGAGCGCTACGGAGTCGCCTGGTCGAGCGACCTGGGACCGGGCCGCTCGGAGCTCTCCGCCGCTTTCACCGAGGAAAACAACTTCTTCTCGGACGACCGCATCGACGCCTTCGGCGCGCCGACGGCGTCGCAGACCTGGGAGCTCGAGGGCTCGTACGAGGCGCAGCTCACCCGGCGCAACAGCCTCCAGACCGGTGTCAGCTACCGCCAGCGCAGTCCCCTCACGGCGGCGTCGGCAGCAGCCATCCCCGTCGAGCGCTTCGACATCTTCGGCGTCGGCGGAGTCGACGTCGGCGGTGGCACGAACCTCGAGTACGGCCTCTTCACCACCGTGGTCAACGGCCAGGTGCAGCTCTCGCCGCACGCGGGAGTCTCGGTCGAGCTGGGCTCCAACTGGACCGCGGAGGTGGCCGGGCGCCACCGCGTGACCGAGGTCGACCCCCGCTTCCTCAACCAGGACTTCATCCCCGCCTTCTACGGCCATGCGGCGCATTGCTCGCAGGCCGAGTCGGACTGCTACCGCATCAAGATCACGCGTCTCCTCGGAGAGCACAACGCGGTCAGCCTCGGCGTGCTGCAGCGTGAGTACACGGACACGCTGCGGCTCTTCTTCAGCGAAGACTTTCTCGACCAGCTCGACAGCCTCTTCCTGGTGGCGGGCGACCGCGTCCCGGAGCTGCACTTCTCGATCGATCGCCGCCTCTCACCCAGCATCCTCGCTCACTTCGAGTCGAACCTGGCCGAGGGCGGTGGCGGCATCCTGCAGTCGACCGACGGCGTACCGCTGCAAAACCGCGTGCGCTTTCTGGTGACGTCGCTGAACACGCACTTCGAGAACACGAGCACGGCGGTCAAACTCGGCTTCCACTCGATGCAGCAGGACCTCTCGACGCTCCAGAGCGACGGCACCCGCTCGACCGCAATCGACTCTGAGCGGATCCAGCTCCAGGTCACACAAGACCTCGAGCGACTGCTCGGGTTCACCTTCGCTCCGTCGTCGCAGTGGGCTTTGCTGCTCGACATGCAGGTCTCCCGCGGCAACGGCATCCTCGATCGAGCTCAGATCGACGAGGTCCGCGAGCGCGTCGTCGGCGGCATCGCCGTCAGCTTCTAGCGGATTCACCTTCGCCGGTTCAGGGGAGGTTCCCCGGGCGACCTCGACTGGCGCCAGGTGAGGCCGAGGCAGCCCGTGCTCGTCCTCCGGCAGCGGAGGCTCCCCTTGGATTCCGCGAAGGCCTACATCCCGCCGCCCCCGTCTGCCTAGACCGCGTTCACCTTGGCGACCAGAGCGTTGAGCGGAAACGTGACGGGGCCGGTGATCGACCGGAACGGCGGATGCCGGGTCCGCAGCGCACTCACGATCGCATCCATCTGCTCTGCGTCGACACTGTCCGCCAGAAGCCACGCTTGAATCTCCGTCGCGACGAAGTCCTCCACGGAGGGAAACGTTGCTGTTCCATCGTGGTGACTCAGATCCACCTGCTCCATGCCCGCCGACCTGAAGAGTCCCTCGAACCGGTCCGCTTCCCCGAGGGCAAAGGGCCAAGCCAGAGAGTCTGCCGATTCGCCACCGGCGACCTCACGCGTCGCGTCCACCAGTGCGCTGTAGACGACGTTGTTCTCGAGTCCCTGCCAAACACTGACGACCAAACGACCCCCGATCTCGAGGACACGCCTCATCTCACGGAGCGCTTCCTCCGGATCAGGAACGAACATGAGCATGAAAGAGCTGATCACCACGTCGAAGCTGCCGTCGTCGAACGGCAGGTCGACGACGTTGCCTTGCTCGAACGTCGCATCAGGGCAGCGGTCTCTTGCAACGCCCAGCATGCTCTCGCTCAGATCGAAACCAGTGGCGCGACCCGCGGCTCCTACGTTCTGCACCAGCTCGCGTGTCAGCACGCCGGTTCCGCATCCAACGTCCAAGACGTTCTCGCCCTCTTCGACGGCCGCGGTCGAAATCATGATCGGCGGCCACTGGTGAAAGATCGCAGGAACAAAGAACTCCTCGTAGCCGTTCGCCGCTTCCGGAGTGAGGCCCATTTCATCTTCTCGAGACATCGTGTGCAGCTCCCTTCATCAACGATTAACGCGTTGAAGCTCCCATCCGGACAGGCGAGCCCTCCGACCGGAACGGAACCTGTCCAGCAGAGCCGCAGGCGCGTCCGTTCCGAGCTCGGTCCCGGGCCGTGCCATCGGTCGACGGGGGTTCGGTACCGCGCACCGCCGCGATCGGCTTCAAGGCTCGGGAGGTCCGACGACACCTCGCGGAACGGCACGCGCACCAGCCTTCGAAGGCGCACCCCAAAACGCAGTTCAACAGATTGGTTGAATCCAATATGATGGACGAATTCAAGTTTTTGAGTCGCTCGGCCGGGCGCATCCCGCTGGCGCGACTCTCCAACGCCGCTTCGTCATGGCACAAAAACTGCTCTATTCCAAGGCGTACCGCCCTCGAACACAGATCGCTGTGTCCTCAACTCTCCGCATGAGCACTTCCACTTCCAGCCCACCGTCCAAGCCACGGCTGCTCGCCCTCGGGGCGCTGCTCGCACTGACCGCCGTCGTCGTCGGGCTCGGAGCGCTGTCGATCTCGCGCAAGGTCCGGAGCTTTCAACCGGTCGGTCTCGAGGGAGAAGCCGTCGCCGGAGCCTTCCTCGTCGGCTGGGCCGATCCGAGCACCGGGCTCCAGGCCGGCGACCAGATCCTGCTGGTGCAGGGTGAGCAGATCACCAGCGGCGCAGCGCTGCGTCGAGCGCTCGAAGCGCGCAGCGTCAGCGAAGTCATGGTGCTCCGGGGCCAGAAGCTCGAGCCCGTGCAGTACACGCTTCCGCCGCTGGACTGGGACGTCTCCTATCTCGTTCTCGTTCTGATCGGCGGTAGCTACATCTTCATCGGGCTCTACACCCTGGTCAGGCGCCAAAACCGTCAGGTGGCGCTCTTTCACTTGTGGTGCCTCGCTTCGGGTGCCTTCTGCCTTTGGACGGCGGTTCCGCCGTTCGATGCACTCGACCGCTTGCTCGTCGTTCTCGAGGACATCGCACTGCTCGTCCTGCCGCCGCTGACGCTGCACTTCTTTCTGACCTTTCCCCACCGGCTCTCCAAGCGGCGCTTCGTCCCGTTTCTCTATCTGCCCGCAGCGGTGCTCGCCGCGTTTCAGTTCGACCTCATGCTGGCGTCCGGGCGCTACATTTCGGGCGGCCTCGACGCGCGCAAGATCGTACTCTTCAATCGTCTCGAGCTCTTCGCACTGGTGGCCTTCGCCTTCGCTGCGGTCGGTGCCCTCTGCCTGCGACTGGCCAACAGCACGCAGTGGGAAGAGAAGCGCCAGATCGGCTGGATCGCTCTCGGCACGACGGCCGGCTATCTGCCGCTGCTCTTTCTGAACCTCATCCCGACGAGCTTCGGCTTCGACCTCCCCGAGGCCGTCGACACCTTGGCCGTGCTGCCGCTCTTCCTGGTGCCGCTGAGCTTCGCCTACGCGATCCTGCGCTATCGCCTGTGGGACATCGGCATCATCCTGCGCGACGTGGCGGCGTACACGCTGACCCTGCTGCTCGGCGCACTCGGCTTCTCGCTGCTCAACCTGCTGATCCAGCGCGGCATCCCCGAGGACTTCAACGTCGCACGGAACGTCACGACGATCGCCGGCAGCCTGTTGATCGCGGGCCTGCTCGTCCCGGCGAAGCAGAGCATCGGCGGCGCGTTGCAGCGCTTCCACTACGGCGGTCGCTTCGGCCGCCGCCGCGCTCTCTCCAGCTTCGGACAGGAGCTCCTCCACGAACGCGACCTCGACCGCCTCAGCTCTGGCCTGCTGCAGGAGCTCGAGGAGACGATGGAGTTGGAACTGACCAACCTGCTGCTCGTCGAGAAGCGCATGCTCGTCCCGGTCCGACCGGAGATCGGTGCCGATACGGGTGCCCTACGCATCGACAGCGTGCCCCAGAGTCTCTGGAAGCAGGAGTACCTGAGCCTGCAGCCGGAGGCCTTCGCAGACCAACCCTCGGAGCCCGAGACGAGGCTCTACGCACTCGGCTATCGCTACGTCTTTCCCTTGACGCTCCGCGGTCGGCACATCGGTCTCGCTGCCGTCGGCTACAAGGACGGGCAGGTGCCTCTGTCGAGCGACGACCTGCCTCTCATCCGCCAGCTGCTGAACCAGTCGGTGCTCGCCATCGAGAACGCTCAGCTTCTCGAGCAGTCTCGCAAACAGCTCCGCGAAGTGCTCGAGCTCAAGCAGTTCAACGAGGAGATCATCGAGTCTTCGCCGGCCGGCATCGCCGTTCTCGACGATCTGCAGCGCGTCCTCACCTGCAACCAGGCCTTCGGAGACATCTTCGACGCCGACGCCGACGCGCTGGCGGGGCGACAGCTCACCGAGCTGCTCCCGGCGGACCAGATTCCCGCGACGCCGCAGGACCTGATCCGCATCTCCCTCGAAGGCGATCCGCCGCGCGAGCTACGCGTGCGCATTGCCGACTTTCAGGGCAGCGGCGCCGAAGCCCATCACGTCATCGTCGCGCACGACGAGACCGAGCACGTCGCGATGCAGCGCGCTCTAGAAGAGAAGGACCGCATGGCTGCGCTCGGTCTGGTCGCCGCCGGCGTCGCTCACGAGGTCAACACTCCCCTCACCGGCATCTCCAGCTACGCGCAGATGCTGCTCAACGACACCGACGAGGCCGACCCGCGCTACGAAGTGCTCAAGAAGGTCGAGCGCCAGACCTTCCGCGCGTCCGCCATCGTCAACAACCTCCTTCAGTTCGCGAGGCGCAAGAGCCCGCTGGCCGAGGTGCTGGCACTCGACGGCGTCGTCGAGGAGGTCTGCGAGCTGCTCGCTGTTCGGCTACGCAGCAGCCAGGTCCAAGTGCAGTGGATCGCGCGGCCCGCGCCGGAGTGGGTCGTCAAGGCGAACGAGGGCGAGCTCTACCAGGTCTTCGTCAATCTCTTCACGAACGCCATCGACGCGATGACCGGAGACGGCATCCGGGCGAACGGCGCCGTGAGTCTGCGAGCCTCGACCGAAGGCGAGATGCTCGTGCTCGAGATCGAGGACAACGGACCCGGCATTCCCTCGGACCAGGTCGACGCCATCTTCGACCCGTTCTTCTCCACCAAGCTCGCCCAGGGCGGCACCGGACTCGGTCTCGCCATCAGTCAGCAGATCGTGCGCCGTCACGACGGCGATCTGATCGCCGTCGACCGCGGCCGAGACTTCTCCAAGGGCGCACTCTTCCGGCTTACGCTCCCTCTCGCGGTGGGACCCGCCACCGCGCCCGGCCAGGCCATCACTGAGGAAACGCTATGAACATCCTGATCATCGACGACGAGGAAGTCCTCCAGGACGTACTGGTCACTCTGATTCGCCAGGAGGGCCACCACGCGATCTCCTGTCGAACCGGAAGCGAGGGACTGGCGGTGCTCGAGCGCGAAGAGGTCGACCTCGTGCTGCTCGATCTCATGCTGCCTGACATGCGCGGCCAGGAAGTCCTCAAACAGATTCGCGACAAGGACCCCGATCAGGTGGTCGTGGTGATCACCGCCTACTCGTCGATCGAAGGTGCGATCGAGGCGATGCGTGAGGGCGCGTTCCACTACCTTCCGAAGCCGTTCAAGAACGAGGAAGTCGTCATGACCCTGCAGAAGGGGCTCGAGCGCAGGCAGCTGGCCACCGAGAATCGACGGCTCCGCGAACAGCTGCAGTCGCGCTACGGCTTCGACAGCATCATCGGCAAGAGCAAGCCGATCCAGGAGGTCTTCGAGCTCATCCGGCGCGCCGCGCCGTCAAAGAGCAACATCCTGATCCTCGGCGAGAGCGGCACCGGCAAGGAGCTCGTCGCCAAGTCGATTCACAACAACTCGAAGCGCAAGGACGGCCCCTTCGTGACGGTGAACTCGGGCTCGATGCCTCCCGACCTGCTGGAGTCGAACCTCTTCGGCCACGAAAAGGGGGCATTCACCGGCGCGGTCTCGGGCAAGAAAGGTCTCTTCGAGGTCGCCGACGCGGGCACGATCTTCTTCGACGAGATCGGCAACATCCCAGCCGATACGCAGGCCAAGCTGCTGCGCGTCATCCAGGAGAAGGAGTTCATGCGCCTCGGCGGCGTCGAGAACCTGAAGTCCGACGTGCGGATCGTCGCGGCGACGAACGCCGACCTCGAGCAGCTCGTCGAGACCGGGGACTTCCGGGAAGATCTCTACTACCGACTCAACGTCATCACTCTCAGCCTGCCGCCGCTGCGCAAGCGCTCCGAGGACATCCCTCTGATCGCTCAGCACTTCGTCAGCATCTACGGCGAAGAGAACGACAAGGAGATCGAGGCGATCGCTCCGCCGGCGATGGAGCTGCTGATGGACTACCACTGGCCCGGCAACGTGCGCGAGCTGGAGAACGCCATCGAGCGCGCCGTCGTGCTCTCGACGACCCCGATCCTCGACGTCGATCTGCTGCCGCTGACGATTCGCCAGCCGAGCGGACTCGGAGCGCCGCAGGCGACGCTGCCGACCGCGGGCATCTCGCTCAAGGAGGCTGTCAGCTCCTACGAGCGACAGCTCATCATCAAGGCGCTGCAGGCCTCCGGCGGAGTGCAGAAGCGCGCAGCCGAGCTGCTGAAGGTGAAGCCGACGACCCTGCACGAAATGATGAAGCGGCTCAGCGTTTCGGCGGAGAGCCTGGCGTCGTGATCGGCCCGAGGCCGCTCTTGCCCAGGTACCTACTGACCGCGATGCTCGGCCTGCTGTTGGCCGGCCCGGCCGCCAACGCGTCGAACGCGACAGAAGAAGCGAAAGGGGAGCTGTATAACCTCGGGCTGGCGTTCGGTTCCGTGGCACCACCGACGACCGGGCACCCCTGTTTCCTCTTTCCGGTCCGCGAAGACCACCAGGGCGATCTCAACGGCGATGGGGACACCCTCGACCGGCCCACGCATGCTCTCTGCGCGAAAAAGGGTCTCCTCTGGAACACCGGTTTCGATCGAACGATCACCCTGCCCGGCCAACATCGGCGAGCACGCTACTTCTTCGGCGTCCTCGAAGAGGAGCTGGGCTTCGATCAGAACGGCGACGGAGACCTGGCCGACTGGGTCCTTCACCGACTGAATCTCAAACGGCAGGCCATCCGGGCCACCGACATCGTCTTCAATCTTGCCTGGGTCGATCGATACAGAGTGTTCTTCATCGACTGGGGCACATCGCGACTGAGCGTCTACGACGAACGCGCTGGCACCACCCGCGTCCTTTCGATCGCCCCGAGCGCCATCGCTCCGCTCAACGGCCATGCCCTTCTCTTGCTGAGAGAGTCGAAGCTCAACGTCGATCTAAACGGCGACAACGACACTGCGGACCGCATCGTTCATCACTACGACAACGCAACCGGAAGCCTCCGCAACCTGGGCCTGGCAGCGTTGGAGCTGCGATCGACCGCTAAGTCGGCGGCTTTTCTGGCCCGCGAAGATCATCAATCCAGCGACCTGAACGGCGACGGAGACCTCGCCGATCACGTCCTGCACTACTTTCTGCCTCCCCAAGCCAGCTCGAGGGGCAGGAACCGGCCCACGACCGAAGCTCAGGTCGTCAACACGGGCCTGGCAGTTCCACCGGTCTTCGCATCGCTGCAGTACGAGCTCTCAGAGCGGTGGCTGGCCGTCGCCGTAGATGAAGCCGCGCAAACCGCGGACGCGAACGACGACGGCGACCTTCTCGACAAGACGCTCACGGTGATCGATCTCAAGAAGGGCCGTACGCATCACACGGAGCAGGCTCTCAGCAGAGGCAGGGTGGCTGAGATCCAGATCGGCGGCAGCCTGATCGGCTTCGTCGGCGAACTCACACAGCCACCCGAGAACGACCTCTACTTCTATGATGCCCAGCGCCGGAGCACAGAAGCAGCCGGCGCCTTTCTCGCATCGAATCCCTTCTGGATCGGCGACGATGTCGGCTACTACCTGCGGCGCGAATCCCTCTGGGGAGACCTGAACGGCGACGGCGACGACAACGACCGCATCGCAACGGTCTTCGACCGACGCCAGCGTGAGCCTCTCAGCCTGGGCGTCGCGGCCTACGGGCCGAGCTTCGCTGGCCGATGGCTGGGATTCCTGGTTTCGGAATCGAGCGAGTCGAGAGATCTCACGGGCGACGGAGACACCTCCGACTTCGTTCCATTCGTCTTCGATCGGGGCTCAGAGTCTCTCTCGAGCTTGGGCATCGCTGCGGGAGGTACCGGTCACTTCTCCCTAGGTGAAGGGCTCTTCCTCTTGCCGGTGGCAGAGACCACCACCGATCTCAACGGTGACGGCGACACCAAAGACCTCGTACTCCACGCCTACACTGCGAAGCCGAGGCGGAGGCCCTAGGCCGGTCGCTGCATCGCCGGGGCGGCCCCGGCAGTGGTAGAGCGCACGACGTTTCACCGCTGACGCAAAGACCACGATCGCTTGGTAGGATCGAGGGTCGAGGCAAAGCCATGTTGGACAAACTTCAAGAGCTCGAGCGCACGCACAAAGAGCTCACCATCAAGCTCTCCGACCCGGAGACCCTCGCCGACCCGGCGAGCTTTCGGGAGACGAGCATCGCCCTCGCCGAGATCTCTCCAGTGGTCGAGCTCTACCAGCAGTACAGCAAGGCCGTACAGGAGAAGACCGACACCGACGAGATGCTCGCCGACCTGCCCAAGGACGACGAGCTCTACGAGATCGCTGCCGAAGAGCGCTCGACCCTCGCTGCCAAGGTCGAGGAGCTCGAGGCGCGGCTCAAGCAGGAGCTGATCCCGAAAGATCCCAACGACAAGCGCAACGTCGTGCTCGAGATCCGTGCCGGGACCGGCGGCGACGAGGCATCGCTCTTTGCCAGCGAGCTCTTCCGCATGTACTCGCGCTACTCGGAAGGTCAGGGCTGGAAGATCGACGTGCTCGACCTCTCCGAGTCCGAGGTCGGCGGCGTCAAAGAAGTCTCGGCGATCATCGAGGGCCGCGGCGCCTACAGCCGGCTCAAGTACGAAGGCGGCGTGCACCGAGTGCAGCGCGTGCCCGAGACGGAGGCCTCTGGACGCATCCACACCTCCGCCGTGACGGTCGCCGTCATGCCAGAGGCCGAGGACGTCGAGGTCGAGATCGACCCGGGCGACCTGCGCGTCGACACCTTCTGCGCTTCGGGCCCGGGCGGCCAGGGCGTCAACACGACGTACTCGGCGGTCCGTCTGACGCACAATCCGACGGGCCTCGTCGTCAGCTGCCAGGACGAGCGCAGCCAGATCAAGAACAAAGAGAAGGCGCTGCGCGTGCTCAAGAGCCGCATCCTCGAGATCGAGCTCGCCAAGGCGCACAGCGAAATGGACGCGGAGCGTCGCAAGATGGTGGGTAGCGGCGATCGTTCGGAGAAGATCCGCACCTACAACTTCCCGCAGAACCGCGTCACCGATCACCGCATCGGACTGACCGTGCACAAACTGCCGGCCGTGCTCGAAGGCGATCTCACCTGCCTCATCGAGCCCCTGACGAGCCACTACCAGGCCGACTCGATGCAGCAGACCGCATCGACGACCGCCGGCTGACGACTCGCTTGAGCGTCGACCGCAGCGCTCAGTGCCTCCTTGCGCTCGCACGAGACCGACTCGCCACCAACTCCAACACCTCCTCGCGCGAGGCACGACTCCTCCTCGGTCACGTTCTCGGCCGGTCGGAGGCACAGATCTTCGCCCTCGGTCGCGAAGATCTCGGCGAAGAGGATGCCGACCGCTTTCTCGACCTCGTCGCCCGACGAGCCGCGGGGGAGCCCTACGCCTATCTCGTCGGCAAGCGCGAGTTCTACGGCCGCTCGTTCGTCGTCGATCGGCGCGTGCTGATCCCGCGACCGGAGACGGAGCTGCTCGTCGAAGCGGCTCTTCACGGCGAACTGCCGCAGGCAGCTTTCGTCGTCGACGTCGGCACCGGCAGCGGCTGCATCGCTCTGACCCTCGCCGCCGAGCGACCCGATCTGCGCGTCGTCGGACTGGACGTCTCGCTCGCGGCGCTCGCCGTGGCACGGGAGAACCGTCGGCTCCTCGGTCTGGAGGACCGCGTCACGCTCGTCGGCAGCGATCTTCTCGGCGGGCTGGGTCACGCGGCCGATGTCGTCGTCAGCAACCCGCCCTACGTCGAGCGATCGGCCGACCTCGCTCCCGAGGTCCGTGACCACGAGCCCGCCCGGGCTCTCTTCGTCGAAGGGCACGGCGATGGCGCGACGGACGCTCTCGACGCCTATCGACGACTGCTCGACGCGCCTGGAGCCCTGAAACCGGGAGGACGGCTGCTCGTCGAGATCGGCTACGGCCAGGCCGATGCACTCCGCGCGCTGACGCCGGCCGGCTTCGCGCACCGCGCGACGCACCGAGATCTCGCCGACATCGAACGCGTTCTCGAATGGGAGCGAGACACCTCGCTCTGGTAACTTTCCGCCACTTCGCGCAGGCAATCAGAAGGCGTTCCCCCTCATGGACAAGTTTCGGATTCACGGCCCTTCGAGGCTGCAAGGCACCGTTCACGCGAGCGGCGCCAAAAACGCGGCCCTGCCGGCACTCGCCGCGGGCCTGCTGTTCGATCAGCCCCTCGAACTGCACCGTCTGCCGCGCGTCCGCGATCTGCGCACGATGCTTCAGCTCCTCGACTGCCTCGGGGTCGCGCATGAGGAGATCGAAGGAGATCCGGCGTCCGGCGCCGATGCCCTCAGCGTGCGCCTGCTGCCGGGACACGACCTGGGTCCCGTCGAAGCGCCCTACGACCTGGTGAAGACGATGCGCGCCTCGGTGCTGGCGCTCGGCCCGGGCGTTGCGCGTCGCGGTAGCGCGCGCGTCTCGCTTCCCGGAGGCTGCGCCATCGGCGTGCGCCCGATCGACGACCATCTGCGCGGGCTCGAGGCGCTGGGCGCGGACGTCGAGCTCGAGCACGGCTACGTCACCGCCAAGGCGACCCGCCTGCGCGGCGCCGGTTTTCGCTTCAACTATCCGTCAGTGACGGGCACGGAGAACGTTCTGATGGCCGCGACGCTCGCCCAGGGGACTTCGGTCCTGGACAACTGCGCGCGCGAGCCCGAGATCGTCGATCTCGCCCAACTGCTCAACGCCGCCGGCGCGCGCATCGAAGGAGCCGGCGAAGAGCGCATCGTCGTCGAAGGGGTCGACAGCCTCGACGCCACGACACACACGGTGATCGTCGATCGCATCGAAGCTGGCACCTATCTGATCGGTGCAGCGATCTCGCGCGGTGACGTCACCGTACTCGGCGCGCAGCCCAAACACCTGGAGCCGCTCCTCGAGAAGCTCTCGGAAGCGGGCTGCGACATCGACGCGAAGCCCGATCAGATCCGCGTGCTCTCTGCCGAACGGCCCCGAGCACGAGATGTGATCACCTCGCCACACCCTGGCTTCCCGACGGATCTGCAGGCTCAGTATGTCGCTCTGATGACGCAGGCGGAGGGCCAGTGCACCGTCTGCGAGACCGTCTTCGAGAATCGATTCCAGCACGTGCCAGAGCTTGCCCGCATGGGCGCCGAGATCGAAGTCGTCGGCAATCGCGCATCGATCCATGGGCCGTCGAAGCTCTCAGGCGCCAACGTCATGGCGACCGACCTCAGGGCTTCGGCCTGCCTCGTGCTCGCTGGACTCGTGGCCGAAGGAGAGACGATCGTCGACCGGATCTACCATCTCGACCGCGGTTATCAGAAAATGGAATCGAAATTGCATTCTCTAGGCGCACGCGTCGAGCGCATCCGTTGATGTCGCCGGTGCCCAACGTCGAGCCGCGGCCCTGCCCAGCAGAGAGTCGGCTCATCCCAATCCCGACACCCTTTGAGCCCTCGGAGGCCGACCTCCCGCCACTGTGGCGCGCGTGCCGCGCCAACGAGGCGCTGAAACCCTAAATGCTGCAGCATTTGCTCCTCTCCGTTCTCGCGTTCTCCGACCCCCGGGTCGAACTGGTCGAACTGCAGGCGCAGGGCCGGTACGAGGAGGCTCTGCTCAAGGTCCGCAGCCTTCAGGCCGAGCGACCGGACGAGGCCGGACGATGGGGACTCGACTATCTCAAGGGCCACCTTCACGATCGCCTCGACCAGCCCGACGCGGCCAAGGACGCCTTCGCCAACTCCATCGCTACGAGCCCGAAGCTACGCGGGCACGCGCGCTACCGCATCGCGCTCAGCGAGATGGAGCTCGACCACCCCGAAGTCGCTGCCGGCCTCACGGCGACGCTTCTGGGTGAGAGACCGCCGAAGGAGCTCATCGACCCCGCCTCGCGCCTGCTCGTCGAGACGCTGCAGAGGGGCGGAGACTGTCGCCTGCTGACGACGCTCTCCACGAGCCGCTTTCCGAGTGCTGCGCGTCGACGACTCGAGCTGGCACGAGCGGACTGCCGCCTGCGCAACGACGACGTCGACGGCGCCAAGAGCCTTCTCCTGACGCTTCTGCGCGAGAAGCGTACGGACATGACGGGGCTCCTGGCGGCCCAGCGCATTTCTCGCATCGCCGATCCTCTCGCCGGTCCGCGAACGCCCGACCCCGAGTGGGTAAGCCTGCTCGGCAACACCTACCACCATCATCGGCAGTTCGATCGATCGAACGCCTATCTGCGACAGGTCGTCGTCGGGCTCGCCCCGGAGGTCGGATCGCGAACCGACTTCGAGCTCCGCTACCGGCTCGGTCGCAGTCACTTCTGGCAGGGAGAGTTCCGAACGGCCGCCGAGCGCTACGCCGACTTGGCAAGCCGCAGCCCCGCTGCACAGCAGACGACGCAGGCGCTCTACCATCAGGGCCGGGCTCTCGAACTCGCGGGACTCTGGGATCAGGCGATCGAGGTCTTCAAGCAGACCTATCAGTCGCTGCCGCAGGGGAACTTCGGCGGCCCTGGCCTGATCGGGGCGCTGCGCCTCACCTGGCGCAGCGACCGCCAGGACGAGAGCCTGCAGATCTACGAGGTGCTGCGGCGTACTCCCACCGCACGCAGCGAGCTGGGCCGCGCCGCACTCTTCCTCGCAGCGACCGACATTGTCGAGGGCCGCAGCGACCGCGCCGGGCGTTGGCTCGACGATGCAGATACCGCGATTCGTGGAACCAGCCTCGAGATCGACTACTGGCGCGGGCGCCTCGCCGAGATCGAGGGACGACCTGCGGAGGCGCTCGAGCGCTACCTGAGAGCCCTGCGTCGCGACTTCTTTCACCCGCTCTCGCAGCAGGCTCGGCTCCGACTCGAGAGTCCCGCGATGCGCCGCCAGGTCGAGCAGCGCCTGCGACTTCGACTGTCGCGCGGTGACCGCCCGGTCGAAGCGCTCGTTCTGCTCGAGCGCGACGACCCGAACCGCACACGGGTGATCGAGGTCCTGCAACAGAAGCTGGCGGCCGAGAATCGCGGCCGTGACATCGCGCCGTCCAAGACGATGCCGGTCGCCGACTGGCCGATCTTCACCTCGCCGCTGGTGCATCCCGAAGAGACGCTTCTGGCCCTCGGAATCTTCAGCGACGGAGCGTCGGCCGCCTCGAAGCACTTCCCGATGAGCGAGCCGCCGCTGGCCCTCGCTGCGGCCGAACAGCTGGTCCGCGGGGGACTGCCGCGCGAAGGCCTGCTCATTGCAGAGATCCTGCAGCGCCGCATCCCGGCGAGCTTTCCGCAGGCCGCCCTGCCGACGGCCTTCCGCGAAGTGCTCTTCCCGCTGCCGTACCGGGAGATCCTCGATCGAGCGACGTCCCGCTTCCGTCTCGACCCGTCGATTCTGGCGGGGATCATTCGCGAAGAAAGCCGCTGGCAGGCAACGGCGGTCTCGGCAGCCTCGGCGCGCGGCTTGACACAGTTCGTCATTCCAACGGCCGAGCGCATTGCCCGGAAGATCGGTCTCGGCCGCATCGTGCCGGCCGATCTCGAGCGGCCGGAGGTGTCCATTCTCCTGGGCGCGGCCTACGTCGACGAGCTGCGCACGGCGTACGACGGGGCCGTGCATCAGGCGATCGCAGCGTACAACGCCGGCGAGTCGCAGTCGCAGCTCTGGCGGCGCTATTGCGCTTCCGACGATCCCGCCGAGTACTACACGAAGGTCGCTTTCGGCGAAACGCGCAAGTACCTCGGGCGGGTACTCACGAGCGCGGCACAGTACCGCGACCTCTACTACTGAGTCCGAGCGCTCAGCGCGGGGGTGGCTCCGGCTCCTCGTCGAGGGTGTCGACGATGTCGGCGCGGCGACGAAGGTCCTCCGTCCACCGAACGATCTCCGCATCGAGCCGCTGCTCACGGATCAACGAACGGATCTGCTCACGCACGCGCTCGAGGGCCGGAACCTCCTCGCCCCGCGCCTCGAGCTGCGGAGTGAGCGTCTCGTCATAGTAGGCACGAATGTCGTCCAAATCGACGAACACCCGGGCACCGAGACGCTCCTCCACGTACTGGAGCAGGAGGATCTGGCGCGCAAAGGTCTCGCGCAGTCCTTCCAGGCTCATCTCCATCGACTCCAAGGTCGATTCGAGACTCTCCGGCTGCAAACGCTTGCGGAGTGCCTCGACTTGAGCATCGACCTCTTCGAGCGACACCGGGATCGACTCGAAGCGTTCGACCTCGTGAAGCCGCAGACGCTCATCGATCAGACGATCGAGCAGCTGCCGATCGCCAGGCGGCGCACCCTCGGACGCCTCGACCGCGAGAGCCCTGGCCCGCTGCAGATCGGAGAGGAAGATCGCGTCGCCGTCGACCAGCGCGACGACGCGATCGACGAGCTCGGCCTGTGGCAGGCCGGGTGACGAAGCGGCAAGCAGGCCGAGCACGAGCCAGGAGAGCGTTGGGAAGAGGCGAAGCATCGTCGGATCGTAACCCCAGCGGTCGCGCATCGATCGTCAGCTCTCGGCGACGCACCGCCAGCAAGCGTTGCTAGCATCACCTCGCCATGGCCGGACGCCTACAGCTCATCCCGACACCGATCGGCAACCTCGGTGACCTCAGCGAGCGAGCGGTGGCGGCGCTGCGCGACGCCGACCTGGTCGCCTGCGAAGACACGCGCCACACAGGGCGGCTCCTGGCACACCACGGCATCAAAGCGACGCTCCTCTCGGTGCACGAGCACAACGAACGTCGGCGCATCCCTCAGCTGCTCGAGAAGCTGCAAGACGGCGAGACGATCGCTCTCGTCTCCGACGCCGGCACGCCGCTGGTCTCCGACCCCGGCTTCGCACTCACCCGAGCGGTTCTGGCAGAGGAGATCGAGATCGAAGCGCTGCCCGGCCCCAGCGCAGTGCTGACGGCGCTGCTCGTCTCGGGGCTCGAGCCGCAGCCGTTCACCTTCGTCGGATTCCCTCCACCGAAAACCGGCAAACGCCAACGCTTCTACCGGAGCTATGCCGAGCTCGGTCACACGCTGATCGCCTTCGAGTCGCCGCACAGGATCGCTGCGTCGGTCACCGATGCACGCGACGTCTTCGGTGCCGACCGTCGAGCGGTTGTCGCTCGGGAGCTCACCAAGATGCACGAAGAGGTTCTTCGCGGCTCACTCGACGAGCTCGCGCAGGAGCTCGCGGGTCGAGAGCGCCAGCGCGGGGAGTTCGTCCTGCTCGTCGCGCGCCCCGACGACTAGCTGCCGGCCGGCGACGCCGACGAGAAGGTGTGGCCCGCGGCCTCGAGTGCTGCGATGGCGTCGAGCTTCCGGTCGGCGGGAACCAGAACGTAGTCGGTGTCGAACGTCGAGACAGCGAAGATCGAGACCCTCGCCTCGGCCAGCGTCTGCGCGAGCGCCGCGAGGATGCCCGTGAGCGAGAAGTCGAGAGGACCCAGGACGCCGAACGCCGCAAAAGGACCCTCGACCCGCGCCCCCTGGGGGGCCTCATCGAACGAGCACAGAACCGAGGTCTCCTCGGCCGTTTGCGCTACGCAGATCAGAGGCCCGCCGAAGCCCTCCGCCGACACGCGCTCTCCGGCATCCAGACGACAGACCGCGTACCGCCCCTCGAGCCAGCGAAGCGGCAGACCCTCGCTCACCCGACGCTCTCTTGCTCGCTCTCCTCCGAGTCGGCGATGTCACCCCGCTCCCGTACACCGTCGAAGAAGATCTTCAGCAGACTCTGCAGATACTCCTCGTCGGGATTGTCGGAGTCTCCGACGAGGTGGGCCAGGCCCGTGTCGCGGGCCATGTGCCAGTACATGCACAGCGAAATGAACATGCTCAACATGTGCTGCGCCGGGACGTCCGAGCGCAGCGTTCCCCGCTTCTGCTCTTCGATCATGCGCTCAGCACCGAGAGAGAAGAGCTCGGGATGCGTCGCCTCACTGAGACGTGGGTCTTCGAGCGTCATCCAGACGTTGAGACGAACGAACTCGGGATTCTGATTGAGGAAGTGGAAGAAGCTCGTGATCGACTGCGAGAGCAGATCGTCGGCTTCGTCAGGCTTGTCGAGAAGCGAGCGCTGCACGTCCGCGTAGTGGCTCATGCGGCGCTTCTTGCACTGATCCCAGAGGGCCTCTTTCGAACCGAAGTGGTGATGAATCAGACTCTTGGTGACCGAAGCCCGGCGCGCAATGTCGCTCAGTGAGGCGGCGGCGAAACCCTTGGCGACGAAGAGCGCCTCGGCAGCATCGAGGATGGAGTTGCGTGTCGCTTCGGGATTGCGTTTTCTGGCTTCGGCGACACTCATACGGATGTTCCTTCCCAACGATCCCTGATCCAACAGCCGCCGAGGACGCGCGTGCCCTCGTAGAAGACGGCGGCTTGGCCTGGGGCGACGCCTCGCTGCGGCGTCTCGAACTCGACGCGGGCAAGGCCGTCGTCGAGCGTGTGGATTGTCGCACCGACGCCGTCGTGACGCGAGCGAATTCGCACGGTCGCCTCGACGGGACCGGCCGGCGGTCGGCCAATCCAGTGCAGCCGTTCCCCGAGCAGGCCGGGCGCCACGAGCTCTCGATCAGGGCCGACCTCGAGTCGGTTGTTCTTGGCGTCGACGCCAAGGACGTACAGCGGCTCCGAAGACGCGACGCCGAGCCCCCGACGCTGACCGACGGTGTAGCGAAAGTACGGAGCGCTGCTGCGCCCTAGGACCTTGCCGTCCGTGTCGACGATCTCGCTCGGCGTCGTCGCCGGGGCGGGAAAGGCATCGGGCCTCGCTGCCGCCTGCTCTTCGACGAACTGCTGCACGCCCGAAGCCACGAAGCAGACTTCCATGCTCTCGCCCTTCTCGGCGACCAGCATGCGCTCCTGGCGGGCGTAGTCCCGGACCGTGTTCTTGGTCAGCGCTCCCAGAGGAAAGAGCGACCGCGCGAGCTGCTCCTGCGTGAGCTCGAAGAGGTAGTAGCTCTGATCCTTCTCGAGACAGGCCGCTTGGTGCAGCTCCCACTCGCCGTCGCCTTCGACGATGCGGGCGTAGTGGCCCGTGGCGATGTAGTCGGCGCCCACGGCGTCGGCGCGTTCGAGAAAGAGGTCGAACTTGATCCAGGTGTTGCAGCGCACGCAGGGGCTCGGCGTGCGCCCGGCCAGGTAGTCCTCGACGAACGGATCGACGACGTGCCGCCGGAACTCGTCGTCCATGCGCAGCGTGTAGTGCGGAATGCCGATCTCGTCCGCCACCGCTCGAGCGTCGCCCAGATCGAGGGCCCCGCAGCAGCGGCCGTGCACGCGCTGCGTCGACTGATCCCAGAGCAACATCGAAAGACCGACGACCGAGTGGCCGCGGCGGTGCAGCAAGCTGGCGACGGCGGACGAATCCAGGCCACCGCTCATCGCCACGGCGATCGTCGCGTTCCGCGCCGCCCGCGACTCGACTTTGGCGACGGCCGTCTCGAGCTCGACCGACGGCGCGACGACGAGCGTCAAACCGGGACCTCGGCCGTATGGCGCAGCTTCGCCACCTCTTCCTGGAGAACCTCGAGGAAAGCGTCGATCTCGGCGGGCGTGTTCGTCAAGCCGAAAGAGATCCGCAGAGAGGCGAGGGCCTCCTTCGCGTCGATACCCATGGCGAGCAGCGTCGCCGACGGCTCGACGACGCCGGAGGCGCAGGCCGCGCCGGTGCTCACCGCGAAGCCGCGCAGGTCGAGGCGGATGAGCAGCGTCTGCGCATCGACACCTTCGAAAGCGACGTGCGAGGTGTGGGGAAGCCGGGGACTGCCGGCGCAGTGGATCGTGACGCCCGCCAGCGCCGTGACGCGCTGCTCGAAACGGTCGCGCAGCTCCTGCAGGTGTCTGCGGCGCTCTGCGAGCTCGTTCGCAGCGATCTCAGAGGCGACACCCAGTCCGACGATCGCCGGCACGTTCTCGGTACTCGCTCGCCGATGCCGCTCCTGGCCGCCGCCGACGAGCAGCGCCTCGAAGGGCGCTCCGCCACGAACCCACAGCGCCGCCGCGCCGATCGGTCCGTGGAACTTGTGTCCGCCGAGAGTGAGGTAGTCGACGTGAAGCTCGTGGACGTCGACGGCCACTTTGCCGACCGCCTGCACGGCGTCGCACAGCAGCGGTACGCCGCGGTCCCTGAGCCGACGTCCCACCTCCGCCACCGGTTGCAGCGTGCCGAGCTCGTTGTTGGCGAGCATGAGCGCCACCAGACGGGTGTCCTCGTTGACGGCGTCGAGGAGCCGGTCCGCCGAGACGATGCCGTCCGGACCTGGCGTCACGGAGACGACGTCGATGTCCTGACCGGCCAGCTCTTCCGCCTGCACGCGAATCGACGGGTGCTCGAGCGACGAGACGACGAGGCGTCCGCCGCCCGCAGCAGCAGCGCGAACAACGGCGTTGTTCGCCTCCGTACCGGAGCTGGTGAAAAGCACCTCTGGGGCACTCCCTCCGAGCAACTCGGCCACCTGACGGCGAGCGCGCTCCACCGCCGCGCGAGCGGCCTGGCCGACGGCATGCACCGAAGAGGGGTTACCGTGCAGAACGCCGAGATGCGGCAGCATCGCCTCGACGACGCGCGGGTCCGGGGGGCTCGTCGCGTTGTGATCGAAGTAGGCCCGATCCTCGGGCCGTGAAAGGTCAGTCGCCATCGCGAGAATTGTATCGTTGGGGAAGACTTCGGGGCGTAGTTCTGTTGTCAGGGGTGGTCTTTTCGCCTCAAACGCCAGCCGCTCGTCGCACCAAGCGCACCGAGCAGGTGGCTCAAGGACGTCATCGATGCAGCCTTCACAACTTCTTTGGGCTCCGATCCCAGCAGCCGCCCTCAGCCTCGCCCTGCTGATCTCGAGCGCCGCCGCCTTCGGCCAGAGTGAGACGACCCCGCCACCGGTCGAATCCTCCGCTGCGACCACCGAGGCGGACGACGAAAAGGCGCCTGAGGAGACCCAACAAAAGCGCTCGCGCAAGAAGAAGAAGGCAGAGAGGCTGTCCCGCAAGGAGCGCCGTCAGCTCATCGAGGCGTTGCCGATGGGCTACAAGCGCTGGCTCGAAGAGGTCGACGTACTGCTCAGCACCGAAGAGCGAGACGCTTTCCTGGAGATCGAACAGGACTATCAGCGAGACGCCTTCATCGAGAACTTCTGGCGCACTCGCGATCCTTACTCCAACAACGCTCAGAACGCGTTTCGCCAGCAGTGGGGCGAGCGTGTCGCTCAAGCCCGGGGGGTCTTTGGCGACCTGACAGAGGATCGGGCGCGCTACTTTCTGCTCAACGGACCGCCTGACGCGCGCATCTCCTTCAACTGCACGACCGTCACCTATCCTCTCGAGGTCTGGTTCTACCAGCGCTCCGAGCGCGTCGGCTTCGAGTTCTTCCTGATCTTCTATCGGCGCTTCGGTCGCCCGGAGTTCACCCTCTGGAACCCTGGATCGAACCCCAACGATCTCTTCGACATCGGCGTTGGCAACAGCCAGGGACGCGGCATTCAGGACGCGCTGCAGGAGGTCCAGACCTGCAGGGACGGTGACGTCGTCGTCGCTGCCATCGCGCGGCTCCTCTCGCGGCCGACCGATTTCGAGATGCTGCTCGCAAAGATCGAAGCGCCGGCCGAAAGCCCGTCGCCGGAGTGGGTCGCGACCTTTGCGGCCTACTCGACCGACCTGCCGCCCGATGCCGAGCTGCTCGAAGGACAGCTGATCGTCGACTTTCCGCGTCGCTACAAGACGCGAACCGTCCTCGAGAGCAGAGTCGCATTCGCGCCGGAGAACCTGGAGATCAGCGATCTCGCCGGCTACCGCTCTCTCAACCTGTATCTGACCGGTGAGGTGCTGCGCGACGGCAAGCTCTTCGAGAACTTCCGCTACAAGTTCGACCTCCCCGTGCCAGAGGAGGGCCTCGGGGAAGAAACAGTGCCCTTCCTCTTCGAGCGACGCCTCCGGCCGGGCAACTACGAGATGGTGGTCAAGGTCGAAGACCTCAACTCCGGGAAGCTCTTTCGCGCCGCACAGGACCTCGAAGTGCCCTACATCCAGTCGACGGCGGGTCCGCTTCCGGACGACCCGGAGACACGCCGCATCCTCGAGCAAGCCGAAG